>JAYVNL010000228.1:0-11787 GCA_043758495.1 Rhizobacter sp.
CTACAACGGCGCCGACATGCCGCCGTTCTCGGCCGGGGTGGACTCGGGCGTCAACCATCCCGGCGTCATCTCCGGTCTGCACACGCAGCGGCTCGACCAAGAGAATGACGGACATGAGAGAAAGCAGATTTACCGAAGAGCAGATCATTGGCTTCATCAAGCAAGCCGAGTCCGGTCGGCCGATCAAGGAACTGCGACTCAAGGTCGCCCTCGTCGCCGTCGCAATCCTGGTCGCGCCTGCGGCGGCTCGCGCCGAGTCTGCGTCGTTCCGTTTGCCCGAACTCGGGGCCATCGCCATCGCTGCGGAGGGCGGCCACGTGCGAGCCCGCCGCGTGCCTCGACCCCAGGCGTCGCCGTCGTCACGAGGCGAGTCCGTCGCCGTCGATCGGCGGTTGACCAGCAAACTGCGTCGCGCGGCGCAGCTCATGGCTGTCGCAGGGCGAGGCTTCGCCGAACATGGCCGGACTTTTCTCCTGCTCGGCGTCGCGATCCCTTCCGTCGCGAAGCAGGGGCTCGGCTTTTGCGGCGCCGGCACCGAGGATTACCTGCTGCTGGTCGAATGGATGGCGGGAACCCGCAAGCTCGAGTTGCGCGACCGCGTTCAAGTGCAGAGCTGCCTGAAGCCGATGGTGCTGCAGTCCGACCAAGGCACCGATCTGCGCGTTGTGCTCGGCGGCATCGACGATCCCGCGAACTTCAGATTGACGTGGCTCGAGCACCCGGCCTACGGGCCGGGGACAAAGACACTCGCCATCGACAACGGCAGGTTCGTCGTCCTGCGCTGATTTGCGACCCTAGAATTCCCGACCCTGATCCCGGGCGTTACCGACGCCATCGCCATGGACTTTGACGCCCTGCTCGCGCCCATCTCCGAAGCCTCGCCCTGTGGCGACGACCTCTCGTTTTCGGCGGACTTCGATGCCATCCAGGACCTCCGTCGCGCCGACGATCCCACGCTCGATCAAGGCGAGTGGGTCACGGCCCTCAAGGTCGCCGACTGGGCCGGCGTGCGAGCCAAGTGCGCCGACGTGCTCGCGAGGCTCAGCAAGGACCTGCGCGTCGCAGCCTGGCTCACGGAAGCCAATGCCCGCCTCAACGGCTACGCGGGCCTCGCCGACGGCCTCACGCTCTGCGATGGTCTCTGCAAGCGCTACTGGACCGAGCTCTACCCGCGCATCGACGCCGATGGCGACACCGAGGAGCGCAGCGGCAACCTGCGCTGGCTGCTCTCGCAGGTGCAGGACCTCGCCCGCCAGCTGCCCGTGCTGCGCCAGGGCACGCGCGGCTTCTCGCTGCAGGACATGGCGACGGCGCAGGTCAATGCACGCAGCGTCCCGGAGCCGACCGACGATGCATCGAATGCAGCCCCTGCCCTCCTTCCCGAACAGATCGCGGCAGCACGACGGGCGACGCCCGCGCCCTTCTTCGCCACCAACCTCGCCGATGCGCAGCGTGCCCTGCAGGCGCTCGACCGCCTGAAAGCCCTCGCCGATGATCGCCTCGGTGCCGACGGCCCCGGCTTCGGCGGCGCACGGCAGGCACTCGCGGATGCCGTCCATGGTGTCGGCTTGCTGGCGCAGGAAGCCGACCCGCAGGCCGGCAACGTTGACGCCGTGGGTGGCGATGCCGCCGCCGGCGCATCGGGCGGCACCGGCGCCATCCGCTCCCGCGCCGATGCGCTTCGCCAGCTGCGTGCCGTCGCCGACTTCTTTCGTCGCACCGAGCCGCACAGTCCGGTCGCCTACCTCGCCGAGCGTGGCGCGCAGTGGGGCGAGATGCCGCTGCACGACTGGCTGCGGTCCGTCGTGAAGGACGAAGGCGTGCTCGGCCAGGTCGAGGAGCTGCTCGGCATCGCGCCAGCCAAGCGGCCGGCGGAGTAGATCGCGGCCCATCGCCGCGCCGTCACGGCGCGGCGGCGCCGCTACTGCACGACGCGCAGTTCGATCCTTCGGTTGCGGGCGCGGCCGTCGGCCGTATCGTTGCCGGCGAGCGGCCGGTCGGGTCCGGCGCCCGCGGTGTTGATCCGCTCGGCGCCAATGCCTTTGCCGACGAGGTAGAGCTTCACCGCATCGGCGCGCGCGGCCGAGAGCGCGATGTTCTGCGCCCGCGAGCCGATGCCGTCGGTGTGGCCGGTGACCTCGAAATTGCGGCCGCCGAGGCGCAGCAGCAGCGGCGCCAGCAGCTCGAGCGTCTGCCGGCCCGACGGCGTCAGGCTCGAGTTGCCGGGCTCGAATTCGATGGTGCGGCTGGCCAGCGCGAGGTCGATCTGCTCCTGCCCCGCGGCGACGACGCGCAGGCTGTTGCGCACCGTGTAGGTCTTGTTCAGGCGCGTCGACATGTCGCTCACGATCTGCTGGCGAACGGCCTCGTTGCCGACCTCGCCTTTGATCTCGATGACGTTGCCGCTGATGCTGATCTGGCCGTGGCTCACCTGCTTCAGGTCGGGCGAAATGATGCCCTGCAGGTAGGTCGTCCAGTTCGGCGGGGCGATCAGCTTGCCGACGCCGAGCTGGTCGACGACGCGCTCGTTGCCGAACACCTCGCGGGCTTTCGTGAGCACCGATTGCCGGGTCGCCTCGTCGGGCACGGTGCCGGAAACGACGACCTGGCTGGGCGCCGGCGTGGCCGGCACCGCGGCGCCGGCCAGCGTCGCCTCGATGAGCAGCGCAGCCGCGAACACCGCATCACGCAAGTTGGCCAGCACCGTCATTCGCCCAGGAAGGTCTCGCGGAACGTGGCCATCGCTTGCCGCAACGACAGCTGCGGCTGCGCCAGATAACTCGAGAGCTTGGTCACCGCATAGTCCTGCCGCACCTGCTCCTCGACCCATTCGGCCGGCGACGGGTCGATGAACGCCTCGGCCGCGGCCGCCGGATCGAGCACCGCGTGCAGATGCGCCGCCGAGCCGCCGCTGAAACCGATCGCCAGTGCCTGCGCCGGCGTGGCACCCAGGCGAGGCAGGAAGAGCGCAATCTCGAGGTCGAGGCGGCGCAGGAAGGGCACCACTAGCTCGAGCCAGAAACTCGCCACCAGCGGCCGGTACAGCGGATCGGTCGGCAACGGCAGGCGCAACCCCTTCTTCAGCGACACGCCAGTGCTGCCGAGCACTGGCTGCAGAAGAAGACCGATCGCCAGCAACGCCTGGCGGAGGTCGATGGGATGGCCGGCGTCGCGCAGCATCTTCTCGAGCGAGGCCATCGTCTGCAGCTCGACGAAGTCGCGCAAGCTCGCCTCATAGGCCGCAGCCTCGACGTCGAGCTCGACTTCGACCTGGGCCATATCGGCGAGCACGACGCTGGCGTCCTCGGCACCGCAGGCGCCGTGCGCGGCCTGCTCGAAGCGGGCCCAGAGGCGCGTCAGCGCCATTGGCGCGCATTGCAGGAAGACCAGCGGCTCGCCGACCTCGAAGGCACCCGCGACCACGAACGGGAAGCGCCGCCCTGACGCGTCGGCGCTGGCCTCGAGATAACCGGCGATCGCGCGCTGGTTCGATGCCGAGAAGAACGCGAAGTAGGCGTTCGGGCTGCGGTCGTAGACCTCCTTCCAGCGCGGGTCGGCAGACATCAGCTCGATACCCTGGCTCAGCCAGTCATCGAGGGTGCGGATGAGGGTCGGCTGGCTGGCGCTGCGCACAAAGTCGCCGCGCGAGCGGAGCTTGCCGAAGTAGGCCAGGGGCACCATGGCGCGGCGCGTCATGTGCGCGCCCCCGAGGCCGCCGTCGACACTGGCAGTACCGGCGTCTCGGCGCCGACCACGACCGTCGGCAAGCGGATGCCGCGCAGCCCCGCCGATGCCACCGGCGCGGTCGCGCCCGCTGCCTTCGCCGTTGGCGCAGCGCCGGGCATGCTGATCATCCGCAACTGCACGTTGACGACGCTGCCGCCCTGCGACCAGGACATCTCGTAGAGGTTGGGCTGCAGTTGCCGGGTCTTGGCCGCATCACCCATGCGCTTGACGGCGAAGTTGCCCGGCTCGTTGAGGATGTCGACGGCGCGACCGTCGTTGGTGATCGCCGAGATCCGCACGCCGGGAACGGCGGCCGGGTTCGGCGACACGAACTGGGTCCAGTCGGCGGCGGTGTTTCGATAGCGCAGCCGCTGGCCGTCGATCTCGATCGTGTACTCGAGCAGGCCCGGCGAGCCTTGCGGAAGGATCTGGAACACGAAGGCCGACGAACTCGGCGCCGCAGCGGTGCCCGCGCCCGCAGCTGCGCCTTCGAGCGGCGCCACCCAGCTCGCGAAGCCGGCCTTGAATTCGGGCCTCAGGCGCAGGCCGAGGTCGCCCCAGGTCTTCGGCAGCAGCGTGTCGCCCCGGCGCACGATCAGCGGCGTGAGCGTGTCGTTGGTGAACTTGGCGATCGAGCCGTCGGGCCCGAAGACCTTGGCGATCTCGGCCGGACCGGCTTCGATCTTGGCGGCTGGGTCGAACGGGTACTTCGACGCGAGCGTCTGCTGATACGGCTCCTGGACCTGCGCCGCCCAGACCCGGTTCACATCGGTCTCGGTCGGACCGACGATCACCGCGAACGCCTGGACCAGCGGCCGCACCAGCAGCGGCCGCAGCGTCGCCTTGGCGCTGTCGGACATGTTGACCATCATCTGCTCGTCGACGTACTTCTGCGCCTCGGCCAGCTCCGACCCGCTCGACGAGAACGTGGCCGCCATCAGCTGCCTTGCGCCCGGCCCCGAGTCGCCCTGGTTCTTGATGAGGTTGAAGCGGCTGCGCAGCTTCGAGAGCAGGTCGAGGTAGCTCGCCATCTGCGTGGGCGAGTTGTCGCGCGACATCATCAGGCGTGTGAGCCCGGCGAACTCGCGGCCGATCGGGCCGACCGGGATTTCAGCCGTCTTCCCGGAGCTGACGTCGAGCTTCACGTCCACGCTCGACGGCGCCTGCCTGAGCAGCGTCTGCTTGAGCCATTCGAGTGCGCCCTTCTGCACTGTCGCCAGCCGCTCGTTGAGCAACGACGGGTTGTCCCACGAGGTCTGGTCGAACACCATCTGCATGATCTTGCGGACCGGCGACTGCACCGGGTCGCCAAGCCGGTTCATGCGCTCGGCGGCGATCTCGAAGGTGGCGAACTCGGAGATCGAGATGCCCTGCACGAAGCGCTGCCACTCCTTCACGTACTCGGCCTTGTAGGTGTCGGTCAGCGACTTTCGAATCTGCTCCGGGCTGCCCTCGAGCGTGAGGTCGTCGCGGGCGGCGATCTTCAACACCCAGTCGGCGCTCTGCAGCTCCTTGGTCGCGGCTTCCTTGAACGCGTTCTCGACATAGCCGTTCCACGCCTCGCGCGTGAAGGTTCCTGGAATCGCGTAGCTGCCGGCGACGAGCTCGCGGTCGATGTCTCCGACGATGCGCGCCACTGTCATCTGCGGGAAACGCGTCGCCGCCCGCGCCTTCACGTCGGCATAGACGCGGTCGCGCGCCGGCATGCCGCGAAAGACCCGGCGCAGGTTCTCGCGCGTCGTGTCGACGACGCTGAGGTTGTCGGCGATCAGCGGGTAGGCCGGGTCCTGCAGGTTGGCCATCGTGAACGCGACCATGCGCTCGGCGCTCCGGATCATCTGCTCGCGCGGCATGGCGCCACGGTTGCTTTCCAGCCAACCGCGCCAGAAGCGCGTGAGCTGGTCGGTGAGGTGGCCAGCCTCGAGGTGGCCGCGGTCGGCCAGCATGAGATAGGCCTTGAGCGCGTTGTAGGCGTCTTCGACGTTGGTGGGCGACGCCTCCACGAAAAGACCGACCGACGACATCGCCGGCGCCGGCGACGACGCCGGTGGCGGCGGCCCGAGTGGCGCCGCAGCCGACGACGGCGCCCGTGTCATGGGCTGCAGTTGCGCTGCGTTCTGGTTGACCTCACCGAGGAAGCCTTCGAGCGCCTGCGCCACCGGCTCGATCATGATCTGGCGCACGCCGGAGAAGTACTCCTGGCGCAGCTTGCTCTCGATGGCCTCGCCCTGATAGAGGCCGAGGCTGATGGCGAGCGGCCGGCCTTCGCGGTAGCCCTGGAGCTGCTCGATGCGGTCCTGCAGGACCTCGAGCGCCTCCAGGCGCGAAGCGAGATCGGCGCGGTCCTTCTGCACGTGCACGACCTTGTCGAGGTCGGCCTGCACATTGGCCATGAGCTGGCGGTTGCCGAGATACGACCAGGTCCAGCCGCCGAGCGCCGCCGCCAGCGCCACCACAGCGACCGCGAATGCCACCGTTCGCGCCTGGTGCTTACCGCGGCTCATGTACTGCTTGACAAGGTTGCGGTCGGCGAAAATCACCTTCGAAAACAGCTCGTGCAGGAAGAAGCCGTTGTTGGCCGAGACCATCGCCGTCGCGCGCTCGCCGGGGTCGTTGAGCGCGAACTGGCGGGCGACGTGCTCGCTGGCCCGGCTCGTCGCCGCACCCTCCTGCATCGCGCTCGTAAAGTAGAAGCCGCGGAAGACCGGCGGGAACTGGTACGGGTTGTCCTCGAACAGCGTTGCCACGAAAGCGCGCAGCGCCGGCTTCATGGCCGCGAATTCGAGCGGGAAGGTGAGCACGCCGGGCGGCAACGTGGCGCCGCGGTTGAGCGACATGCGCGCGACCGACATCTCCTTCAGGCCGTCGAAAAGCTCGTCGAAGTGTTCGTCGAACTGGGCCACCGCGTCGAGCTTGGCGGCGGGGTCGTAGCGCAGCGTCGCGCCCCAGACCTTCTCGCGCTCGGCGCGGTCGCGGTCCTCGAAGAATTCGGTGAAGCCCGAGATCAGGTCGGCCTTCGTGAACATCAGGTAGACCGGCGCGAAGACCTCGAGCGTCTCGGTCAGCTCCTGAACGCGCTGGCGCAGATTCTTGGCAAGCAGGATCGCGGTGTCGGGCCGCGCCTGCGACAGCTCGGCCAGGCTCGTCGCGATGACGATGCCGTTGATCGGCGCCAGCGGTCGCTGCTTCTTCAGCTGGGCGAGGAAGCCGAGCCACTCGCTGCGGTCTTCTTCGTGCACCGAATAGCGGCCGGCGGTGTCGAGCAGGATGCCTTCGTTGGTGAAAAACCAGTCGCAGTTGCGGGTGCCGCCGATGCCCTGGATGACGCTGCTGCCAGCCTTGTCGGCGAACGGGAACTTGAGCCCCGACTTCACGACCGCGGTGCTCTTTCCTGCGGCCGGGTTGCCGATCACGATGTACCACGGCAGCTCGTAGAGCGCGGCGCTGCCGGCGGTTTCGCCGAGGCGCGAGGTCTTGATGGTCTTGACGGCTTCGCGCATGCGATCGCCGATGGCGTCGACCTCGTCCTTGCTGGCACCGCGCGGCGCCCGCCGGCCGGGCTCGCCCGGGTCGGCCATGGCTTCCTCGATGCGTCGAGCCGCACGCACAGCGATGATCTTGCGGACCAGCCAGACCGCGAACCAGACGATCAGTGCGACCGCCAGCGCGATCCCCGCGTAGACGGCAGCGACCTCGAGCGCGCTCGCACCCAGGAACAGGAACGCGGCGAGCGCCGCGAAGCCGATCACGCTGATCACGCGCAGGTCGGTCAGGAAGCTCCAGAATCGATTCATTCAGTCAACGGGAGGCAAGGCGAGCACGGGGTCAGAGCGGCATTCTCGCCGCAGCCGCGACGCTGCTACGAGGAACTCGTTCATGCCGGAGCCGTCGGCGCAACGGCAGGCACCGGAGGGCCGGGCAAGGCCAGCAAGGCGAGCCGGGCGTGCGGGTCACCGACCACGAGGGCGAGGCAAGGCTTCTCGCCGGAACGCGCGAGCTCGACGGCGCAGGCTACGACGAGCAAGGCACCGACGCCGCCGACCGCGCCGGTCACATGGCCGATCGTGCAAAGGTCCTCGCCGGCGTCGAGCTCGGGCAGCGTTTCGGCGGCGGCCTGGAAGAATTCGGCGGCGCGCTCGGTGTGCTGATCGGCATCGCCGACCAGGCCGGCGACGGCCGACGCCTCCACCCTGCCGGCGGCGAGCGCCGACTGGATCGCCGCCACCGCCGTCTGCGGGCCGACGCGACCCGGCGCGTCGATCGACTTGTCACGACGCAGCAGCGCGGGCCGATGCAGATGCGGCAGCGGCCCGTCGGCATCTTCGGCAGCCGGCCACTTCGGCCCGGCCACGACGAGCACGGCCGCCGCTTCGGCCGGCATCCGCCCTTTCGGTCGGCGCTGCGGGTGATAGAGCAGACCCTGGGCCTCGAGCTCGCCCACGGCGGCGCTGCCGATCGTGCTGTGGCAGGCCGCGACGATGACCGGCTCTTCGTGCTGGGCGCGCGCCAGCGTCTGCATCAATCGGTCGGCCTGAAGCAGCAGTTCCTCGCCGCTGACTGCCTGCGCACTGATCGTGAGCGGTGTTCCCGGCAGAACGTTGGCGCCCTGCTGCGCCAGCCAATCGGCGGCGACGGCGCGGCCGAGTTCCTGCTCGTGCTCGGTCCACGTCGATGGCCATCCGAGCAGGACGCGGACGCAGCGCTCGCCGCGGCCATCGGTTTTCGGCGGCACTTCGGGTATCAGCAATGGCGCCCACGGAGCCAGCACGTCGACCGACCGCAGCAGCGGCTCGCGCAGGATTGCCAGCGCCCGCCAGACGGTGTCGGCAGCGACCTGATCGGCCCATGCCGGGTGCGCTGCATGGACGGCTGCAACGAGCGCCTCGGACTCCGCCTCGAGCGCCCGGCCGTCGCCGTCGGCCATGCGCGCCGCCAGCAGCGGCAGACCGTCGTCGTCGCGAAGTTCGGGGTCGAGGCCGGGCCGCGGTGCCCCGTCGCGTGCGGCACTGACGAGATCGCTCGGCGAGCTGCCCGCCGCCGTCGCGACATGGGCGGCCAGCACCTGTACGGTGGCATGACGCTCGGCTTCGTCGCCGCCCGCTGCCGGTGCGGCGGCTGCAGCCGGGGCCGCTGCTCTGGCTTCAGCCAAGCGCGCGGTACGCTCGTTCGCGCCGATCCAGGCCCAGCGGCTCAGCAGCACGACCACGAACACCGTGACCGGGAGCAGGAACAGGTAGGCGACGATATCGCCGGTGCTCATGTCGCGCGCCGTCGCCTGCCAGCGCCAAAGCACCGCGATCCAGACGACGCAGCCGATGGCGACGAAGAGAGCGATGCCCTTGACCAGCCGGTTCATGGCCGATCCCCGCCGGCCGACGCGTACGACGGCTCGGCACTCAATCGGTGCTGGTCGCCTGCGATGAAATCAGCGTCGCGCCGCACGCCGTCTTGTCGCCGTGGCGGGCCGCGGGCTGGCCGTCGATGATGCAGGTCGGGTCGCCGGTGGCGATCGTCGTGGTGCCGCGATGACCTCGCTTCGGGCACGTCACCTTGTCGCCGACGCGCGCGATGGCGACGCCGCCGACGTCGCTCACGCCGCTGCCTTGGATCACGGTACCGCCGTGATCGGTCTTGTCGCCGACGAGGATGAACGGCCGGCTCATGATTTCGCAGCTGCACCGACGCGGCCGGGAACGAAGCCATCCCGGTGCATCTCGATGTGGCCGAGATCCTTGATGCTGCGCCAGCCACCGCCCCAGGTCAGGCCGACCGAGCGAGCGACTTCGCCGTAGCGCTCATAGGCGGCCGCGACCCAGGGGTCGCTTTCGGCAATGACGATGCGACCGTTGCGGAGGAACGCGCAGTCGGCGGCCATGCCGTACTGGTGATAGCTCTCGCCGGCGCCGGCGCGGGTGACGCTGCCGCCGAGTGCGGCCAGTTGCGCCTGCCGCTCCGGACTGCGATAGCCCTCGAGCAGCACCATGTCGATGCCGTGCTGGTCGCGCATCAGCTTGAAGACGACGAGCATGCGCTGGCGGAACTCGCCGTCGAGCAACTCCCATTGCCGGCTGGCCACCCGGGCCATCGGAATCACGCGCTCGACCTCGGCCGTCATGAAGAGCTCAGGCGGCAGCGGCGGCGGCGGCACCAGCTGCTCGCCCTGCAGCAGCATCGCCACCTGGTCGTTGACGCCGCGGCTGACGCGGTGGTCGTAGCCGTCGAGCGACAGGAAGCCGCGCAGCGCGAACGCGAGCGCCAGCAGCGGCCCGGCGACGAGGAGCGCCACGGTGCCCAGGATCCACGGCCGCCGCGCCGTGAACCAGCCGAAGCCGGCGCGCGAGGCACTGCTGACGCTGCCGACCGCGCGACTGGCGCCGCGCTGGCCGCGCTCGGCGACGAGCCGCCGCGTCGCCGCGCCATTCGAGACCAGCCGCTGTGCCCACGCGAGCGCCTGGGCCCGGGCCTGCGGCAACACCAGCAACGCCAAGGCCAGCGTGGCGAGTACGAAATAGAGGGCGACCAGGAACAGCATCGTCGAATCATGGGAGCCAGGCGAGCCGGCAGTATGCCCGCCCGTCGGCTTGATCGGCATCCCCCGGAAACGCGAGGTTTCCGAACCACCGCGGAGGGCATCGACGACCTAAACTGGGTATATGACTGGAGCCGGCACTTGACCCTTCCGGAGAACACGCCGCACCCCCCGGGCCCCAACCCGCAGGGCAAGCCGAGCCTGCTCGGCGGCGCTGCCGCATCGGCCGCGGCGGGCGACGTACCGACGCAGCCGATGCGCATGCTCGACGCGCTCGATGCGAAGAGCGCGAGTCGGCCGAAGCCACTGGCGCGCCAGCGTGCGACCTGGCTTTTCGCGCTCGGGTTGGGCGTCGTCTCGGCGGCGGGATATTGGGCATGGGACCAGTCGCGCAGCGTCGTCTCACCTGGGTTGATCGAGGCATCGCGGCAAAGCCGGAGCGTCGATGCCAGCACCGCGCCGGCAGTGACCGCGGAGGCCGTGGCGGCACCGGCACCGGCACCTGCATCTGCGTCGGCATTGAATCCAGCGGCCCCCGCTGCCCTCGATCCATCGGCCGGGCCGGCGAGCATCGAGCGGACCGCCATCGCAGAGCAAAGGCCGGCGACCGCTCGTCCATTTGCGCCGGTGCCCGTTGCGCCGCCGACACGCGCGACGGTGGCGATGTCGCCGCCCGTCGCTTCGCTCAAGCCGGCGGTCGGACCGGCCGTTGCGGCGCCCGTCCCGCCGCGCGTCGTGGCCACGCGTGCGACCTCGCGGCCGGTGCCGGCCAACGTCGACGCCTCCGCGCCGGCGCTGCCGTCGGGCGACCCCGACGTGACCCTGCTGAGCGCCATGCTCGCCCGCCTCTCCGGCGACACCGTCGTCGCGACGCCGCGGCCGACGATTGCGCAGCTCGTCGAGCGCTGCGAAGCCCGTGCCGTGAACGACTCGATCGAGGCCTTCGAGTGCAAGCGCCGAATCTGCGCCGGCTACTGGGGCAAGGCCGAAGCCTGCCCGATGGCACTGGCGCCGAAGAAGAACTGACGCATGGCCCTCGATTTCGCCTCCGCCCTGTCGCTCGCCAGCTTGCTCTTCGACAGCCACACCCGCCTATTCCGCCTCGAAGGCTCGGCCGAAGTCGAGCCCTTGATGGTCGAGGCCTGGAGCCTGCGCGAAGAGCTCGACCGACCGTGGACGCTCGAGCTGTCGGCGCTGAGCCTCGACGCTGGCCTCGACACCGGTGCCTTCCTCGCCAAGAAGGCGACGCTGCAATGCGTGCTTGCCGACGGCAGCCTGTCGCCGCGCACCGGCATCGTCTTTGCCGCCAGCGCCGAGGAATCCGACGGCGGCTTCGCCCGCTATCGGCTGACCCTGCGGCCGTGGATCGCACTGCTCGCGCACAGCCGGCGCAGCCAGGTCTGGCAGGAGCAGACCACGATCCAGATCATCGAGAGCGTGTTCGCCCGCTACTCCGCGCATGCCCAATGGCGCTGGGCCGACGACGTCTCCGGCCACCTCGCGCAGAGCCCCTGGTCCGGCAGCGGCGAGCG
>JAYVNL010000229.1:0-3840 GCA_043758495.1 Rhizobacter sp.
CAGCGACGACTGCACGCTCATCATCGAGCGGTAGCCGGAGTCGACGCGCTCGACCTCGCGGGCGACGACGCCGTAGCAGACGTAGTTCATGCCGCCGCCGCCGTACTGCTCGGGAATGGTGGAGCCGAGCAGGCCGAGCTCGCCCATCTCCTTGAAGATGCCCACGTCGGTGGTGCCGTTCCGGAACGCGTCGAGCACGCGCGGTGCGAGCTGCTCCTGGCAGTACGCGGCCGCGGCGTGGCGCACGGCGCGCTCGTCGTCGGTGAGCTGCTGCTCAAGGAGGAGCGGATCGTCCCAGTGGAAGGAGGCTTTGGGAGTCTTGGCCATGTTGGTGTGGTCCTTATTCGGGGATGACGGCCGTGACTTCGATCTCGACCTTGGCACGATCTTCCATCAACGCCGTCACCTCCACCGCCGTCATGGCGATGTCGTACGCGCCGATGATCTCGCGGAAGGCGCGGCCGATCTCGCGGCCGGCAGCGAGGTACTCGCGCTTGCTGGTCACGTACCAGGTCATGCGGGTGATGTGCTCGGGCTTCGCGCCGGCCGCGTGCAGAACGGCGGCGATGTTCTGGAAGGCGAGGCGAGACTGCTCGGCCAGGTCGTCGGTGGTCCAGAGGCCTTGCGGGTCCCAACCCACCTGACCGGCGACGTAGATCTGCCGGCCGCGCGCGGACACGCCGTTGGCGTAGCCCTTGGGACGGGGCCAGCCTTCGGGGAGGATGGCGTGGTTCATGTCGTTTCCTTCGCCTGGTGTGTCTTGAGCAGGTCACGGCCGATGATGAGTTGCTGCACCTCGCTCGCGCCTTCGTAGATGCGCAGGGCGCGGATCTCGCGGTAGAGGCGCTCGACCGTCTGGCCGCTCTGCACGCCCTGCCCGCCCCACATCTGCACCGCGGCGTCGATGACCTGCTGCGCGCCTTCGGTGGCGGCGAGCTTGGCCATCGCGGCTTCGCGCGTCACGTTCTTCCCTTGGTCGCGCATCCACGCCGCGCGGTACACGAGCAGCGCCGCCGAATCGATCGTCGTCGCCATGTCCGCGAGCCTGGCCTGCGTGAGCTGGAAGTCGCCGAGCACGCCTTCGAACATGCGGCGCGTGGTGGCGCGGTGCATGGCTTCGTCGAACGCGCAGCGGGCGAAGCCGAGCGCGGCGGCGGCAACGGAGGTGCGGAACACGTCGAGCGTTCGCATCGCGATCTTGAAGCCTTCGCCTTCGGTGCCGATGCGGTTCGAGGCCGGTACCCGGCAGTTCGCAAAGCGCAGGCGGGCCAGCGGGTGCGGCGCGATCACGTCGATGCGCTCGGCGATCTCGAAGCCCGGTGCGTCGGCGTCGACGATGAAGGCGCTGATGCCGCGCGAGCCCTTGGGCTCGGCACCGGTGCGCGCGAAGACGACGTAGAGGTCGGCGATGCCGCCGTTCGAGATCCACGTCTTCTCGCCGTCGAGGACGTAATGGTCGCCGTCGGCGCGGGCGGCGCAGGCCATCGCGGCGACGTCGCTGCCGGCCTCGGGTTCCGAGAGTGCAAAGGCGGCGATCGCTTCGCCCTTGGCCACGCGCGGCAGGTAGCGCGACTGCTGCGCCGCCGTGCCGGCGAGGCTGATGGCGCCGGAGCCCAGGCCCTGCATCGCGAAGGCGAAGTCGGCCAGACCGTCGTGGCGGGCCAACGTCTCGCGGGCCAGGCAGATGGCGCGCGTGTCGATGGTGTCGCCAGCGCCGCCATGGGTGCGACCGGCGACGGCGTGGGCGAGCCAGCCGCCATCGCCGAGCGAGCGCACGAGGGCGCGGCAGGCGGCGTCGACGCTAGCCCGGTCGCTGCCGTGCGCGTGGCCGAGCGAGGCGCCGGCCCAGGCGTCGAGCTCGGCCGCGAGGGCCCGGTGGCGCGGCTCGAAGAACGGCCAGTCGAGGTGGTCGGGGGCAGCCCGGGTGATGGCGATCCCGTTCACCATTTCGGCTGTCTGGCCAGCATCGTCGGCATCACGCCCGACTGGGTGATCTTCTTGCCGTCGTCGAGCTCGGGCACCGGCACCTCGCCCATCTCGTTGACGCCTTCGCGCCGGCCAGGGTCGCGCAGGAGGAAGGCGACCTCGAAGGTGTTGCCCCATGGGGCGAAGCCGGGCAGCTCGGGCATGGTGTCAGTCTCCCTTGAAAACGGGTTTCTGCTTGGCCGCGAAGGCTTCGTAGGCACGCGTGAAGTCTTCGGTCAGCATGCAGATCGCCTGCGCCTGCGCCTCCGATTCGATGGCCTGCTCGATCGTCATCGCCCACTCCTGATGCAGCATGGTCTTGGTGATGCCGTTGGCGAAGGTCGGGCCGGCGGCGAGGTCTTGCGCGAGCGCCATCGCTTCGTCGAGCAGCTCGGCGGGCTCGACGAGCCGATTGAAGAAGCCCCAGCGCTCGGCCTCCTCGCCGCCGAGCGAGCGGCCGGTGTAGAGCAGCTCGCTGGCGCGGCCCTGGCCGACGATGCGCGGCAGCATCGCGCAGGCGCCCATGTCGCAGCCGGCGAGGCCGACGCGGTTGAAGAGAAAGGCCGTCTTCGAGCGCGCCGTGCCGACGCGCAGGTCGCTCGCCATCGCCAGGATCGCGCCGGCGCCGGCACAGACGCCGTCGATCGCGGCCACGATGGGCTGCGGGCAGACGCGCATCGCCTTCACGAGATCGCCCGTCATGCGCGTGAACATCAAGAGTTCGGGCGCCTTCAGCTGCACGAGCGGGCCGATGATCTCGTGCACGTCGCCACCCGAGCAGAAGTTGTCGCCGGCACCGGCGATCACGACGACCTTCACGTCGGGCGCATGGCGCAGCCGCTCGAACAGGCCGCGCAGTTCGGCATACGAGTCGAAGGTGAGCGGGTTCTTGCGCTCGGGGCGGTTGAGCGTGATGCGGGCAACGCCTGCGTTCACTTCCCACAGGAAGTGCTCGGCGTGGTGGCCGGCGAGCGGGCGGCGGTTGCCGGCGAGCAGGCCCGAATCGATGGCCGTGTTCTTCTCGTTCATGCCGCTTCTCGTTCAACCGGATTCAAGGTTTCATGCAGATGCACGCGCAGCGTGCCGAGGTGCGCGTGCACCTGGCGCACAGCCTCACCGTCCAGGCCCGCGAAAAGTTCGCGGATCCAGCGCTCGTGCTCCTCGGCCATCGCCTCGAAACTGGTTCGGCCCTTGGGCGTGAGCCGGACGATCCAGGCGCGTCGATCGGAAGGCGAACCTTCGCGCACGACGAGGCCGTCTCGCTCGAGCTCGTCGGTGAGGCCGGTGACATTGCCACCGGTGACCATCAGGAACTTCGAGAGCTCGCGCATTTTCATGCCGGCCCGGGCGCGATAGAGCTGCGAGAGGTAGTCGAAGCGCGCGAGCGAGATGTCGAAGCGCTCGCGCAGGCGGCGCCGCACCTCGTTCTCGACTTGCGTGCTGCTGGCGAGCAGGCGCAGCCAGAGCTTGAGCACCGCATGGTCGCCCTTGGCCACACGGCCTTCGTGGCCGAGACCGTCGGCTTCTCGAAGGAGATCGTGGGAAAGGTCGTTCTTCATGGGTGTGAGCGCTTCAAACGCCGAGGGCTCGGTTGGCTTGTTCGATCGGCGACAAGCCCGCGGCCTGCGCAGCTTGCGCCCGCTCCCGTTCGAGGTTGCGTTCGAGTTGCGACTTCGCCGCACGGTACTGCTTCGGCCACGCGACATCCGTGTAGCCGATGCGGGCCGCCTCGTGCAGCGTCCACGCCGGGTCGGCCAGGTGCGGCCGCGCGATGGCACAGAGGTCGGCGCGGCCGGCGGCGATGATGCTGTTGCAGTGGTCGGCCTCGGAGATCGCACCCACCGCCATCGTCGGGATGCCGGCTTCGTTGCGGAT
>JAYVNL010000230.1:0-3834 GCA_043758495.1 Rhizobacter sp.
CCAGCACCGGAAGCACCTTGATCGACCAGCGATGCAGCGTGGAGTGATCGACGAACACGCCGCGTTCAGCCATCATCTCCTCGATGTTGCGAAAGCTCAGCGGATAGGCCACGTACCAGCGCACGCACACCAACATCACTTCCAGCGGGTAGTGCATCCGCTGAACCACTCGGCGCAGCGCTTCAACCGTGTTCATACGGTCAAACTTCATCGACCGAACTTACCAGCACGCACCTATTGCGACAGAACCTTTCTTGTTACGCCGCCAAGATATGGATGCACGCAGCTCCGGCTTCCAAACCTGTCGCCGCACCGCCGATCATCTGCGCCAGTCCGATTCTGGCGTCAGGCACCTGCCGCTCCCCGGCCTCGCCACGCAGCTGCAGAACAATCTCGCAGAAGTTGCGCACCCCTGACGCTGACAACGGATGACCGAGCGATAGCAAGCCGCCACTGGGATTGACGGGTAGTCGTCCGCCGCGTGAAGTTGCGCCCGAGCGTAGCAGCGCAATGCCGTCGCCGTGCCTGCAAAGACCAAGATCCTCGTAATGCAGGATCTCTTCGCTGGCAAACGCGTCGTGGAGCTCAACGACATCCAGGTCCTCCGGACCCAGACCAGCCTGCTCGTAGGCTAGGCGGCCCACCTTCGCCCCCACCTGCATCGAAGTTAGGTCTTCTTTCTTGCGAAAGTAGTCGCCCGACAATAAAACAGACGCCAGGACCTTCACCGAGCGATGTCCATTCGCACCGAGTCGGCGCAAGGCCTCGCCTGAACAAAGGATGGTCGCTGCAGCCCCGTCGGTGTTCGGACAGCATTCGAGCAACGTGATGGGATCTGCCACCATCCGCGACGCCAACACCTCCTGGACGGTTAGCCGCTTCCTGTACTGCGCAAACGGATTGAGCGCACCGAAGTCGTGAGCCTTCACGGAGACCTGCGCGAAGTCGGCAGCCGTGGCGCCGTGGGTGACCATCAATCGCTTGGCCTGCAGCGCGAACACGACGGGAACCGTCATGCCGAGCTGTCCGTCCAGGTCATCACTGGCCGGTGGGATCAGCCGACCTGCGACCGGACTCGTGGTCATCGATTCGACACCGAGCGCAATGCCGATCTCGCAATAGCCGGCGGCAATGTCCTTGAAGAGCGCGCGCACCGCAGTGGAGCCGCCGGCGCAGGCATTTTCTACGTTGATCATCTCGATGTCGACAACGCCGATATCTTTCAGCACCGTCTGGCCGGTGATTAGTTCGGCAAAGAGCCTTGACGTGTAGGCCACCTGGAGCTCGCGCGCACCGACGCCCGCATCGCGCAGCGCAGCGCGCGCCGCGCTCGCACCCAACTCGTTGACGCTGCGATCGGGAAACTTGCCGAAGGCGCTTTGACCGACGCCCAGAACATAAACTTCTCTCATTTCTACCTCCGTGGTTAGAGCGGATAAAAGCGGTAACCGATCACGTCGGCACCTTCGCTTTGCCACAGCGCGGCAAGTTCCAGCCGCACGGGGGCGCCGGCGGTCAAGGTACAGCCTTCGATCGGCCGCAGTGGCGTGAACAGCATCAGACCCTCGGGAAGACGCACGTATCCCACTTGATATGGCGGCAGGATATTCGCCGAACGCATGTGCACTGTGGTTTCACAAAAGAGCTCGCCTTCGCGGCTGAGATCGATCTCGGCCAGCTCCTCGCTGAGGCATTTGGTACAGACTTTTCCACCTGGAAATTCCACTTGGCCGCAAGCGGCGCATCGCTTTCCGATCAGCGTCGGCCCCTCGGCAGAATTACGGAACAAGCCCTCCCGCACGAATCGCGTCTTGGTGATGGTCAAGCTTGGAGTCCTTCAACGGTCAGGGGCAATGGGCATGAAGGTTCAAGGTGCGAGCGCCTCGATGAGCGCCGAACGGACGCCGGGCGAGCGCGCTTTCTCGCGCATGGCGACCCGACCCAGTTTCATCACCGTCACTTCGTCGGCCACCGCGAGCGCCAAGTCCAGGTTCTGTTCGACCATCAACAACGTCGTACCACGCTCTTGGCGTTCCTCCCGCAATGCCCGCTCGACGCCGGCGACCATGGCGGGCTGCAGTCCGGCGCTGATCTCGTCCAATATCAACACAGCGGGTTCAGCCATTAGGGCTCGCGCGAGTACAAGCATCTTCTGCTCGCCGCCGCTCAGGGTACCGGCTGGCTGGCGCATACGCTCGCCGAGAATCGGGAAGTAGCACAGCACGGCCTCGCGCCGGCGCGGCGTGCCTCGTGCGGCCTCCAGATTCTGGCCGACGCTGAGGTCGGCGAAGATGGCGCCTTCCTGAGGCCCATAGGCAAGACCGAGGCGCGTGATTCGATGGGTGGGCCAGCCGCTCACATCCGTATCGCCGAGCTCGATGCGGCCGGTCGTCGCCGGTAGATAGCCGAGCATCGCTCGCAGCAAGGTGGTCTTGCCCATGCCATTGCGACCGAGAATCACCAGCGCACCGCCTGCCGGGACGACCAGATCCACTTGGTCGACGATGATCGTCGCTCCGTACGCGGCCCGCAGCGCGCGGATGCTGATCTTCTTCAAGCTGGCACCTCGACCGCGGTGACGCCTGCTGCCATACCGAGGTAGGCCTCTCTCACCACCGGGGCGCGCACGACCTCGGTCGGCGCGCCTTCGAGCAGCACACGACCGTCATGCAGCACCGCCAAGCGATCAGCGACAGCCATGACGAAGTCGATGTCGTGTTCGACGAGTACGACCGTGCGTCCCGTTGCCGTCAATGTGCGCAGGATTTCGCCGACCACCTTGCGCTCGTTGCCGCTGAGGCCGGCTGTTGGTTCGTCGATCAGGAGCACTGACGCTCCCGTCGCGACCGCCATTGCGATCTCGAGGCCTTGCTTGAGCCCGTGTGCGAGATTGCCGCCTGGCTCGTCTTCCCGGCCGGTCAGACCGGTCGCGGTGCAGATTTCCGCGACCTCCCGTGCAACATCGATGCGTTGGGCGCGACGCCAGAGCGATGGTCGTCTGCCACGGTGGCAAGCGAGCAGGATGTGTTCGGCCACCGACAGCGACTGGAACAGCGCCGGCACCTGAAACTTTCGCACCACGCCCGCGCGGGCGATTCGATGGGCCGCCGTTCCTCTGAGCGATGCGCCGCCCTTCAAGCGCAACTCGACCGTGCCCTCACGTGGTCTGCGGCCGTCGGTGATCACTTCGATGAGCGTCGACTTGCCAGCACCATTGGGGCCGATGATGCACAACAACTCCCCGGCGTTGATGGCCAAATCGACGCCACGCAGGACCTTCAGGGAACGATAGCCGGAGTGCAGCCCTTCGATCGACAGCACGGTTCGCTCGGACTTGGCGCTCATCGCAGCGGTGGACAAGACCGGATTCAGCCGGCGCGAGATGGGCGCGGCGATATGCCTGCCGAGTAAGCGCACGATTCGCGGAAAGAGGCCTTCCGGCAGAAAGACGACAACGGCAATGAAGAGCAGGCCGATCAGGAGTCCCCAGAGGGTCGGGAACGAGCGATTCAACTCGGAGCCGGCCAAGTTGAGCAACATGGCGGCCACGGCCGGGCCGAAAAGCGTACCGCGCCCTCCGATGGCCACCCAAACGAGCATCTCGGTGGCGAACAGAAAGCCGAAAAGCGGCGCAGACACGACGCCGACGGCGCAGGCGTAAAGGCCGCCGGCAAGAGCTCCAAGAGCGGCGCCAAAGCACAGCATCGCAATCTTGACGCCTTCGACATGAAAGCCCAGATACCGAGCGCGCCGCTCGTTGTCGCGGATGGCGCGTAGCAAAAGGCCGAAGTCGCTACGAACCAGCACGCGCAGGCCGGTCATGACCACCACGAA
>JAYVNL010000231.1:0-3831 GCA_043758495.1 Rhizobacter sp.
CATCCGCTGAACCACTCGGCGCAGCGCTTCAAGCATCTTCGCGCGGTCAAAATCCATCGGCTGACCCTACCAGCCCGCGCTCATTGCGACAGAACCGGCGTTCGTCAGCAGAGGGTGTGCAGCGACAGTCTGAATCCGTCGCGCCACATTTGTCGATCGGGGGATGACGACCGCGGCGCGTTGGCGACTCTCCCGACGCGGCATCGTTGCGAACAGCCGCTAGACTCTAAACGCCATCATGCAATCGTCGCAGCGGTGGCGTCCCACAGAGTCACCGATGCACCCAAAACACGCGTCAAGCGTCGACGAGGCGGAGTTGCCAGCCACTCGGGCAGCCGAAGCGTCCGCGGAGTTGTCGCAGTTGACCGCCGACCTGGCGCAGTGCAGGGCTGAGCTCGCGGTGGTCAGCGCGGTCCAGCAGGCGCTGGCCGGTCAGTTGGGCCTCCAGGGCGTCTATGACGCGGTCGGCCTGAAGCTGACCGAGGTGTTTCCGGGCTTCCGTATCGCGATCCGGCGCTACGATCAAGTTACCGGCTTGCTCCACTTCCCGTTCTTTTGGGCCAACCGCGAGTCGCAGAAACACTTGCAGCCGACGTCGCCGGTTGGATTCGGCGCCGAGGTGCTGCGCAGTGGCCGCACGCTGCTCGTCAACCGTGATGCAGAAAAAGTGGCCGAGCGCCTGGGCTCGGTTGCGATAGCCAGTGACGGCAGCACGTCCCGCTCGCACTTGCTGGTGCCGTTGTTGGTCGGCGACCAGATACGCGGCATCCTCCAGCTGGCCCACCTCGAGCGCGAAGAAGCCTTCAGCGAATCCGACGTGCGCTTGGTCGAAACCCTGGCCGCCGGTATGAGCGTGGCGCTGGAAAACGCGCGCCTGTTCGACGAGACCCAGCGGCTGCTGAAGGAAACCGAAGCCCGCAACGCCGAGCTGGCGGTCATCAATCGCATCCAGGACGGCGTTTCGGCCAAGCTCGACTTCCAGGCCATCGTTGACCTCGTCGGCGACGAACTGCGTGCTGTGTTCGGCATACGCGACGCAAGCATCCACTGGACGCTGCCCGATGGCGAACACATCCAGACGCTGTATGCCTACGAGCACGGCATACGCGTGCCAGCGCCGAAGCGCTGGGTCATCAGCACCGGCGGCGCGGCGGCGCGCATCGTTCATGCCCGCAAGGTGTTGCTGGCAAGCACACAGGCCGAAGCGGCTGCGCTCGGCTTCCGTCCTTTCGAAGGCTCAGTCTTGCCCCTGAGCGTACTGGGCGTGCCGATCGTCGCAAACGGCCGCGCGCTGGGCGGCGTTCTGCTGGAAAACTTCGAGCGCGAGCATGCGTTCTCGCCCACCGACGTACGGCTGCTGACCACGGTGGCCGCCAGCATGGGCGTGGCGCTGGAGAACGTGCTCCTGTTCGACGAAACGCAGGCGGCGCTGCAACGCCAGACCGCCAGCGCGGACATCCTGCGCGTCATCAGCCAGTCACCCAGCGATGTGCTCCCGGTGGTGGACGTCATCGTCAGCGCGGCCCGGCAGCTGCTGGGATGTCCCCTCTCCGCCTTTTTTCGCCGTGAAGGCGAAGCCTTGGTTCAGCTGAGCCGCGCCACAGCTGATGGCGCAGCTCGCAACAAGCGCATTCTCCCGGTCGATCCGCAGCACAATTTTCCGTCCCGTGCGCTGCTCTCGAGGGCGCTCGTGCACGTTCCCGACTGGTCCGCGATCCAACTGTCCGATTACCAGCAGTTCGTCTACGACCAGACGGGCACTCGATCGTCTTTGGTCCTGCCCCTTCTGCGCGGCCGGGATCAAGAAGCCCTGGGCGTGCTGACGTTTCAGCGCGACAAGCCCAAGCCGTTTTCTGAAGCCGACATCGCGCTGGCGCAGTCGTTCGCCGACCAGGCCGTGATCGCCATCGAGAACGTGCGCTTGTTTAACGAGACCCGGGAGGCGTTGGAACGGCAGACGGCAACGGCGGAGGTCTTGCGCGCGATTGCGCAGTCGCCCGGCAACGTGCAACCGGTGCTGGACGCCATCGTTGCCAGCGCGAAGCGGCTCGTGAACGGCCACTCGGCCGCAGTCTGGCTGCTGGCCGGCGAGCGGGTGCTGCCGGCGGCGATGACGCACACTGGCGAGCAGGGCGCCGAGTTCGTGCAGCAGTTCGTCGAGGGAGTCGTCATCGATGACAGCTACTCCATGAGTCCAATGCTCACGGGCCGGGCAATCCAGATGGCTGACGTGCCGAGCGACCCGCGTGCCACTGAACCTCACCGCGAGCTGGCCCAGCGGCGCGGCTTTCGGGCGGTCGCCGCGGTACCAATACTTCGGGAAGCTGAAGTCATCGGGATGATCAGCGTCACCCGTGTCGACCCAGGCGAGTTGGGGCCGCATCAGGTCGAACTGCTGCAGTCCTTCGCCGACCAGGCTGTGATCGCCATCGAGAATGTGCGGCTGTTCAAGGAAACGCAGGAAGCGCTGGCGCAACAGACGGCCAGTGCCGAGGTACTGCAGGTCATCAGCGGCTCGATGGGCGACGCGCAGCCGGTATTCGAGAAGATCCTGGATAGTTGCGAGCGCCTGTTTGGCACCGGCCACTTAGGGGTCGTGTTGGTCGGCGATGAGGGCCTGGTTCGTCCGGCAGCGATCCGCGGCGAGATCGTGCAGAAGATGACGCGCACGCTGCCGTTGCCGTTAGCGGACAGCCACACGGGCCGGGCCATCTCTGATCGATGCATCGTTCAAATCGAAGACGCTCTCGCGATGGGCCAGGCGAGCGACAACCTCTGGGCGCGTGACACAGTCGGGGAGGTTGGCAATTTCTCGGCCGCCTGGGTGCCCATGCTGTGGCAAGACCGAGGCATCGGCTCGCTGATGATCGTGCGTCAACCGCCTCGGCCTTTCAGCGCGCACGACCAGGCGCTTCTGCGCACCTTTGCCGACCAGGCTGTCATCGCGATCCAAAACGCGCGCCAGTTCAACGAAACCCAGCAGGCGCTGCAACGCCAGACCGCCACCGCCGAGGTGCTGCAGGTCATCAGCCGGTCGGTCGCAGACCCGCAGCCGGTGTTCGAAGTGATCCTGCGGAGCTGCGCTCGGCTGTTCCGCAGCCAGCGCATGGTGTTGCTGCTGACCGGCGACGACGACCAGCTACACATCGGCGCCTTCGTCGGCAGCGACTTCGAACGCGAGCGGGCGCTGCGCAACTACCCGAGGCCCGTCGCCGGCACCGCCACCGAGCTTGCGCTGCGCGAGAGGCGCGTGCTCAGCTATGCCGATGTGCTGACCGACCCGGCAGCGCCAGCCGGCTTACGCGGCGTGGCCGAGGCCTTCAGCGAGAGCTTCTCGCTGGCCTCGGCGCCGATGTTGTGGAACGACGAAGGTGTTGGCGTGATCAACGTCATCCGCCGCGCCGGCGATGGTTTCGATGCCGAGGAGTTGTCGCTGCTGCAGACCTTCGCCGATCAGGCCGTCATCGCAATCCAGAACGCGCGGTTGTTCAACGAGACCAAGGAAGCGCTCGAAAGGCAAACCGCCACGACCGAGGTGCTGCAGGTCATCAACGCCTCTCCGGGGCAGCTCGAGCCGGTCTTCGCTGCCATCGTGGACCGCGCCTACAAACTGTGCGCGGCAGACGCCGGAGGCCTCTGGCTGGTTGAAGGGGACACCGCGCGGTACAGCGGTGCACAGCGAAACATGCCGCAGGCGTCCCTTGAATTCGCCTCGGCGTTCGGCGACGTGCCGATCGCCTACCTGCTCGGACGAGACTGGCGACACGTACCGCACATGATGATGGCCGACATCCGTGACAACGATGCCTACCGAGCCCGCGTACCTTTCTT
>JAYVNL010000232.1:0-3829 GCA_043758495.1 Rhizobacter sp.
CCGTCGCGGCCGGGCATCTGCACGTCGAGGAGAACGAGGTCGCACTGCCGCGTCGCCAGCCAGACCAGCGCCTGGGCGGCATTGGCCGCTTCGCCCACCACCGTCACCGCCGGCTCGACGCATTCACCGACCAGCGTCTTCAGGCGCAGCCGCGCCAGCTCCTCGTCATCGACGACGAGCACGCGCAAGGGCTGCGCGGCGCCGACCTGGAAGCTCTGTCCGAGAGAGGGAGAGGAAGTCATGCTCATAGGGGCACCACGATCTGGACGCGATAGACGTCCTTGTCCTGTCTGGCTTCGAATTGGGCGGCGACGTCGTGCATCAGGCGCAAGCGCTCGCGCACGTTCTTGAGAGCCATGCCGTGGCCCGGCCGGGATGGTTCCTTCGGCACGCTGTTGGCGATCGAGAGCACGGCGCGACCGAGCTTGACCTTGGTGCGCACGCGGATCACGCCACCTTCCGGTGACGGCTCGACGCCGTGGCGAACGGCGTTCTCGACCAGCGGCTGCAGCAGCAGCGGCGGCACCCGCGCGCTCGCTGCTTCGGGGTCGAGCTCCCAGGTCACGTGCAGGCGGCTGCCGAAGCGGATCTGCTCGATGTCGAGATAGCGCTGCGCGAGGTCGACCTCGGCGCCGAGCGTGACCGACTCGGCGCTTTCGCTGATGGCGACGCGAAACAGCTCGGCGAGGTCTTCGAGCACACCCTCGGCGCGGGCCGGGTCAAGGCGCACGAGCGTCAGCGCCGTGTTGAGCGTGTTGAAGAGGAAGTGCGGGCGGATGCGCGACTGCAACTCGGCGAGCCGTGCCGTCGTCTCGGCCGGCAGCGTCGCCAATGCGCGCAGGCTGAGCCAGTGGAAGATCACGGCCGCCATCGCCGCGCCTGCCAATGCAGGGCCGATGCCGAGCAGCGCCGCCGTCGCTGCGCTCTCGTAGAAAAGCACCGACAGCAATCGCCCGGCGCCGAAGCCGACGATCGCGCCGAGGCCCGTGACCGACCCCCACTGCACCGCCACCGGCGCCGCCGCCAGCGGTCGCTTGAGGGCGCAGACGACGACCAGCCAGACCAGCACCGCCGGCAGCGCGACGCTGGCGCCGGCACCGACGAGCGCGAGCCAGACCGCCGGGGTGGAGGCGACGAAAACCATCGCAATGGCGACGGCGCCGTGCACGAACAGCACCGCTCGCAACACCACGCCGACGTGGCAGACGTCGAACGGCGACTCCGGGCCGCGCCGTCGCGCCGGCACCTCGGCGACGAGATCGAACATCGTCGCCCCGAATCCGGTCGAGCCGGTGCCCGCCGCACCGGACTGCCTGGCGAGCAACGGCGCAGCCATCTTCAGCGAAGTGCCGCCGATAGAATCGTGGGCGTCGTAGCGTGGCTCATGGCGCGCATTGTCTCCAAGCGGCGTGTGGTCGTGGTGCGGTGTTGCGCGGACAGCGACACACATTCGCGGGTTCCGTGCGCTTGCCCTCCCCTCCGGTCGACGCCCCATGTCCAGCAGCCAGTTCGACAAGAAATCCGAAGCCTGGTCGGCGCTTTTTTCGGAGCCGACGAGCGCCCTCGTGCAGCGCTACACGGCGAGCGTCGCCTTCGACCGCCGGCTCTGGCGCGCCGACATCGCCGGCAGCCTCGCCCATGCCGCCATGCTCGCGGCGCAGAACATCATCGCGGCCGACGATCTCGCCGCTATCCGCCGCGGCCTCGCCACCATCTCGGCCGAGATCGAGGCCGGCAGCTTCGAGTGGCGCGAGGCGCTCGAAGACGTCCACCTCAACATCGAGGCGCGCCTGGTCCAGCTCGAAGGCGATGCCGGCAAACGCCTGCACACCGGGCGGTCGCGCAACGACCAGATCGCGACCGACGTGCGCCTCTGGCTACGTGACGAGATCGAGGCGATCGTTCATCTGCTTGTCGACCTGCAGCGCGCCCTTGTCGCCCTCGCCGAGCCGCACACGCACACCATCCTGCCCGGCTTCACCCACCTGCAGGTCGCGCAGCCGGTGTCGTTCGCGCATCACCTGCTGGCCTACGTCGAGATGTTCGCACGCGACGCCGAACGGATGGCCGAGGTGCGCGTGCGCACCAACCGGCTGCCGCTCGGCGCGGCGGCGCTCGCCGGCACCAGCTTCCCGCTCGACCGCGAGTCGGTAGCGAAGGCTCTCGGCATGGACGGCGTCTGCCAGAACAGCATCGACGCGGTGAGCGACCGCGACTTCGCGATCGAGTTCACGGCGGCGGCGGCGCTGTGCATGGTGCACGTGTCGCGCTTCAGCGAGGAGCTGGTGCTGTGGATGAGCCAGAGCTACGGCTTCATCGCGCTCGCCGACCGCTTCACCACCGGCTCGTCGATCATGCCGCAGAAGAAAAATCCCGATGTGCCCGAGCTCGCGCGCGGCAAAAGCGGCCGCGTTGTCGGCCACCTGATGAGTCTGCTGGTACTGATGAAGGGCCAGCCGCTGGCCTACAACAAGGACAACCAGGAGGACAAGGAGCCGCTGTTCGACAGCGTCGACACGTTGAAGGACACGCTGCGCATCTTCTGCGAGATGGTGCCCGGCATCACGCCGAAGGCCGAGGCGATGGAAGCGGCGGCGCGGCGCGGCTACGCCACCGCGACCGATCTCGCCGACTATCTCGTCAAGAAGGGCGTGCCGTTTCGCGACGCCCACGAGGCGGTGGCGCACGCCGTCAAGCACGCCATCGGTGCCGGCGCCGAGCTCGGCGACCTGCCGCTGTCAGTGCTGCAGGGCTTTCATCCCGCGATCGGGGACGACGCCCGCGAGGTGCTGACGCTGCGCGGCTCGCTGGCCGCGCGCGACCTCGTCGGCGGCACCGCGCCGGCACAGGTGCAGGCGCAGATCGCGCGCCACCGCGCCCGGCTCGGCTGAGCCGCCGCGACGAGCGCGGGCGTCGCTACCGCGCCAGCGACGACGGCGCCAGCCGGGTCGCGCCGATCGTCGATCGGTGCGTGCCTGCCATCGGCGCCGATGCGATCGCCATGATCGGTGTCACGGCCATCACGGACTGCTTCGGCGCCAGCGCTGCCGCGATCCGCTTCTGCTTGTCGGCCTGCGCCTTGGCGGCTTCGACTTCGCGACGCTGGCGCTCTTGCTCTTTTCTGCGCTCGGCTTCGAGGCGTTTGCGATCGGCTATTTTCTCGGCCCGCTCCGCCGCCGCCACACCGGCGTCGTCGCCGCCGGGCGGCATGCCCGAGCCGCCGAGAGAGGGATCGCCGGGGCCAGGGCCGGAGCCGATGCCGCCGGCCTCGCCGGGCACCGGGTCGGACTTGTCCAGCGCTGCCACCGGCTGGCTGGCACCGACGCAGAGTGCAAAAGCCGCAAAGAACGCGGCAAGCTTGAATCCGTTCATGTGATCTCTCCTGGTTGTCGATGCGGCGCTCAGCGAGCAACGCCGTTCTTGCCGCCGACGATGATGATTCCGGTCGTCAGCGCCTTGTCCTGGCCCGCGGCCGGGGGGCGTCGCCCTGTCTCCACGGGAGGCAACGGCTGCGGATTGAGCGCTCGCTCGTTTGACGCGCTGGCGGCACCGATGCGGCCGCCCTCGCGGCTCGCACTGCGGCTGTCGGCAGCGCGGCCGTCTGGCGTCTTGCCGGTTCCGCCCATGTTGCCGACCACCGCCTTGCTGCCGTCGTGGTTCGCCTGGGACATGCCCTTGGCCATCGCGAGCACATTGGCGCGCTCGGCCATCTGCGACTGAATCTTTGTCAACGAATCCTCGGCGGCGCGCGCGGGCGATGCGTGCAGGAGCGAAAGCGAGGCAGCGAGGATCGAGAGGAAAGCGAACGATCGTTTCATCGGGTTCTCCT
>JAYVNL010000233.1:0-3825 GCA_043758495.1 Rhizobacter sp.
TCGGCCTCGATGCCACGGTCGGCGGGGGTCGCAAGCTCAGCTATAGGCTGCGTTGAAAGTTCTCTTGCATCAAGCCGAGGCCGCTGCCTTGCAAGACGCCGGTGCTCCTAGTCGACGGCCATCCGCTCTTTGAATCGGCGGTGACCTGCGAGTATCTTGACGGGACCGCGTCACTGACTCTTTGTCCAGACCACGCTCTTGACGCCAACCGGTCAATCGACCGTCGAATGGCCAGTGACCGCTATTCGAAATAGCCGCCGTTCGCCGCCCAGAAGTGACCGACCGAGATCAGTCTGAAGCCGACGTCGGAGTCGGGTCGACTGCAACGCAGCGGTTGCCGACGGTGGCCGTTGGAGGGCGAACTCACGCTGACTGCTACCAAGCAGCCGTTGGGTATGGCAGCCGCGGGCAGCGCGAATGTCAGCTGTACGACGCTCAGCGGCCGTAGGGCACAAACGAGGCGCTCTGTGCTTTGCCAGAGACTGCTTCTCATCGGCCCGAACTCACAGTCCCGACCCTGAGCCGACGTTCGGGGCACCGGTCAAGCATGCGGATAGCAGCCGCCCGCGGGAAACCGCGCGCCGGTACGGCCGCTGACAGCGTGATGGCGACACTGACCTGTCTTTCCCTGTGCAGGGTCGACTGGCGAAAAGCTTTCACAGTCCCAAGAAGCCTTGAAGAATTCGATGCATCTCCAACGAATCCGGGTGGGCACGATCGCTCGCTCCCGATTGAGTGGAGCCGCCCATGGTTACTATTAGTGCGAGACAGGCGTTCGGATATCGATCAGCCCTTCCGTCAGCGAGTCCATGATTCGGGGAGCCAGCCTTGCCCAACATTCATTCAGTTGCCGCGTCGCGGCCGGCCGATCGCGCGTTCCCGAGGTTACGAGGAGCGGTGCTCGCCAGCCTCTTCGTCTTGGGGAATAGTGCCACTGCCGGCAGCATCCTCTTCATTGGCAACAGCTTCACCTACGCGCAAGGGTCACCGGTGCACTACTACCGCGCCGGCACCGTCACCGATCTCAACAGCCAGGGCATCGGCGGTATGCCGGCGCTGTTCAAGTCGTTCACGACGCAGGCCGGCTTGAGCTACGACGTGTTCCTTGAGACGGAGCCGGGTGTAGGGCTCGACTGGCATTTGGACCACAAGAGCAGTGTCATTGGCCAGAGAGCATGGGACGGCGTTGTGATGCATGGCTACAGCACACTCGACGCGAAGAGGCCCGGTGACCCGAAAGTATTGATCGATACGGTTCGGCGAATGTCGGATCTACTACGCGAGCGCAACCCTTCCGTTGAGATCCGCGTGATGGCTACCTGGCCGCGCGCCGACATGACCTACGACCCGAAGGGCGCTTGGTACGGTAAGCCGATCGATGCAATGGCGCATGACGTTCGCGCGGGCTACGACCAAGCGGTCGCCGCGACGCCGGGCCTCAAGCCGATCATTCCAGTGGGCGAGGCTTGGATCCGCGCGATCCAGACAGGTGTTGCGGACGCCAACCCGTACGACGGCATCGATGCTGGCAAAGTCGACCTTTGGACTTACGACCACTACCACGCCAGCACCTTTGGCTACTACTTGGAGGCGTTAGTCGTGTTCGGCAGCGTCACGGGGCGCGACCCGCGCTCACTTGGCGAGAACGAATGTTCGGGTTACGAGCTCGGCCTGTCGCGGACGCAGGTCAGCGCCCTCGAACAGTTGGCGTTCGATCAGCTGGCAGTTAGTAGCTCGGTGATGCCCGCGCCGCTGAAGCTGGCCAAGCCGGGCGAACCGGTGCGTTGCCTGCCGCCTCGCTGAGGCTGCACAGGCGCAGGCTCGATTAGGTCATCCGAGTCTTGACGCACGCGACTGGCAGGTTATGGAAAATCGCCGCCAGCCGCGAAGATCGGCTGTCTGCTGCGCAACTCGGATGTTAGCTTTACGGCGAGGAGTTGGGCGGCTTGGTCGTCTCAAGCCGACCCTGAGCAGCTTGACGGTGGATCAACTGAAGTGCCCGCAACCTGACTTTCGCACAACGGGCTCTTGACCCTCGGCGTCCATTGCAACTTCGGATCGCGGGTAGGATCTTGATGAGGCCGCGCCTGCGGGCCGCGAGGACCGCAATGTACGCTGGACACCGTTTTAGTCAGCACCCCGAACGTCCGGCGTTCATCATGGCCAGCACCGGCGTGACGGTGACCTATCAGCAATTCGAGGAGCGCACGAACCGCTTGGCGCACTTTCTGCGCGCACAAGGGCTCAAACGGCGTGACCACTACGCGATCTTCATGGAAAACAACCATCGCTACCTGGAATGCGATGGGGCCGGTGAGCGTTCGGGCCTGTACTTCACCTGCATCAACTCGTACCTCACCTGCGACGAGCTGGCTTACATCGTCGACAACAGCGAGAGCCAGCTCCTCATCACGTCGCACGGCAAGCTGACGATCGCGCGTGCCGCTCTCGCGCAATGCCCTCGGGTACGGCGGTGCTTGGTGGTGGATGGTGGCGAAGAGGTGCGCTTGCTGGCAGACCCGCTTTTCCTGGACTACGAGGACGCCGTTCACGCACACCTCGACACGCCGATCGCCGATGAATCGCTAGGCGCCGCGATGCTGTACTCGTCGGGAACGACGGGCAGGCCCAAGGGCGTGTTGCGACCTCTGCCGGACAATGCGCCGTCCCAGCCGCTGCCGGTACACCGCTTTCTTAACGGCATCTACCGGTGTGTCGAAGGCATGGTGTATCTCTGTCCCGCGCCGCTGTATCACGCAGCGCCTACCTCCAACGTCTCACTGGCGATCCGCAACGGCGGCACGGTGATCATCATGGAGCGCTTTGACCCGGAGCACTTCCTATCCTTAGTGGAAAGATACCGGGTCACCCACTCGCAACTCGTGCCGACGATGCTGAGCAGGCTGCTCAAACTTCCGGAGGACGTCAAGCGTCGCTATGACACTTCGTCCCTACAGGTCGTTTTGCACGCGGCGGCGCCCTGTCCACCGTTGATCAAAGAGCAGATCATCGACTGGTGGGGGCCGATCATTCACGAATATTACGGTGCAACTGAGGGCATGGGCTTTGCGGCCTGCGACACCGCGGAGTGGCTCGCGCATCGGGGGACAGTCGGCAAAGTGTTGTCGGGCGAACTGCATGTCCTCAACGAGGCGATGCAGCCGCTGCCCCAAGGCGTTCCAGGCGAGCTGTGGTTCAAGCCGGCCAACCCGTTCGCCTATTTCAACGATCCGGAGCGCACGCAAGCGAGTCGCTCGCCGGACGGCACCTTGACCACCGTCGGCGATGTCGGCTATCTGGACGAAGACGGTTACCTCTATCTAACTGATCGGTCGACATTCATGATCATTTCCGGGGGCGTCAACATCTATCCGCAGGAATGCGAAAACCTTCTGGTCACGCACCCGGACGTCGCCGATGCTGCGGTCTTCGGCGTGCCAAATGCCGACCTCGGCGAAGAGGTGAAGGCGGTTGTCGAGCCCATGCCCCACGTCGATGTCAGCGACGACTTCGCCGAAACACTGATGGCGTTCTGCCGCAGGCACTTAGCGCCGGTTAAGTGCCCACGATCCATTGACTTCACCCTCGAATTGCCACGTCTGCCGACAGGCAAGCTCTACAAGCGCGCCCTGCGGGATCGCTACTGGCAAGATCGAGGCAGGAGCCGGATCGTTTGAGCGACTGCTTCGAGACTCATGGCGGAACAGCGGCCATTCCTGAACTTCTACTCGTGGCCGAAAGCTCCTTTCTGATCTGGCACCACAAAGCCGCCATTGCAGGCGGCCGCTCAAGGGCAATGGCAGGGGCGGCCGCGGTCTACTGCCT
>JAYVNL010000234.1:0-3807 GCA_043758495.1 Rhizobacter sp.
GGCCTGCGGGTGCCATCGGCTCGTGCGCCGGCAAGGCCGCGGTGGGCACGGCACGGTCGACGGCGACTGTGGGCGCAGCTATCGGTGTCGGTGTGGGCGTGGGCGTGGGCGTGGGCGTGGGCGCGGGCGTGGGCGCAGGTGCAGGTGCAGGCGTGTTAGCAGCGGACAACCCCGCGGCGCCTTCGAGAATCGCCAGCAGCGTCCCCTTCGCGACCTTGTCGCCGACCTTGACCTTGAGCTCCTTGAGCACGCCGGCCGCGCTCGACGGAATTTCCATCGACGCCTTGTCGCTCTCGACCGTGACGAGGCTCTGCTCGACAGCGATGGTGTCGCCCGGCTTGACGAGCACCTCGATGACGGCCACTTCCTCGAAGTCGCCGATGTCGGGGACATGGACCTCCACGAGCCCACCCTCACCACGGCCCTCTTCCGCTAGCGCGGGAGAGGAAGAAGGTGGATTTGCGCCCTCTCCCGCGACAGCGGGAGAGGGCTGGGGTGAGGGTGCCTGCGAAGTTGCCGGAGCTGGAGATGGAGCAGCCTCCGCCGCCTCTCCCTCCAGCACCAGCAGCAGCGATCCTTCGCTGACCTTGTCGCCGACCTTGACCTTCATCTCCCGGATCACGCCCTCGCCCGTCGACGGAATCTCCATCGACGCCTTGTCGCTCTCCACCGTCACCAGGGACTGTTCGACCTTGATGCGGTCGCCGACCTTGACGAGAACCTCGATGACTTCGACCTGATCGAAGTCGCCGATGTCGGGTACCTTCACTTCCACGGCAGCCATTCGCTTGTCGTCCTCAGGCGTTGAGCGGATTGATCTTGTCGGCATCGATGCCGTACTTCGCGATTGCCTCGGCGACCCGTGCCGCCGGCACGCTGCCTTCCTCGGCGAGCGCCTTCAGCGCGGCGACCACGACGTAATGCCGATTCACCTCGAAGTGCGTCCGCAGCTTGCTGCGGAAGTCGCTGCGGCCGAAGCCATCGGTGCCGAGCACCTTGTAGGCGCGGCCCTTCGGCAGAAAGGCGCGGATCTGGTCGGCGTAGACCTTCATGTAGTCGGTGGCCGCGATCACCGGGCCGCCGAACTTCTCGAGCTGCTGCGCCACGAACGGCACGCGCGCGCGTTCGGTCGGATGCAGCAAATTCCAGCGATCGCAGTCCTGACCGTCGCGCGCGAGCTGGTTGAAGCTCGGGCAGCTCCACACGTTGGCGGCGATGCCCCAGTCGGCATCGAGCAGATCGCGGGCAGCGATGCTCTCGCGCAAGATGGTGCCGCTGCCGAGCAGGTTCACGCGCGGTGCCTTCTTCGCGCCTTCCTGCAGCAGGTACATGCCCTTGATGATCTCGTCCTCGGTGCCGGCGCGCAGCCCCGGCTGGGCGTAGTTCTCGTTGAGCAACGTGAGGTAGAAGTAGACGTTGTCCTGCATCTGAACCATGCGCACCAGGCCGTGATGCAGGATCACGCCGACTTCGTGCGCGAAGGTCGGGTCGTAGCTGATGCAGTTGGGGATCGTGCTGGCGAGCACGTGGCTGTGGCCGTCTTCGTGCTGCAGGCCCTCGCCGTTGAGCGTTGTCCGACCCGAGGTGCCGCCGAGCAGGAAGCCACGCGCCTGCATATCACCGGCCGCCCAGGCCAGATCGCCGATGCGCTGGAAGCCGAACATCGAGTAGTAGACGTAGAACGGAATCATGATCCGGTTGTTCGTCGAGTAGCTCGTCGCCGCGGCGATCCAGCTGCTCATGCCGCCCGGCTCGTTGATGCCTTCCTGCAGCACCTGGCCGGCCTTGTCTTCGCGGTAGTACATGACCTGGTCGCGGTCGACCGGCGTGTAGTTCTGGCCAGCCGGGTTGTAGATGCCGATCTGCCTGAACAGGCCCTCCATGCCGAAGGTGCGTGCCTCGTCGACGAGGATGGGCACGGCGCGCGGCCCGAGCTCCTTGTCGCGCAGCAGCTGGGTAAGAAAGCGCACATAGGCCTGCGTCGTCGAGATCTCGCGGCCTTCGGCGGTAGGCTCGAGCACGGCCTTGAAGGTGTCGAGCGGCGGCACTGCGAGCTGTTCGTCGGCCCGGGGCCGGCGTTTCGGCAGGTAGCCGCCGAGCGCGGCGCGGCGCTCGTGCAGGTAGCGCATCTCGGGCGTGTGGTCGGCCGGCTTGAAAAACGGAATGTCGCCGAGCTGCTCGTCCGAGAGCGGAATGTTCCAGCGATCGCGAAACAGCTTCACATCGTCGTCGACGAGCTTCTTGGTCTGGTGCGCAGTGTTCTTGCCCTCGCCGCTCTTGCCCATGCCGAAGCCCTTGACGGTCTTCACGAGCAGCACCGTGGGCTGGCCCTCGTGGTGAGCGGCCCTGTGAAAGGCGGCGTACACCTTTTGCGGATCGTGGCCGCCGCGCTGCAGGCGCCAGATGTCCTCGTCGCTCATCTTGGCGACCATCTCGAGCAGCTTCGGGTCCTGCCCGAAGAAGTGCTTGCGGACGAAGGCGCCGTCGTTGGCCTTCATGGCCTGGTAGTCGCCGTCGACGGTGTCCATCATCACCTTGCGCAAGGCGCCGTCCTTGTCGCGCGCCAGCAGCGGGTCCCAGTAGCTGCCCCAGATCAGCTTGATGACGTTCCAGCCCGAGCCGCGGAACTCGCTCTCGAGCTCCTGGATGATCTTGCCGTTGCCACGCACCGGCCCGTCGAGCCGCTGCAGGTTGCAGTTGACGACGAAGATCAGGTTGTCGAGCTTCTCGCGCGCCGCCAGGCCGATCGCGCCGAGCGACTCGGGCTCGTCCATCTCGCCGTCGCCGCAGAAAACCCAAACCTTGCGGTTCGAGGTGTCGGCGATGCCGCGCGCATGCAAGTACTTCAGAAAGCGCGCTTGGTAGATCGCCATCAGCGGCCCCAGGCCCATCGAGACGGTCGGAAACTGCCAGAAATCGGGCATCAGTTTCGGGTGCGGATAGCTGGAGATGCCCTTGCCGTCGCATTCCTGACGGAAGTTGAGCAGCTGCTCTTCGGTGATGCGGCCTTCCATATAGGCACGGGCGTAGATGCCGGGCGACGAGTGGCCCTGGATGTAGAGCAGGTCGCCGCCGTGGTCGCCGCCTTCGGCGGTGTTGTCGGCGTGCCAGAAATGGTTGAAGCCGGCGCCGAACATCGTCGCCACCGACGCGAACGACGAAATGTGGCCGCCGAGGTCGCCGCCATCGGCCGGGTCGAGCCGATTGGCCTTGACGACCATCGCCATGGCGTTCCAGCGCATGTAGGCGCGCAGCCGCTCTTCCACGTCGAGATTGCCCGGACAGCGCTCTTCCTGGTCGACCGGAATGGTGTTGACGTAGGCGGTGTTGGCCGAAAACGGCACGTCGATGCCGGCCTGCCGGGCATGGTCGATCAATTGTTCGAGCAGGAAATGGGCTCGCTCGGTGCCTTCGCTGCCGATGACCGCCGACAGGGCGTCGAGCCATTCGCGCGTCTCCTGCGCATCGGCGTCGTTGGCGGCTTGTCCGAGAAAAGCTTCGGGTTGGGCTGACATGTCGTCTCCTCGTATCGGGTAGATGTTGCGCGCGGCAGTGTCGCATAGGCAACAACGGTTTTACACGGCGGCCGGCCTCGCGGAAGACACCGTTGCCGACCGGCCATCGCCGGTGCAAAGTCTGCCGCCCGGGCTGCGCAGCGCCTGCGGCAGTGCGCAGAAGGCGAGGGACAGCGCCCGATAATCGGTCATGCACTCCCTGGATTCGGCAGCCTCGAGCCGGCGCACGGTCAAGCCGCGACTGCAGCGCCTGTTCGGCGGCTGGTGGCGCAAGCAGCCGCCGGCGCGCCAG
>JAYVNL010000235.1:0-3806 GCA_043758495.1 Rhizobacter sp.
CGTCGGCCGCGGCGGCGAGCCTCTCGTCCGCAAGGGCGTCGACATGGCGATGCGGGTGATGGGCGAGCAGTTCGTCACCGGCGAGACGATTCGCCAGGCGCTCGCCAACGCTCGCCCGCGCGAGGCCGAGGGCTTCCGCTATTCGTACGACATGCTCGGCGAGGCGGCGATGACGGCGCGCGACGCCGAGGCCTATTTCGCGTCGTACGAAGCGGCGATCGACGCCATCGGCCTCGCCTCGGCCGGCCGCGGCATCCTGGCCGGCCCCGGCATCTCGATCAAGCTGTCGGCACTGCATCCGCGGTACGTGCGCGCCCAGGTCGGGCGGGTCAACGCCGAGCTCTACCCGCGCCTCCTGCAGCTCGCCGAACAGGCGCGCCGCCACGACATCGGCTTCAACATCGACGCCGAGGAAGCCGACCGCCTCGAGCTCTCGCTCGACCTTCTCGAGCGGCTCTGCTTCGCGCCCACGCTGGCTGGCTGGAACGGCATCGGCTTCGTGATCCAGGCCTACCAGAAGCGTTGCCCTGCGGTGATCGACTGGCTCGTCGACCTCGCCGCGCGCAGCAGCCACCGGCTCATGATCCGGCTCGTCAAGGGCGCCTACTGGGACAGCGAGATCAAGCGCGCCCAGGTCGACGGCCAGTCCGGCTACCCGGTCTACACGAGGAAGGCCTACACCGACATCGCCTACCTCGCCTGCGCGAAGAAGTTGCTGGCGGCGCCGGCGCAGGTCTACCCGCAATTCGCGACCCACAACGCCCACACGCTGGCCGCAGTCCACACGCTCGCCGGCAATGACTATCGCGAAGGCCAGTACGAGTTCCAGTGCCTGCACGGCATGGGCGAGCCGCTCTACGAACAGGTCGTGGGGCCGGTGAGCGAAGGCAAGCTCGACCGGCCGTGCCGCATCTACGCACCGGTCGGCACCCACGACACCCTGCTCGCCTATCTCGTGCGCCGCCTGCTCGAGAACGGCGCCAACACCTCGTTCGTGAACCGCATCGCCAGCGACGCGGTGCCGCTCGAGGAACTGGTGCAGAACCCGGTTGCGCTGGTCGAGCAGCAGGCGTCGGACGAAGGCCGGCTCGGCCTGCCGCATCCGGCGATCGCGCTGCCGTGCGACCTCTACGGCAGCGAGCGCCGCAACTCGGTCGGCCTCGATCTCGCGAGCGAATCGCAACTCGCGTCGATCGACGCTGCCTTCGCCCGCCACGCCGACCGGGCCTGGTCGGCCGAGCCGCTCGCCAACGGCGCTGGCACTGCAGCGGACTGGCACGACGTGCGCAACCCGGCCGACCACCGCGACCTGGTCGGCCGCTGCCGCGACGCGACGGCCGCCGAGGTCGCCGCCGCTGTGGCCGCGGCTGCGGCGGCCGCGGCCCCTTGGGCAGCCACCCTGCCTGCCACACGCGCCGCCGCCCTCGAAGGCGCCGCCGATCGCCTCGAGGCCGACGCCGAAGTGCTGCTCACGCTGCTCGTCAGGGAAGCCGGCAAGACGTGCGCCAACGCAGTCTCCGAAGTGCGCGAGGCCGTCGACTTCCTGCGCTACTACGCGGCCCAGGTCCGCCACGACTTCGACAACGCGACGCACCGGCCGCTCGGCCCTGTCGCCTGCATCAGCCCGTGGAATTTCCCGCTCGCGATCTTCACCGGCCAGGTCGCCGCGGCGCTCGCCGCTGGCAACCCGGTGCTTGCCAAGCCGGCCGAGCAAACGCCGCTCGTCGCCGCCGCCGCGGTGCAAGCCCTGTGGGCCGCCGGCGTGCCGCGCGACGTGCTGCAGCTGCTGCCTGGCCGTGGCGAGATCGTCGGCGCCGCGCTCGTTGCCGACGCGCGCGTCGAGGCCGTGCTCTTCACCGGCTCCACCGATGTCGCCCGTCTTCTGCAGAAATCGCTGGCGGCACGGCTCGGCGCCCGCGGCCGGCCGGTACCGCTGATTGCCGAGACCGGCGGCCAGAACGTGATGGTGGTCGACTCGTCGGCGCTGCTCGAACAGGTCACCGCCGACGTCGTCAGCTCGGCCTTCGACAGCGCCGGCCAGCGCTGCTCGGCGCTGCGCGTGCTGTGCGTGCAGCGCGAGCTCGCCGACCGCCTCGTCGCCATGATCGAAGGCGCGCTCGCGGAACTCGCGATCGGCGACCCACGCTCGCTCGCCGTCGACGTCGGTCCCGTGATCGACGCCGCGGCGCGTGACGGCATCGAGCGCCACGTCGACGCAATGCGGGCGTGCGGGCGACGCGTCGCCCGCCACGGCGGCGACATGGTCGCGACGCAGCACGGCACTTTCGTGGCGCCAGCGCTGATCGAGATCGAGCGCCTCGGCGAGCTCGAGCGCGAGGTCTTCGGGCCGGTGCTGCACGTGCTGCGCTACGAGCGCGACGACCTCGCTGTACTGCTCGCCCAGATCGAGGCCACCGGCTACGGCCTCACGCTCGGCGTGCACACGCGCATCGACGAGACCGTGGCGCAGGTCGTCGGCAGCGCCCATGTCGGCAACGTCTACGTCAACCGCAACGTCGTCGGCGCCGTCGTCGGCGTGCAGCCGTTTGGCGGCGAAGGCCTGTCGGGCACCGGCCCGAAGGCGGGTGGGCCGCTGTACCTGCTGCGGCTGCTGGCGGAGCGACCGGGCGACGCGGCGGTGCGTGCGCTGCGCCGATCCGGGCCGCCGGCCGCGGCGCCGGTGCGTGGCCTGGCGATGGCGGCCGGCGAGCCCGACCCGGCGCTGCGATCGCTGCGCGCGTGGGCAGCGCCGTCGAGCCCGCTCGTGGCTGCGATCGACCGGTGCGTCGCGCAGGCGCCGATCGGCGCCTGGCGCGCGCTCGCGGGCCCGACCGGCGAGGCCAATCTCTACGCGACGGTGCCGCGCGAAGCCGTGCTCTGCATCGCCGACAGCGACGACGCACGGCTGCGCCAGCTTGCCGCCGTGCTCGCCGTCGGCAGCCGGGCGCTCTGGCCGGCGTCGGCGCGTGCGCTGTGGAATCGGCTGCCCGACGAGGCCCGTGAACGCGTCGCCCTCGTCGACGAATGGCAGCGCGAGTCGATCGCCTTCGATGCCGTGCTGCATCACGGCCGGCGCGAGGATCTCCTCGCCGCAGGCGCTGCGGTCGCGGCGCGGGCGGGGCCGATCGTCGGCGTGACGGCGATGCTCGACAGCGACATCGAGGTCCCGCTCGAGCGGCTCGTCGTCGAGCGCTCGCTGAGCGTCAACACTGCTGCGGCCGGCGGCAATGCGAGCCTCATGACGATGGGCTGAGCGGAGCAGGGAGGGCGTCAGCCTTCGACAACGAGGATCGCCGCAGCCAGATCGGCGAGGCCGCTGCCGACCGCCTTGAACACGGTGCGCTCGCTGGCGTTGCGCCGGCCTCCGGCCTCGCCGCGCGCCAGCGCTTCGAGCATGCCGCGTACGTCGGCGGCAGCGAATACTCCGCGCTGCAAAGGCCCGAGCAGATCGCCGCTCTTGGCGATCGCCTCGGCGGTGTCGACGTAGATCGCGGCGCCGGCAAAGCAGTCGTCGTCGGCCTCGCGCATGGCCGGCGTGAAGCCGCCGACGAGGTCGAGGTGGCTGCCGTCGCGAAGACGGCGGCCGTGGATCAGCGGCGACGTGGCGAGCGTCGCGCAGCTGACGATGTCGGCAGCGGCGACGGCGGCGTCGAGGTCGAGCGCGGCGGTAGCGTTGAGGCCGGCGTCGCGCCACTCGGCCGCCAGCGCCTCGGCCTGCGACGACGTGCGCGCCCAGACCGCGACATGTTCGATCCCGCGAACGGCTCCGAACGCTTCCGGCAACAGCCTCGCAACGCGGCCGCCAC
>JAYVNL010000236.1:0-11648 GCA_043758495.1 Rhizobacter sp.
CTCCTCGTTGTTGTATTCGACGCTGCCGCCGGGCTGCAGGATCTCGTAGGGGCTCATCGTCGCGTCGCCCACGAAGATCAGCTTGTAGTCCTTGTTGTACTTCCTGATCAGATCCCAGGTGCTGAACTTCTCGCTGTAGCGGCGCCGGTTGTTCTTCCACATGAAGTCGTAGACGCAGTTGTGGAAATAATAGAACTCGAGGTGCTTGAACTCGGTCTTGGCGGCGCTGAACATCTCCTCGACGCGGTGGATGTGCTCGTCCATCGTGCCGCCCACGTCCATCAGCAGCAGCACCTTCACCTTGTTGTGGCGCTCGGGCACCATCTTGATGTCGAGCCAGCCGGCGTTGGCGGCGGTCGAGTGGATGGTGCCGTCGAGGTCGAGCTCTTCTTCCGAGCCTTCGCGGGCGAAGCGGCGCAGCCGCCGCAGCGCCACCTTGATGTTGCGGGTGCCGAGCTCGAGGTTGTCGTCGTAGTCCTTGAACTGGCGCTGGTCCCAGACCTTGACGGCGCTCTTGTTGCGGCCCTTGTCCTGGCCGATGCGGATGCCCTGCGGGTTGTAGCCGTAGGCGCCGAACGGACTCGTGCCGCCGGTGCCGATCATCTTGCTGCCGCCTTCGTGGCGCTTCTTCTGCTCCTCGAAGCGCTTCTTCAAGGTTTCCATCAGCTCGTCCCAGCCCATCTTCTCGATGGCCGCCTTCTCCTCGGCCGACAGCTCGAGCTCGAACTTCTTCTGCAGCCAGTCGAGCGGGACCTCCTGGGTGAAATCGGTGAGCAGCTCGACGCCCTTGAAGTAGGCCGCGAAGGCACGGTCGAACTTGTCGAACTGGGCCTCGTCCTTGACCAGCGAGGCGCGTGCGAGGTAGTAGAAGCGATCGATGGTCGGGCCTTCTTCGGCATCGTCGATGACGCCGGCTTCGAGCGCTTCGAGCAAGGTCAGATACTCCTTGACGGAGACCTTCAGCTTGGCTGCGCGCAGGGTGAAGAAGAAGTCGATGAGCATGGCTGGCGGCAGGCAGAGAGCGTGTCGACGGAGCATAGCCTGTCGAGGAGAATCGCCGCGATGTCCACCATCGTGCCCCCTGACCCGCGCGCCTTCCTGCGCGCGCTGTTCGATGCCGCCGTCGCGCAGGCGCTGCCCGGGCCGCAGCTCGCTCGCTTCCTGCCGCCGCCGCCCACGGGCCGCACACTGGTGCTCGGCGCCGGCAAGGCCGGCGGCGCCATGGCGGCGGCGCTCGAAGCGCTCTGGCCGCGCGACGCGCCGATGAGTGGCCTCGTCGTCACGCGCTACGGTGCCGTGCCGCCTGCGTTCGCGGCGCTGCAGGCCGGCGGCGGTGCCCGCATCGAAGTCGTCGAAGCGGCGCATCCGGTGCCCGACGACGCCGGCCGTCAGGCTGCGGCGCGCATCCTCGCGCTGGCCGGTGGCGTCGGCGCCGACGATCTCGTCATCTGTTTGATTTCGGGCGGCGCTTCTTCGCTGCTGGCGCTGCCGGCCGACGGCGTGACGATGGCCGCGAAGCAGGCGATCAACGCGGCGCTGCTCAAGAGCGGCGCCGCCATCGACGAGATGAACTGCGTGAGGAAGCATCTCTCGAAGATCAAGGGCGGCCGCCTCGCCGCCGCCTGCGTGCCCGCCCGCGTCGTGACGCTGCTCGTCAGCGACGTGCCCGGCGACTCGCCCGCGGTGATCGGCAGCGGCCCGACCGTGCCCGACCCGACGACCTGCGCCGACGCCCTCGCCATCCTCGACCGCTACGCCATCACGGTGCCGGCCGAGGTGCGCGCCGGTCTCGAGCGCGGCGACTTCGAAACGCCGAAGCCGGGCCACGCCGCCTTCGCCGGCAACGCGATCCATGTCGTCGCGACGCCGCAGCAGTCGCTCGATGCTGCGGCCGAAGTCGCGCGCGCGGCCGGCATCGACGCGCATGTCCTCGGCGACGAGATCGAAGGCGAGTCGCGCGAGGTCGGCAAGGTCCATGCGGCACTGGCCCGGCAGGTGGCGCGACGCAGCCAGCCTTTCACGGCGCCGTGCGTGCTGCTCTCGGGCGGCGAGACGACGGTCACCGTCAAGGTCAAAGGCGGCCGCGGCGGTCGTGCCGGCGAGTTTCTGCTCTCGTGCGCGATCGCACTGCAGGGCGAGCCGCGCGTCTGGGCGCTGGCGGCCGACACCGACGGCATCGACGGTGTCGAGGTCAACGCCGGCGCCTTCGTCACGCCCGACAGCCTCGCGCGCGCAGCAGCCCTGGGCGTGAAGCCGCGCGAGCACCTCGATCGCCACGATTCGTTCGCCTGGTTCGAAGCGCTCGGCGACCTGCTCGTGACCGGGCCGACCTACACCAACGTCAACGATTTCCGGGCGCTGCTGATTCTCTGAGGCGTCGGCCCGGCGCTTGATACCCTTGCCGGCCGCTCCGTCCACTTCACGCGCTCATCGCCATGACCGACACCCTCGTCTTTCGCGCCGACGCGCTGACCGCAGCCGTCCACGCCATCGTCGCCGCCGCTGGCTCGGCGAGCGAGGAAGCGGCGCTCGTCGCCGGCAATCTCGTCGAGGCCAACCTGCGCGGCCACGATTCGCACGGCGTCGGCATGGTGCCGCGCTACATCGACGCGGTGAAGGAGGGCGGCCTCGCCGTCAACGCCCACGTGAGCGTCCGCCAGGACAGCGGCGCGCTGCTCACGCTCGACGGCGTGCACGGCTACGGCCAGGTCATCGGCGCCGAGGCGATGGCGCTCGGCGCGGCGCGGGCGAAGGCGCATGGCGTCTGCGTCGTCGGTCTGGCGCACTCGCACCACCTCGGCCGCATCGGCCACTGGGCCGAGCAGTGCGTGGCCGAAGGGCTGGTCTCGATCCACTTCGTCAACGTGCTGGCGCGGCCGATCGTGGCGCCGTTCGGCGGCCGCGACGCGCGGCTCGGCACCAACCCGTTCTGCGTCGGCATCCCGCGGCCCGGCAAGGAGCCCGTGATCCTCGACTTCGCGACCAGCAAGATCGCGCAGGGCAAGACGCGCGTCGCCTACAACAAGGGCCAGCAGATCGCGCCCGGCACGATCATCGACAACCACGGCGAGCCGACCATCGACCCGCGCTTCACGGTCATCGAGCCGAGCGGCGCGCTGCTGCCGTTCGGCGAGCACAAGGGCGCCGGCCTGGCGCTGATCTGCGAGCTACTCGGCGGTGCGCTCGCCGGCGGTGCGACCGCGCAGCCGGTCACCGACGGTCGCCGTCAGGTCCTCAACAGCATGTTCTCGATCCTGGTCGATCCGGCGCGGCTCGGCACCGCCGCCAACCTCGCCGCCGAGATGGAAGCCTTCGTCGCCTTCGCGACGGCGTCGCCACCGGCCGCGGGCGTCGAGCGAGTCCGCACGCCCGGAGAGCCGGAACGCGAGACGCGGGCGGCGCGCCTGCGCGACGGCGTGCCGGTCGACGCCGTGACGTGGGCCGAGATCGTCGCCGCCGGCGAGAAGGCAGGACTGGCGCGCGGTCGCGTCGAAGCGCTGGCAGCGCAGGCGGCATGACGGCACAGGCGGCACAGGCGACGTCGGAGATGCATCGACCATGACGATCGACACCGGCTGGATCGCGCTCGCAGCGCTCGCCCTCTTCGTCGCCTGGCTCGGCTGGACCGTGCTGCGCACGCGCCGCCGCGGGCCGGAGGCGCCGCCGATCGACGCCGTCGTGCCCGCGGCGGAGGCGGTGGTCGCGTCGATCGAGGTGGCGGCCGCGCCCGCAGAGACGCGTGCCGAACGGCCGCGCGTCGAAGTGCCGACAGTCGAAGTGCCGATCCGCGCGGTCGAGCCGATCGGGCCGGCCGCGGCGCGCGTCGAGCCGCGACCCGCCTCACCGGCACAGCCGCTGGTCGTGGCACCGGCCGCCGAGCCGGTCACCGAAGCACCGCGCGTGCTCCGGCCACCGCCGGCGCGATTCGAGCGCGTGCTCGGCATCGAGGCCGGCGACGCGCAGGGCTGGGACGCGGCCGTGCCGATGCCGCTGTCGGCCGCACAGGCCGGCGCCGTCGCCGCGGCCTGCGCGCCGGCCGTCGACGCCGCGCGCCGCGCGCCCGACGATGCCATCGCCGTCCTCGCGCTCGCTTTCCCGGCCGGCTCGATCCTGCGCATCGCCCGCGGCGACGCCGACCTGCTGAAGTCGCTCTCGACCGACAACGAGACCGCCACCTTGCGCGCGCTCGCCTGGCTCGACTCGAAGGGCGCGTCGGCGCTGGCGTCGACGCTGCTCGCGGCGCTGGCTTCGACCCGCCATCTCGACGAGCTGAGCGGCGAAGTGCAGGAGATCAAGACCGCCTTCAACGCCTTGCCGACCAAGCTCGCGGCATTGGCCGACGGCCGCCTCAAAGGGGTTGTGCAGGAACTCTCGCGCTTCATGCGCGAGGCCCGCGACAGCTACGCCGCGTCGATCGCGCGACCGGCCTTTCGCGAGCGCGTCGACGATGCCTGCGCGCGCATGCTGGCGCTCTGGCGCGAGATCGCCGGCCAGCTCGACGCGTCGCGCCAGCTGCTCGGCGCCGACGCGACTGCGCCGCGCTTCGGCGAAGTACAGATCGAGCGCGCTCTGGCGAGCCTGAGAAGCCTGCACGACGAGCGCCGCCTGCAGCAGTTCGCGGCGCGCGTGCTGGCAGCGCTGCATGTGCTTCGGGTCACGCTGGGCACGCCGGCAGCGCACGCCGGCGTCCATCCATTGCAATCGGCCGCCGCCGCACTGCGCGCCGGTGACGACGAAGACGCGGCGCTGGCGGCTCGGCTGCGTTTGTGCGAGGCGTCGGCGAAAGGGGACCCGTATGTCGGCCGAAGCGAGTTCGAGGCCAACCGCGCGACGATGCGAAAGCTGCTCGACAAGCTCGTCGAGGCCCCGACCGGCGCAGCCGGCGACGGTGCCGGCCGGCTCGGTTCTGCGCAGGCTGCAGCCGCCGAAGGCTTCCCCGATGCGTCGGGCGGCGATGATCGCTGGCTGGTCCGCGTCGACGCTGCCGGCAGCGCCGCCGAAGTGCGCCGGGCCAGCGTCGTCCGCCTGCACTGAGCGCGCTGCTCAGGGCCGCAAGCGCGCTCCCGACAACTGCTCCTGCGCCTCGACCAGCGAGGGCACGAACTTCTTGCCGTGGCCGAGCGCACTGGCCAGTGCCAGCGACTGGTGAACGGCCTCGCCGACGATCGTCGGGATCGCCAGGTTCTCGGCCAGGTGGGTGTAGTAGCGCACGTCCTTCCTCGCGTTGTCGAGCTCGAAGCGGAGCGCGCCCATGTCGCCCTGCAGCGTCTTGGCCATCATCTGGAACAGTCCCGAGTTGACGGCGCCGAGCGTGACGATGTTGACCAGCTTTTGCGGGTCGATGCCGGCGCGCTTGCCGACCGCGAACGCCTCGGCGGTCGCCGTGCAGATCGCCTGCGCGATGAAGTTGTTGAGCAGCTTGACGATGTGACCGGCGCCCGGCCCGCCGACGTGGAACACGTTCTCTGCGAAGCAGCGCAGAACCGGCTCGAGGCGAGCGAAGGTGTCGCTGTCGGCGCCGACCATGACGTTGAGCTTGCCGGCCTCGGCCTCGATCGGCGTGCGTGCCAAGGGCGCGTCGACGAGGTTGGCGCCGGCCTTCGCGCAGAGTTCGCGCAGGCGGGCGGTGGAGTCCGGCTCGCTGGTCGAGCAGTCGACGATCACCAGCCCTTTCTTGCCGGCGGCGAGCAGGCCGTCGTCGCCGCTGATTACCGCCTCGACTTGCGGCGAGCCCGTCACGCAGAGGAAGACCATCTCGCTCGTGCGCGCCAACTCGGCGGCACTGGCGCGCTCGCTGGCACCGGCCGCCAGCAGGTCGGCGACGCGCTCGCGATTGCGGTGCACGGTGAGGCCGAGGCTGTGGCCCTTGGCGAGCAGGTTCTTCGCCATGCCGTGGCCCATCAAACCCGATGCGCCAATGAATCCGATCGCTGTCATGGTGTCTCCTCTTGATGTTGTCGTGATCGATTGTCGCCAGCGTCAGGCCGCGCCCGCCCAGGCGACGATCTGCGCTGCCTGCACGGCGCCGGCAAGGCCGCAATCGACCACGGCAACGCCATCGCGACACCGTCGGCTGCAGAAGCGCGTGCCTTCATCCGACGGTCGAGCGTGCGGTGCGCCGTCAGTAAGACAGCTCGAAGCGGACGTCCCTGAAGCCGAGCACGGCCGCCTTCGGCTTGATCTGCCGAAGCGTGAGACCGGGGGCGACGGTGTCGCCTTCGTGGAAGACCTGGCCGTTGAGGATGACCATCCGGCTCGACGCAGAACCGCTGTAGCTCGAGCCGCCGAAGGCGAGCTTCGGCAAATCGCGGCGAATGGCATCGGGTAGCTCGGCGAACGGAATGATGCGGCCGTCGGCAGCGGCGCGCACGGTGTTCGCGGCTGTAGTCCCGGGCGTCGGGCCGCTCGCGGGAGCGGTCGTCGGCGGCGCCGCAGCGACCTTGCGCACCGCTGGCTTGCGTGACTCGACGGCCATCGTCGGCGCTGTCGCGACTGCCGGGCTCGAGGGGATCGCGGCAACGGGGGCGGCTGCGGGCGGCAAGGCCGTCGGCAGGGCCGGCGCGACCGGCATCGTCGCGACTGGTGGCGGCAAGCTCGCCGACACCGCCGACACCGCCGACCTCGGCGGCTCGCCACCGAGGAAGTTCCAGGCGACGGCGGCCGCGAGCGCGACTGCCAGCGCCACGACCACCCAGACCAGCGGCCGCGAGCGCGGCGCCACATCGTCGTCATCGAGCATCGCGTGCTGCTGCGACTGCAGGCCCGGCACTTCGCCGCGCTCGCGCTCGGCATCGGCGCGGCGCAGGGCATCGAGGATGTACGACATGGCGTTGCTAGGGCTTCAGCTGCGCCGCGAGGAAGCGGTCGATCCGGCCATAGAAGTCCAGGCGATGTTCGACAGTGCGCCAGCCGTGCCCTTCGTCTTCATACACGACCCACTCCGGAGGCCGGCCGACGGCCGTCAGGGCGGCGCGCATGCGCAGGCCGTGCTCGATGGGAACGCGCCGGTCGACGCGGCCGAAGGCGAGCAGCAGCGGCGCCTTGATCTCGTCGGCACGCTCGACGGGTGCCGACCGGCGCAAGCGCTCGGCGTCTTTCTCGAGGTCGCCGAGGATCAGGGGCAGGAAGTAGCGCCGGCCCTCTTCGTCGAGGTCGCTCGCCCACTCTTCCTTGAACAGCAAGCGGGGGTCGGTGACCGCGACCCAGGCGACGCCGCAGCGATACGTGTCGGGATCGCGGATGAGGCTCATCAGCGTCGCGTAGCCACCGTAGCTGGCGCCAGCGATACAGGCGCGCGCCGGATCGACGAGGCCCTTCGCCACGGCCCAGGCGAGGGCGTCGGCGTTGTCGTCCTGCATGGTGTCGCCCCAGTGCTTGAAGCCTGCCTCGGTGTGCGCGGCGCCGTAGCCGATGCTGCCGCGGAATTCGGGTTCGATGACGACGTAGCCGCGCGAGGCCAGGAACTGGGCCTCGGGGTTCCAGCCCCAGTGGACACCGCGCACCTGCGGGCCGCCGTGCACGAGCACGACCGCGGGCGATTTCGGCGGCGCACCCGGCGGTGTCGTGATCCACACCGGCAACTCGCGGCCGTCGCGGGCCTGGATGCGATGCAGGTCGAGCGTGGCCATCTTCGCCGGATCGACGTCGGGCCGACGCCGGCCGACGAGCTGCCAATCGTCGTCGGCAGGCCGGTAGATCCAGATGCTGCCCGGATCCTGGTCGGAGTAGGAGTCGACGAGCACGATCGCCGGCGACTTGCAGTCGGCACAGGAGACATGGTTGACGTGGCCGGGCAGCTTCTTGTCGACCGTGGCCTGCACGCGCTTCATGGCCGGCTCGATCCACACGGTGGTTTCGGCGTCGGTGACGAGCCGGATGCCGGCCAGCTCCGAATCCTTGCCGAGCACGAGCCGGCCGGTGAAGTCGAAACCCGGCGTTCGCGCCAGGGCTTCGGGCGCCGGCTTGCCGGTGGCGAAGTCGAACCGCGTCAGCACCGTCGTTCGCGACGGTCCCTCCTCGACGACGCCGTAGAGCGTGCCGGCGGCGTCGACGGCGACCGGCCGAAAGCCGGGCTGGAATTCCGGATGCGATTCGATCTTTCGCCACGCCGCGTCGCCGCGGCCGCGCCAGAACAGGCTCGAGACGCCGCCCGCCGCAGCGACGATCGCCCGCGGCTCGCCGGCAGGGTCGAAGACCCACGCCTTCGCATGGTCCGGCCGGTCCTGAGACAAGGACTCGCGGCGGCCGTCGTCGAGGTTGACCCGATATGCACCGACGGCGTCGAGGTTGCCCAGCAGCGTGAACTGGTAGTCGCCGACGACGATGAAGTTGCCGCCGCCGTGTGGAATCGCGATGATTCTTTCGCCGTGGTAGCGGGCGGCACGGTCGAGCCGGCGTTGCTGGGTGCCGTCGCGCCTGATCGAATACAGGCCGCCGACCCGGTCTTCGCCGACGCCGACGTACAGGTCGTTGACCGTGAACACCAGGCGGTCGTCGTCGACCCACTCGAAATGCGTGATGTCGGCGTTCGAGAAGCTGGCCGTGACCTGCGGTGTCTGCTTACCCGCAGTGTCGACCACGGCGAGCGCGAGCCGGCCCGTGCCGGCTTCGGCCGTGATCGCCAGCCACTGTCCCGACGGCGAGATCTGCGCGGACTGCAGCTTGGCGCGAGCGAAGAAGGTTTGCACCGGCGGCGGGTCGGCCGCCACCGACTCGGCCGGCGCGACGGCGATGAAGATCAGCAACGAGGCAAGAAGAGGATGCATGGTCATCTCGATGGGGTGTCTGTCGCCAGTCGCGGCTCGTCGATGCCGGTGGCGCGGTTGATCTGCATGAAGGTCGTCGGCCCGGCCTTGCCGAGCGGGCTGAGGCCGTGCGCCGACTGGAAGCGCGCGACCCTGCTGCGCAGCGCCGCATCCATCGTCTGCTTGCCGGCCGGCGCCGACTCGCCGGCGAGGCTGGCGAGTTGTGCCGCGAGGCGATCGACGATCGGACCGCTGGCGCCTTCGGCGACGGCGGTGGTGTAGCCGCCGGGCAGCCGCCAGAGCGTGCCGAACTCGCCCTGCCAGGCCTTGGCGAGCGCTGCCAGTGACACGCTCGTCTGCTCGCCGTTGGCAAGCAGCGTCGCCGTCGTCTCGCCGAGGCCGACCAGGACGACGCTCACGACCTTGCCGCTGCCCTCGCGCACGTTCATGAAGCCGGGCCGGTCGAGGCTCCTGACCATCGGCAGCGTCGCCGCGAACTTCGAGCAGCGCATCTGCCGGCGTGCCGCGGCAGCGCACGCGTCGGCCTCGCCGGCGGCGAGGCCCCAGAGCGGCGCCAGCTCGCGCCAGGCGGCCTTCTCGTCGTGGCCGAAGGCCGACAGCTGCGTCTTCAGGTCGGTGACCGGCAACGCCGCCGCCGGCGCTGCCGACGCTCCGGCCAATGCCGCTGCCGCCACCGCCGCCGCGCCGTTCGCCGAAGCGGCACTCGCCGCCATCGACGCTGCCGCCGCGACGGCGCGGGATGCAGCCATTGCCGGCGCCGACACGGCCCTCGCCGTCGCCACGGCGCTTGCCGCCGGTACCGCCGCCACCGCAGCAGGCTCGGCGAACTGCCGCCAGCCACCGTAGACCGCGAACGCGAGCAGTGCTGCCAGCGCCACCGCCGTCGCGACGATGAGGCCGGTGCCGGCGCCACGGCCGACCCCGGAACGATCGGGCACCGAGGATTCCGACCGACCGAAGACCTCGCGCGCTGCCTTCTCGATCATCGGCACGTCGGCGCTGTGCTTGCCGTGCGCATAGGCACCGAGCATGACGCGGTCGCACAGCAGGTTGATGCGCCGCGGCACGCCGCGCGCGATCTCGTGGATGCGCTGCAATGCTTTCCTGTCGAACGGAATCGAGCGCGTCATGCCCGCGACCGAGAGGCGATGCCGGATGTAGTGCTCGGTCTCCTTGCTCGACAGCGCCTTCAGGTGGAAGCGCGCGATGACGCGCTGCGCCAGCTGCTCGAGATCGGGGCGGTCGAGCATCGTGCGCAGCTCGGGCTGCCCGATGAGCACGATCTGCAGCAGCTTTCGCTCATTGGTCTCGAGGTTCGTGAGCAGGCGCAATTGCTCGAGCACCTCCACCGCGAGCATCTGCGCCTCGTCGATGATGAGGACATTGTTCTGGCCGACGGCGTGTGTCTTCAGAAGGAACTCATTGAGGGCGTCGACGTAGACCTTCACCGTCGCTGCCGGGTCGCGCGCCACCTCCATGGGGATGCGGAACTCGTCGCAGATCGACTTCACGAGCTCGAGGACCGTGAGCTTCGGATTGAAGATATAGGCGACGTTGCAGCGCTTGGGGATCTGCTCGAGAAAGCAGCGGCACACGGTGGTCTTGCCGGCGCCGATCTCGCCCGAAAGCAGTACGAAGCCGCCACCGCCGCCGACGCCGTAGAGCAAGTGCGCCAGCGCCTCGCGGTGGCGCTTGCTCATGTAGAGATAGCGCGGGTCGGGCGCGAGCGAGAACGGCTCCTGCTTCAGCCCGAAGAAGCGCATGTACATGGCCGGGAGAATACCGTGGGGGCCGGGGTCGCCCCGGCGCCGCGTCTCAGAGACCGGCGATGTAGTGCGCGAGATTCTCGATGTCCTGCGCACTCAGCGTGCTGGCCACGCTCGTCATGCTGCCGGCGTCGTTGGTGCGGGTGCGCGCCTTGAAGGCGGTGAGCTGCTTGACGACGTAGGCGTAGTTCTGGCCGGCAGCGCGCGGCACTTCGTTCTGGCCGGCGAAGCCGCCGAGGTGGCACATGGTGCAGAGCGTCTCGTCGGCCTTGGCCTTGCCGAGCCGGGCCTTGGCCGCGTCGACAGCGAAGTTCTGCGGTGCCGGCTTTTGCTTCGCGTAGTAGTCGCCGAGCTCGCGCATCTCGTCGCGGCTGAGGCCGGCGGCCATCGGCGTCATCAGGGGATCGCTGCGCCGGCCTTCCTGGAAATCACGCAATTCCAGATAGATGTAGCGCGAGGTCTGGCCGGCGAGGATCGGATAGGAGGTGTCGGCCGGGTTGCCACCCGATCCGTGGCAGGCAGCGCAGACCGCGGCCTGCGCGGGCACGGCGGTCGGCGTGGCCTGCGAAAAGGAACAAGGGGCTGCCGTGGCGGCCAGGATGAAAACGAGCCAGCTTGCCGCGTGATGTCTCAGAGCCTACCCCTTGTTCTGCTGTCCTGGCGAAGGCGCCGCTCAGGGCAGCGCGAACACCATCACCGAGTTGCCGCGCTTGAAGTCGAGCTGGGTGTTGCCGCCGGCGGCGACCGCCACGTACTGCTTGCTGCCGACCATGTACGAGACCGCCGGCGCATTGACGCCGGCGCCGCACTGGTACTCCCACAGCTTCTTGCCCGTCTTGGCATCGAAGGCGCGGAACAGGCCGTTGCCTTCGCCGTTGAAGACGAGGTTGCCGGCAGTGGCGAGGACGCCGCCGATGAGCGGCTGGTCAGTGTCGAACTTCCAGGCCATCTTGCCGGTGTCGAGGTTCACGGCGGCCAGGCGGCCCCACTGCTTCTCGGCCGCGATGACCTTGAAGGCACCGCCGAGCCAGAGCTTGCCGCCGGGGTAGGCGGCCTGCTCGACGTGGTACGTCATCGGCTGGTGCAGGTTGGCCGCGTAGACCATGCGCAGCTTCGG
>JAYVNL010000237.1:0-3795 GCA_043758495.1 Rhizobacter sp.
GCGAACAGGTTGGCGAAGACGACGGCGAGGCCGTAGGTGGCCAGGAGATGGAGCAGCGAGTTCACGGCGCGAGCATGTCACGCCGGCAGCGGCCCGGAGCGCTGGCAGACAATGATGGCGGCTGTTCGCGGCCACCCCATGACCGACCCGACACCCACTCGCCACATCGCCGTTCTCGACGACGAAGCCGACATCACGCAGCTGCTGGCGGCCTATCTCGGGCAGTACGACTACCGCGTTTCGCAGCTGCACGACGGCGCGTCGCTGATGGCGCTGATGGCGAGCGACCCGCCGGCGCTGGTGCTGCTCGACCTCGGCCTGCCCGGCGAAGACGGCCTTTCGATCGCGCGCCAGTTGCGCGAGCACTGGCAATGCGGTCTCGTGATCGTGACCGGGCGCGGCGATTCGGTCGACAAGATCGTCGGCCTCGAGGTCGGCGCCGACGACTACGTCACCAAGCCGTTCGAACTGCGCGAGCTGCTGGCACGCGTCAAGGCGGTGCTGCGCCGCTCGGCGCCAGCGCCGGCGAGCGCGACCGAGCCGCCGGGCGCCGCGACCACGCGGCCGCGCCACCGCTTCCTGGGCTGGGAGCTCGACGTCGTGGCGCGCAGCCTGGCCGAGATCGGCGGTGTTGGCGTGGCGCTGACGGGCGGCGAATTCGATCTGCTGCGCGTCCTGGTCGCCCATCCCGGCGAGGTGCTCTCGCGCGACTTCCTGCTCGAGCAGACGCGTGGCCGAGAGGCCGCGCCGTTCGACCGCACGATCGACGTCCAGATCGGCCGGTTGCGCAAGAAGCTCGGTGACGACGCCGACGATCCGAAGATCGTCAAGTCGGTGCGTGGCGCCGGCTATCTGTTCGTGCCGCCGGTCGTGCTGGCGTGACGAACGCCGCCCCGTGAACGCACCGGACGGCCCATCGCCCGCCGCCGGGTCGGTTCCGATCGACGACAACCTTGTCTTCCGGACCCTCTTCTCGTCCTATCCCGACGCGCTGGTGGTGGTCGACGGCGGCGGCCGGGTGGTCCTCGCCAATCCCTCGGCCGCGGCGCTGCTCGGCTTCGCGGTGGACGAGCTCGTCGGCATGCAGGTCGACGAGCTCGTGCCCGATGCCGTGCGGCCGCGCCACGCCGAGTTCCGGGCCGGCTTCGCCCGCCACCCGCGGGCCCGCCCGATGGGCATGCAGAACGATCTCGTCGCACGCCGCAAGGACGGCACCGAGGTGCAGGTCGAGATCGCGCTCAGCCCGTTGAGCGATCACGGGATGCCGCTGGTCGTGGCGGCGATCCGTGACATCGGCACCTACCCGCGCGTGCGCCACGCCCTGCAGCGCGCGCGCTGCAGCGAGCAGCTGGCCAGGATCGGCCGCTTGGCCGTCGAGGCGGCCGATCCGCAGACGCTGTTCGATCAGGTGCCGCGTGCGGTGGCCGACGTGCTCGAGGTCGAGTTCGTCACCGTCTACCTGGTGGCCAGCCACCTGCGCGAGCTGAGCGTCGCCAGCGCAATCGGCGGGCTGGCGGGCGAGAGCACCGGCGACCGGTTGCCGAACCGCCCCGACACCTCGATCGGCTTCGTGCTGGCCGAGGGCCGTTCGGTGATCGTGCCCGACTACGCAAGCGAGCGCCGGTTCGCCGTCCCCGCGGCCTACCTCGACGCCGGCCTGACCAGTGCGATAGCGGTGCCGCTCACCGATCGTGGCCGGCCGATCGGCGTGCTGGCCGTGCGCTCGCGCACGGCGCGCGAGTTTGGCGCCGACGAAGTCGCCTTCCTCGAAGCGCTCGCCAACCTGCTGACCAGCCACGTCCAGCGGGCGCAGTCGGAAGAGGCGCTCGGCCATGCACAGCGGCTCGAGAGCGTGGGCCAGCTGACCGGCGGCATCGCCCACGACTTCAACAACCTGCTGACCGTGATCCAGGGCAACCTGCAGGTGCTCGAGGAGTCGCGCGCCCTGATCGGCGACGAGGTGGCCCGCCAGCTCGTCGATGCGGCCGCGCGGGCCTCGCGCCGCGGCGCCGAGCTCACGAGCAAGCTGCTCGCCTTTTCGCGCCGCCAAGTGCTGCAGCCGAGCACGGTCGACGTCGGCGGCCTGCTCGGCTCGCTCGCCGACCTGCTGCGCCGCACGCTCGACCAGCACATCCGCATCGAACTCGAGGTCGCGGCGGGCTGCCCGCTGGCGCTGGCCGATCCGGGCCAGCTCGATTCGGCGCTGCTCAACATCGCCATCAACGCGCGCGACGCGATGCCCGGCGGCGGCGCGCTGCAGTTCCGTGCCCGGGCCGCGGCCAGCTTGCCGACGCATCTTCCCGACGACGGCGACGCGCCACGAGCGCCGTCCGGTGGCTACGTGGCCATCGCGATCGCCGACACCGGCACCGGCATGAGCGAGGCCGTCCGCGATCGCGCCTTCGAGCCGTTCTTCACCACCAAGGCGCTCGGTCGCGGCACCGGCCTCGGCCTCAGCACGGTCTACGGTTTCGCGCGGCAGTCGAGAGGCGCCGTCACCATCGACAGCACGCTCGGTGAGGGCACAACCATCACCCTGTTCATCCCCGCCGTCGCCGCCGACGCTGCGCCGGCCGTCGCCCTGTTGCCCGCCATAACGACGGCCCTGACGGCCTTGCCGGACGGCCTCGCGGTGCTGCTGGTCGAAGACGACCCCGAGGTCTGCGCGGTGGTGCAGCGCTTCTTCGAGTCGATGGGCGCCGTGGTCACCCCGGCACCGAGCGGCGAGCGGGCGATGTCAGCGCTCGCCGAAGGCGCTTCGTTCGACCTGCTGGTCTCCGACATCGCGCTCGGCTCGGGCATGCGCGGCACCGAGCTGGCGGCGCATGCCCAGGCGCGGCTGCCGGCGCTGAAGGTGCTGCTGATATCGGGCTACTCGGCCGACCTGCTCGACGCCGATCGCATCGCCCCGCCGGCCTGGGAGTTGCTGCGCAAGCCGTTCTCGCGCGAGGAGCTGGCCCGCGCCGCGGCACGTGTCGTCGGCGGCGCCGGCGAAGTCGCGTAGGCGGAGGGACGCGCCGTCACTGGAGCACGGCGGCCGGTGCGATGCAGCGCCGGCTGAACGCCGCGAGCGCGTTGATGTCGTCGATGCGGATGTCGCGGCGGCCTTTCTCCGAGAACGTGATCACCTGGTCGCGCGCCATCTTCGAGAGCGCGCGGCTCACGCTCTCGAGCGTCATGCCGAGATAGTTGCCGATCTCGGCGCGGGTCATGCGCAGGGTGATGCGGTCGCTGCGCAGGCCGCGCTCGGCGAGCGATTCGGCGAAGCTGCGCAGGAACTCCGCCACCCGCGCCAGCGCCGGCAAGGTGCAGACCGACATCAGCGAATCGCGGTCGCGGCCGAGCTCGCGGCTCATCGCCTTGTGCAGCAGCGTGAGCAAGGCCGGGCAGTGGACGCACTCGCGCAGCAAGGCGTCGTAGCTCACGACCCACAGCTCGCCGGTGTCCATGGCGACCGCTTCGCAGGCGTAGCGACCGTCGGCGATGCCGTCGAAGCCCATCCAGTCGCCGCGGAACTTGAGGCTCACCACCTGCTCGCGCCCGTCGGCGGCCAGTTTGCTGATCTTGAAGAAGCCGGTGTTGAGGATGAAGAGCTGGCCGAAGGCTTCGCCGGGCCGGTAGATCGCGTCGCCGGCGTGGACGATGCGGCGCTGTGGCGCGAGCCGCTCGCGCAGAAGATGCAGCGTGTCGGCGAGCGCCGGGCGCGCGACGGCCGGCATCGGTGCGGAGCGGGTGGGGCAGGCGAGGCCGGCGGGGCGGGTGCCCTGGGTGAGCGGCGGGGCGATCGCGACGAGC
>JAYVNL010000238.1:0-3776 GCA_043758495.1 Rhizobacter sp.
GGCGCAGGCGGGTAGATGTAGGTGTTGCGCACCATGAACTCTTTGAGGATGTCGTTTTGGATCGTGCCCGAGAGCTTGTCCTGCGACACGCCCTGCTCCTCGGCCGCCACCACGTAGCCCGCCAGCACCGGCAGCACCGCGCCGTTCATCGTCATCGAGACCGAGACGGTGTCGAGCGGGATCTGGTCGAACAGGATCTTCATGTCCTCGACCGAGTCGATCGCGACGCCGGCCTTGCCGACGTCGCCGACGACGCGCGGGTGATCACTGTCGTAACCCCGGTGCGTCGCCAGGTCGAAGGCGACGCTGATGCCCTGCCCGCCGCCGGCCAGCGCCTGGCGATAGAAGGCGTTCGACGCTTCGGCCGTAGAGAAGCCCGCGTACTGGCGGATCGTCCACGGCCGCACCGTGTACATCGTCGCCTGCGGGCCGCGGATGTAGGGCGGGAAGCCCGGCAAGGTGTCGGTCTGGGGCAGGCCCTTCAGGTCGGCCGCGGTGTAGAGCGGCTTGACGACGATGCCTTCGGGTGTCTTCCAGCTCAGCGCATGGACGTCGCCGCCGGGCGCCGAGCGCGCGGCCGCCTTCTGCCATGCCGCGAGGGCGGCCGAATCGTCGTCGGAGGCGGTGGTCATCAAAAGTTGTGGAAGCACGGTGTCGCGTCGATTATCGCGGCGGGGCGACGGCGACAATCTCCTCCCATGACCAAGCCCCTCGTCTGCCTCCTCGCCGCTGTCGCCCGCGATGGCGGGATCGGTCACCACGGCCAGCTGCTGGTGCGCATTCCGGATGACCTGCGCCGCCTCAAGCGGCTCACGCTGGGCTCGCCCGTGATCATGGGGCGCAAGACCTGGCAGTCGATCGGCCGGCCGCTGCCGGGCCGGCAGAACATCGTGCTCACCCGGGACGCCGCCTGCCATGCCGAAGGCGCGGCGATGGCAGCATCGCTGGCCGATGCGCTGGCGCTGGCGCCTGACGCGCAGAGGGTCTTCGTCCTGGGTGGCGCCGATCTCTACGCGCTCGCCCTGCCCATCGCCGACCAACTCGAGTTGACCGAAATCGACGCGGAGTTCCCGGCCGATGTCTTCTTCCCGCATTGGAATCGCGCCGATTTCAGGCAGACTTCGCGCGAGTCACACGAAACCGTCGACGGGTTGCGCTACAACTTCGTCAGCTACCAGAGAGTCGCCTAAGGGAGATACGAATGTCGGGTCACGGCTTTCACGCGCACGGTCCGCACGACCACGAGCTCGAGCATCAGTCGCAGGCCGAGCCGCACGGCATGGCCGGCCGCCTCGCCGTGGCGACGGCGATCATCGCCACGGTCGGCGCCATCTTTTCGTATATGGGCGGCCTGGCACAGCTCAACGCCGGCCTCTACAAGAACGAATCGGCGATCAAGAAGACCGAGGCGGCCAACCAGTGGGCCTTCTACCAGGCCAAGAGCAACCGGCAATACCTTTCCGAGCTGGCGATGGAGATCGTGCCCGAGGGGCGGCGCGAGTTCTATCGCGCGGAGGCCGAGCGACGCAAAGGCGAGAAGGCCGAGATCCAGAAGAAGGCCGAGGAGCTTGAAAAGCAATCGGTTGAATGGAGCGAGAGGACCGAGCACCAGATTCACGAGGAGCATCGCTGGCAGCAGGCCACGACGGCTCTGCAGATCTCGATCGCCCTGGCGGCGATCGCGCTGCTGACCCGGAGCCGGCGCCTGCAGTACGGCGTCTTCGGCGTCGCCGCGATCGGCGTAGTGCTCGGCGTGCTCGCCTGGATGCAGATCTGACCAAGCGGTAGAGGCTCAGCTCCGCTCCGGATGATTTCGCGCACCCGCGCGCGAAATCACTTTTCCTCCAGGCCGAGCACCTGGATCTTGCGGGTGATCGTGTTGCGGCCGATGCCGAGCTTCTGCGCCGCCTCGATGCGACGGCCGCGCGTGATCTCGAGCGCGGTGTGGATGAGTTGCGCCTCGAAGCGGCGCGTCAGCGTCTCCCACACCATCGGCTCACCGGCGCGCAGCAGCTGGCGCGCTTCGTTCTCGAGTCCGGCCAGCCAGCTCGCATCGACCGGCACCATCGCACCCGCAGGTTGTGCCGGCGCCCGCTCTGACGTCGAAGCATCGTCGGCCTGGCGGGCGGCGATCGGCAAAGGCGCGTCGGAGGTCCGCGCGACGTTGTCGGAGCCGGGCTCGGCTGGCGCATTCGACATCGCAGCCGGCGCCGACGAGCGCGCCGCCGCCTTCAGCTGGAACTCGGGCGGCAGGTCCTTGGCGTCGACCAGTTGAGCGGGTGCCATCACCGTCAGCCAGTGGCAGATGTTCTCGAGCTGGCGAACGTTGCCCGGGAAATCGAATTGAGTCAGGCGGGCCAGCGCCGCTTCGGTGATGCGCTTGCCCTCGACGCCGAGCTCGCGCGCGCTCTTCTGCAGGAAAAAGCGCGTCAGCGGCGGGATGTCTTCCTGTCGTTCGCGCAGCGCCGGCAGGCGGAGCCGTATGACGTTGAGTCGGTGGAACAGGTCCTCGCGAAACGACCCGGCCTTGACGCGCTCTTCGAGGTCCTGGTGCGTCGCCGCGATGACGCGGACGCTGCTGCGCATGGGGTTGTGGCCGCCGACGCGATAGAACTGGCCGTCGGCCAACACGCGCAGAAGCCGCGTCTGCAGGTCGAACGGCATGTCGCCGATCTCGTCGAGGAAGAGCGTGCCGCCGTCGGCCTGCTCGAAGCGGCCGCGCCGCGTCGTCTGCGCGCCGGTGAAGGCGCCGCGCTCGTGGCCGAACAGTTCGGACTCGAGCAGATCCTTGGGAATCGCCGCCGTGTTGATGGCGACGAACGGGCCGCTGGCGCGCTGGCTGTGCTTGTGCAGCGCGTTGGCCACCAGTTCCTTGCCCGAGCCCGACTCACCGGTGATGAGCACGGTGACGATGCTCTGGCTCAATCGGCCGATGGCGCGAAAGACGTCCTGCATCGCCGGCGCCTGGCCGAGGATCTCCGGCACTTGCGCGACGGCGGCTTCGATCTGTCCTTCGTGCAGGCTCTCCTCGACGGCGCGGCGGATCAGTTCGACGGCCTTGGGCACGTCGAAAGGCTTGGGCAGATAGTCGAAGGCGCCGCCCTGGAACGCGCTGACGGCGCTGTCGAGGTCGGAGTACGCGGTCATGATGATGACCGGCAAATCGCGATGCCTGGCCTTGATCTTGTTGAGCAGATCGATGCCCGAGCCGCCCGGCATGCGGATGTCGGAGACCAGCACCTGCGGCTGATCTTCGTCGAGCGCGGCCAGCACGTCGCGCGTATTCGTGAAGCTGCGCACGACGAACTCTTCGCGCGTCAACGCCTTCTCGAGCACGAAGCGGATCGATTGGTCGTCGTCGACGATCCAGATGGGTTTCAAGGGATGAAACCCCCACGCTCCCTGCGGTCGCTGCCCCCCGAGGGGGCGCGGCCGGCCTTGGGGCGGCCCGGCGCCCTGCCGGCACGTCGGTCGAAGTTCATAGTGGGATCACGATCTTGAAGACCGTGCGACCGGGCTCACTTTCAAATTCGACGGTGCCATGATGCTGCTGGATGAAGGTCTGCGCGAGCGTGAGTCCGAGTCCCGAGCCCCCTTCGCGGCCCGACACGAGCGGGAAGAACACCCGCTCGCGCAACGACTCCGGAACGCCCGGGCCGTTGTCTTCGATATGCAATTCCAGTGCCAGACGATAGCGATGCTTGCCGAGCGTCACCTGGCGCACGACGCGCGTGCGCAGGCCGATCCTGGCGTCGCCCTGCTCGATGCGTCCTTCG
>JAYVNL010000239.1:0-3749 GCA_043758495.1 Rhizobacter sp.
ACGGCGATCGGGCGGATGCCGGCCGGCACGAAGCGCATCACCGGCGACAGCAGCCGCGTCGCCCAGACCTCGCCGCTGCGCACTGGTTGGCCGAGGGCAGCGCGGTCTCCCATCAGCAGAGAAGGCCGAGCGATGGCGACGCTCGCATAGCCGAGACCGGCGATGGCCACCTCCATGTCGCCCTTGACGCGGTTGTAGAACACGCGCGAGCTCGAGTCTGCGCCGAGTGCAGAGACCACGGCCAGTCGCGTCGCACCGGCGGCCCGGCCCGCGCGCGCGACCGCCACGACAGCGTCGAAGTCGATGGTGCGAAAGGCCGCCTCGGAGCCGGCTGTCTCGATCGTGGTGCCGAGCGCGATGTAGACGTCGTCGGTGGCCGGCAGGCCGGTGGGCAGGGCTGCGTAGTCGACGACGTGCACGTGCATCCTGGCGGCGCCGACGGCCGGCGCCGGCAGCGGCCGACGCGCCAGCACGTCGATGCGACCCTCGCCTCCGCTTGCGGCCAGGAGGCGCTGCAAGAGCTCGCGGCCGACGAGCCCCGTCGCGCCGGCGATCCAGCAGTGGCGGGCGAGGCTCAGCGCTTCGGTCCGAACGAACGTGTCGCCGGTGCCGCCGGACGGCGATCGTCGCGCCGCGGGCCGGAGAGGCCGGCAGGACCCGGTCGACGCGGCGCAGCGGCACGACCGTTGTCGCTGCGGCCATGGCCGTGGCCGGGCCCGTCGCGACGCGGCGGCCGGGCACCACCGCGGTTGGCGCCTTCGCCGATCACCATGCGGCCGAGCACGATCGGTTCGGGCCGCTCGTGCGCCGGCGGCGCGAAGGCCTCGATGATTTCCTTCGGGATCTCGTTCTTGGTCAGTCGCTCGATGTCGCGCAGGAACCCGTTCTCGTCGACGCAGACCAGCGAGATCGCCTCGCCCTTGGTGCCGGCGCGACCGGTGCGGCCGATGCGATGCACGTAGTCCTCGGGCACGTTCGGCATCTCGAAATTGACGACGTGCGGCAGCTGGTCGATGTCGATGCCGCGGGCGGCGATGTCGGTCGCGACCAGCACCTGCAGCTCGCCCTTCTTGAAGTCGGCGAGCGCCTTGGTGCGCGCCGTCTGGCTCTTGTTGCCGTGGATCGCCATCGCCGTGACGTCGTGCTTGAGCAGATGCTCGACGAGCCGGTTGGCGCCGTGCTTCATGCGCGTGAAGACCAGCACCTGGTGCCAGTCGTTGGTCTTGATGAGGTGGACCAGCAGGTCTTTCTTCATCTCGCGGCCGACCGGATGCACCTTCTGGGCGATGAGCTCCGCGGTCTGGTTGCGACGGGCGACCTCGATCAGCACCGGCGCATTCAGGAGGCGGTCGGCGAGTGCCTTGATCTCGTCGCTGAAAGTGGCCGAAAAGAGCAGGCTCTGCTTCTTCTGCGGCAGCACCGCGAGCACCTTCTTGATGTCGTGAATGAAGCCCATGTCGAGCATGCGATCGGCTTCGTCGAGCACGAAGATCTCGACGTGCGAGAGGTCGAGCGTGCGCTGGCCATGGTGGTCGAGCAGACGCCCCGGCGTGGCGACGAGGATGTCGACGCCGCGGCGCAGCTTGTCGACTTGCGGCTGCATGCCGACGCCGCCGAACATCACCATGCTCGTGAGCTTGGAGTGCTTGCCGTAGGTGCGCACGCTCTCTTCGACCTGGGCGGCGAGTTCGCGCGTGGGTGTCAGGATGAGGCAGCGGATCGGCAGCTTGCCGCGCTGGTCGCGAACGGCCGGTTGGGCCATCAGGCGATGCAGCAGCGGCAGCACGAAGCCGGCGGTCTTGCCGGTGCCGGTCTGGGCGCCGCCCATGACGTCACCGCCGGAGAGCACGGCCGGAATGGCTTGCGCCTGGATCGGGGTGGGCGTGGTGTAGCCGGCTTCGTGCACGGCACGCAGCAGCGGCTCGGCGAGGCCGAGAGTATCGAAAGACATGTTGGAGATCTGCAGATTCATCGGCCTGCTGCCCACTGAGTGAGCGCCAGTCGAAGGCAGACGGGGAGGAAGGAGTCGGAAGCGACTGCGTCGACGCTGACTGGAAGCGGTAGCGACGCGATCGCAATTCTAGGCGAAGGTGACCGCTCGCGTCGGGCTCGGCCGTTGCATTCTTCACGGGCAGGTCAGGAATCGACACGTGATCCGGCTCGTCATCTGGGCGGGTGAGGCGATCGCCTCACCCGGCTTCCAAAAGGTCCCACCGTCACTCGCGCCGGAGCGGCCCGTGAGGCCGAAGAGTCGATCGTCTGCAAGGCGCCAGTCATCGCTGCGCCGGCAGCGTAGCGCGGCTGGATCATCGCCTGCGCCTCGTCGCGAATGGGCGTTGTGCATAATGCATGCGCATCATTCGTGGGGGAAAACAATGCGCCGATTCGAGGATGGCCCGAAGCGGGCGACGAACCTCACCTTGAACGCCAAAGTGCTCGACGCAGCACGTGAACTCGGCATGAACGTCTCGCAGACCGTCGATTCGCTCCTTGCCGAGGAAGTTCGCAAACGCTACTGGGAGCGCTGGAACAGCGAGAACGAGGATGCCGTGGTCGCCTACAACACGCGAATCGACAAGGTCGGTCTGCCCTTGGCGAAGTACCGGTCTTTCATGAAGGGGCGGTAGCGCGATGGCTCGCTACGACGTGTATGCCAACCCCGATGCCGTCGAACGCAAGCGCACGCCGTATCTGCTCGACGTCCAAAACGACTACATCGACACCTTGAACACGAGGGTGGTCGTGCCGATCCAACGCGAGGCCGCGTTCGGGCCTCGCGCCCGCAACCTCAACCCGGCCCTCGTGGTGGCCGGGGAGACCGTGGTTCTCGACACGGCGGCGATGGGCGCAGTGCCGCTGGCGGAGCTCAAGAAAAAGGTCGGCTCGCTGCAAGATTCGCGTGCCCTCATCCAGGAGGCGCTGGACACCCTCTTCGGTGCTTACTGAGCGCCGAGGCGACAATACCCCCATCGGCCCCGGGTCCTCCGGCGCGTCCCGTCACTTCAAGGTCGTCATGGCTCAGTATGTCTTCACGATGAACCGCGTGGGCAAGATCGTTCCGCCCAAGCGCCAGATCCTCAAGAACATCTCGCTCTCCTTCTTTCCCGGCGCCAAGATCGGCGTGCTCGGTCTGAATGGCTCGGGCAAGTCGACGCTGCTCAAGATCATGGCCGGCATCGACCAGGACATCGAAGGCGAGGCGACACCGATGCCCGGCCTGAAGATCGGCTACCTGCCGCAGGAGCCGGTGATAAACCCGGAGCAGACGGTGCGCGAAGCCGTCGAGGAGGGCATCGGCGGCGCGCTCGCCGCGAAGAAGCGCCTCGACGAGGTCTATGCCGAATACGGCGAGCCCGATGCCGACTTCGACAAGCTCGCCGTCGAGCAGGCCGAGCTCGAGGCGACCATCGCCGCCGCCGGCAGCGAGAACACCGACATGCAGCTGGAGATCGCCGCCGACGCGCTGCGTCTGGCGCCGTGGGACGCCGTCGTCGGCAAGCTGTCGGGCGGCGAGAAGCGCCGCGTCGCGCTCTGCCGCATGCTGCTCAGCAAGCCCGACATGCTGCTTCTCGACGAGCCCACCAACCACCTCGACGCCGAGTCGGTCGACTGGCTCGAGCAGTTCCTGGCCCGCTTTCCGGGCACCGTCGTCGCCATCACCCACGATCGCTACTTTCTCGACAACGCCGCCGAGTGGATCCTCGAGCTCGACCGCGGCTCGGGCATTCCGTACAAGGGCAACTACAGCC
>JAYVNL010000240.1:0-3738 GCA_043758495.1 Rhizobacter sp.
GAGCGGGGTGTTCATCGCCGGGTTGGGGCAGGCGGTCTACAAGCGCTGGTTCGCTAACCTTTAGAGCTGACGCTCGTGTCGGCCAGGACGCCCCGGCGCACCTGGTCGAGTTCGATGCTTTCGAACAGCGCCCGGAAATTGCCCTCGCCGAAGCCCTGATCGCCTTTTCTTTGGATCAGTTCGAAAAAGATCGGACCGATCACCGTCTGCGTGAAGATCTGCAGCAGCAGTTCCTTGTTCGACACCGTACCGCTGCACTCTGGCGCGGACGCCGGCGTCGATCCGTCCATCAGGATACGAAGCCGCCGCAGCTCGTCGAGACGCTCGCCGTGGCCCGGCAACCTGCGCTCGACGAGGTCGTAGTACGTGTCGACCGTATCCTGGAAGGCGACGCCACGACCGCGCATCGCCTCGACGGCGGCATAGATGTCGTCGGTGCCGAGAGCGATGTGCTGGATGCCCTCGCCGTGATAGAGGTCGAGGTACTCGGCGATCTGGCTCTTGTCGTCGGAGCTCTCGTTGATCGGAATGCGGATCTTGCCGCAAGGGCTGGTCATGGCCTTGCTCTTCAGCCCTGTGAGCTTGCCCTCGATGTCGAAATAGCGGACTTCGCGGAAGTTGAAGAACCGCTCGTAGAAGTCGGCCCATTCCTTCATGCGGCCGCGGTGGACGTTGTGCGTCAAATGGTCGATGTAGGTCAGGCCAGCATCGTTCGCCGCCGCTTCGACGCCGCTTCCGGTCGGAATGAAATCGACGTCGTAGATGCTGATGTTGCCGATCGAACCCGCCGCAGCCCCGCCCTTGCCGTGCCAGCGATCGACGAAGTAGATGAGGCTGTCGCCGATGCCCTTGATCGCCGGAATGTTGAGCTCCATCGGCCCGGTGTGGTTGTCGAAGCCCCAGGCGCCGAGCTCGAGCGCGCGCGAATAGGCCTTGCCGGCATCGTCGACGCGAAAGGCCATCGCGCACACGCTCGGCCCGTGCTGACGCGCGAAGCGTTGCGCGAATGAATTCGGCTCGGCGTTGATGATGAAGTTGATCTCGCCCTGCCGATAGAGCGTGACGTTCTTCGTTCGGTGGCGGGCGATAGCCGCGAAGCCCATCGTCTCGAACAGGCGGCCGAGCGCGGCAGGATCGGGGGCGGCGTATTCGACAAACTCGAAGCCGTCGGTCCCCATGGGGTTGTCCCAGGGCGTGAACTGCATGTGGTGACCTCGCAGACGACAGCGCGCCCTGCGGCGCGCGTTCATTGCGAAGTTTGCCCCAGACAGGCCCAGAGCGCCGACTAGCGTGGTTCGATTTCCAGCGCCAGATGCAGCGCGGCTGCCGGCGACGTGTTGAGCAGCGTCGCGATTTCGGCGATGTCGTCGGGCACGGCAGCGTTGTCCCAGTCGTGGGCCGTGTGTCGGGCCAGCCGGGCGGCAAGGGCGACGGTGCGGGCGCCGCTGTTGTTGGCCTGCGGGTCGCCCTGCGATTCGGTCAGCAGCGCCGGCAGTTGCCAGGCCGCGACCAGCGCCGCCTGGAGGTCGGCGAGCTCGATGTGCAGGACGCTGCGCTGCGCCGCCGCCGAGCGCAGCGCTTCGTCGTCGTCCTGTGCTTGCTGGATTCGCAGCGCCAGCGCCGGAGCGTGCAACCAGAGCAGCATCTCGGCGAACTCGTGGAGCATCGCAGCGGCGTGGATCGCGGCGGCGTTGGGGTCGGTGCGATGGATCGCGAAGCCGAGCGCGAAGTCGGCGCCGCGATGGGCCCTGCGCAGCACACGCTCCAGGCCGGGCAGCGCGCCCGGCTCGGCGGCGAGGCGGTCCTCGATCGGCTGTTGCGGACCGAAGGCAACGAAGAACGGCGAGATGCCCATCATCACCAGCGCGGCGGTGACGGTCGCGGCACGCGTCACGACGCGGTGGCTGCGATGCTTCGACGCGTATGCCAGCACCTTCAGCGTCATCATCGGATCGCCGGCGATCATCTCGCCGATGCTGTTGGCGTCCACGAGATCTTCATTGGCGCGCATCGCTTCGAGCGCATCGGCAGTCTCGCGCAGCACGGCGATCGGGGCGGCGCAGAAGTACGCCGCCCACGCCGGCAGGTCGGCGAGCGGCTCGAGCAGCATGGCGTTGGAGGCGATCACGGCGGTCGGCGAACGAAGGCTGAGCGAAGGGACATCGTCTCGATATCGGCCGCCCGCGAGCGAGATTGAGTCGGTGACCGCACGCGAGCCGGTTCAGATGCAGAGAATCCGTCCTTCGTCGGCCGGCACCTTGCCGTCGAGAAGATCGAGATACGTCGACGCAACGGCTTGCCGACCCCGGCCTGCGACGACGCGCAGCCAGGGCGCCTCGCGGTTGCCGACCACTGCGACGAAGTCGTGCCATGCCTCGGCGAGCCGGGCCTGCAGTACCGCCGGCCCCCATTCGTCGGCACGCTTTTTCGCCTGCGCTGGTGCGAAGAAGAGTATCGGGCGAGGGCCCGGCAGGCCCTTGCCGCCGCCGAGTTCCTGCCAGTGCGTGCCGCCGACCGAGCAGCTGTAGGCGAGGCGATCCTGCCAATGCGTGTGGACGGTGGCCCGCAGTGCCGCGCTGCCGCTCATATCCACGTAGACCGACGTGACGCCGGCCGGCAGAGCCGTGACCTCGTCATAGGCGACGACGCTGTCGTAGCAGCCGAGCCTTCGCGTGAACGCGACGTTCGCCGGCGACGTCAACCCGACGCTCGCTGCCGCGCCTGCTTCGCCGCGACGACGCGCGAGGCAATGGCCCAGGCCGTACGCTGTCTTGCTCGACGCACTCGACACCAGCACCTGGCGCGCGCCGAAGAAGCCGTTGTTGGCGAGGAAGTCGTCGATCAGGAACGAGGTCATGAAGAGCGGCCGCAGCAGTGCCAGCAGGTCTTCGCCGTCGGCGCGGTAGAGCGGGTCGGCCGTGCAGCGCACGTATTGGTTGTAGACGGCGTGCAACTCGCTTCGATGCGGCGCGGCGTCGGTGAAGCCGCGGCCCGACACGGCGACCGGCCCGAGCACGACTTCGTCGGCCATCGGCCAGTAGCCGTAGAAGCGCTCGCCTTCGACCACGCCATCGGCCCGCGATTCAGCGACCGTGGCGAAACCCCAGACTGGAATGCAGCCCGTGGCGGGATCGCCGGTCGGAAAGAAATTCCAGTAGTTCATGGTCTCGCCGAAAGCGCCGTAGGTGACGTTGTTCGACGTCAGCGCGAAGCGGTCGATGCGCATGCGCAAATGGCCTTCCTTGAGCGCCGCCGCCGCTGCCTCGATCCAGTGACCGCAACGCAAGTCCTTGCGATCGACGGTGAAAGTGCTGGTCATATGATCGGTTCCGAAAAGCCGACGCATCGGCGTGAGCAAGCTCGTATGGTGACACTTCCAAGCGTGACGCTGCCGGGGGGCGAAGCCCTGCCGTCGATCGGACTCGGCACCTGGCGCTTGGGCGAATCGGCGTCGCGCCGGGCCGCCGACATTGCGGCCGTGCGGTCGGCCCTCGACATCGGCTATCGAGTCATCGACACGGCAGAGATGTACGGCGAGGGCGGCGCCGAGGCGGTTGTCGGTCAGGCAATCGGCGACGCTTTTCGCGTCGGCACGTTGAGCCGCAGCGAGCTCTTCATCGTCAGCAAGGTCTACCCGCAGAACGCATCGACGGCCGGAGTCGCCGCAGCCTGCGAGCGCAGCCTGAAGCGGCTCGGTCTCGACCACCTCGACGCCTACCTGCTGCACTGGCGCGGCGC
>JAYVNL010000241.1:0-3735 GCA_043758495.1 Rhizobacter sp.
ATAAGGTCGGCCGCAAAAAAGGGGCGGCTGCCGTCCAGCAGTTCGTAAATCGCGATCGCCTGGCCATCGCCGCAGACGCCGATGATGCGTTCGCCGACCACGTGAAAACCAGTGCGCGGTGCCGCGAAACGCCGTCCACGCCGATCGGCGTGGCGGGCCTTCGCGATGACGAGGCGGTGACCGGCGAGTTCACTGAACGCACCCGGATAGGGCGGAGCAACCGCACGGATGAGGTTGTAAACCTCGGCAGCCGGGCGCGACCAGTCGATTCGGCCGTCGTCGGGGCGGCGACTACCGAAATAACTGCCGCGCGTGATGTCGTTGGGAAGCAGATGCACTGTCCCTTTTTCGATTGCCGGAAGACTGCGCCACAGGACCTGCTCGGCGGCGACGGTGACCTTGTCGAACACCTCGCGCCCTGTGTCGTCGGGAAGGATTGGTACCGCTTGTCGGTCGACGATGGCGCCGGCATCAGCCCGTGCGGTCATGACGTGCAGCGTGGCGCCGGTCTCAGTGGCGCCGTGCAGAACGGCCCAGTTCGTCGGTGCGCGGCCACGGAACTGCGGCAGTAGCGAACCATGCATGTTAAAGGCGCCCCTCACAGCATGTGCCAGCAGGATGTCCGGGATGAGAGAGCGGAAATAAAACGAAAAGATTACGTCGGGGTCGGCCGCACGTACTGCACGCGCCAGGGCTGGGTCCTGCACGTCGTCGCCGAATATAACGGGCAGACCGAGCTCGGCGGCAGTGTCGGCAACGCGCGCAAACCAGAGTCTCTCCCCCTGCTGGTCGCGGTGGGTAACGACAAGCGGAACTTCGACGCCCCGTGCCCGCAGCACGCGGAGACAGCGATCGCCGACGTTCGAGTAGGCGAACACGACCGCCTTCATGACCCGACTGACCGGGCCGACGACGAGGTGGAGACACCCTCAACCGAACGATAAGCTTCGGGCGTAAGCGCAGGCGCCTGCTCCAGCACTGCGCTGATCCGATAGCGCGGCCGCCGGCGCACCTCTTGCTGGATCCGGCCGATGTACTCGCCCGTCAGTCCGACGCCGAACAGCATGATGCCGGTGAGAAAGAATTGGAGCGCGAATAGCGTGAACACACCCTCGACCTCCGCGCCCAAAATGAAACGCCGTACCGAGAGCACCAGAAACAACGCGCCCGATGCCAGCGAGAGCAGCATGCCTATAAGCGAGAACCACTGCAGTGGCACGATCGAGAAGCCAGTGATAAGGTCAAAATTAAGGCGGATCAGCGAATACAGTGAGTACTTCGACTGACCGGCATGGCGCGCTCCGTGGCTGACCTCGATCTCGACTGGGTTGGCGGCGAATAGGTAAGCCAGCGCTGGAATGAAAGTATTGGCCTCAGTGCAGGCGTTAAGTGTGTCGACGAGGGCGCGGTCGTATGCACGCAGCATGCAGCCCTGGTCGGTCATGCGGATGCGCGTGGTTCGCTCGCGTAACCCGTTCATGGCGCGCGACGCAACACGTCGGAACCAGGTGTCCTGCCGTCCGCGCCGGAAGGTGCCGACGTAGTCGTGGCCCTGGCGTATTGCGGCGATGAGTTTCGGGATTTCCTCAGGCGGGTTCTGCAGGTCGGCATCCAGGGTGATAACGATCTGGCCACGGACGTGTTCGAAACCGGCAAGGATCGCCATGTGCTGGCCGAAGTTGCCGTTGAACAGCACGACGCGAGTTTCGGCCGGTCGGCAGCGGAACTGCTTTGCCAGCAATCGGGCGGAGCCGTCGACGCTTCCATCGTTGACGAATATGACCTCGTAGGACTCGCCGGTCACGTCGAGCGCGCCGTAGAGGCGGTCGAACAACGCGGGCAGACTGTCCTCTTCGTTGTAGACGGGGATGACGATCGAGAGAAGAAGCTGAGTCACGCCAAGCTCTGGCATACGGTCGCGAGCGAGTGGCACACACGTTCGATGTCACCTCGCAGGATTGACGGATAAAGTGGCAGCGTCAGGATGGAGCGCCCAATACGATCGGCGTGAGGCAGCATGCCTTCTCGCCAGCCACGGGCGCGGTACCAGGCGAAGGTGTGGACGGCGGGATAGTGAACGCCGCTGCCGACGCCCTTGGCTGCAAGGCCGTCCATGACGGCGGCCCGGCCACCGCGAAGCTGATCGACCGGCAGGACGACTTGGAACATGTGCCAGTTACCGATAGCGCCTTCGTGCGGCACTGCAGTCGGTTCAGCCGGCAGCTCGATGCCGAGCGAAGTGAGTCGGTGACGACGGGCAGCCTCGAAGTACCAGCCGGCCCGCTCGGTCCGCGCTCGGGTAATCTCGCTCAAGTGCAGCAGTTGATGTAGGCCAATGGTGGCATTGATGTCGGTAAGGTTTGATTTGCTGCCCGGCTCTTCGACCTCCATACCGTCTCGCCCGCTCCGCACGATGCCCTGCAAGCGCCACCGCGCGGCATGCAGCGCCTCGTCCTCGCTGTCCAACACGAGGCATCCACCTTCGGCGCAGGTGACGTTCTTGTTGGCCTGGAAGCTAAAGCTGACGAGGTCGCCGAAGGCGCCAATCTGGCGCCCATTCCAGTGTGAATCGATCGCCTGCGCTGCATCCTCGATGACCCGCAGTCCGTGCTTTGCGGCAATGACGTAGAGCCGGTCCATGTCGACGGGCAGTCCGGCCAAGTACACCGGCATGACCGCCCGAGTGCGCGATGTGATGGCCGCCTCGACGGCATCGAGGTCGATGTTGCGGGTGCGCGGGTCGACGTCGACAAACACCGGCGTCGCACCCACAGCCACGATGACGTTGGCCGTCGCCACCCAGGTGATTGGTGTCGTGATGACCTCGTCACCTGGGCCAATGCCCGCGACGCGCAGCGCCGCCTCCATGGTGGCCGTCCCGTTGGCAAAGGCGCGCACGAGCCGGCCGCCAAAAAGTAGCGAGAGCTGCGCCTCGAACTCCGCTACTTTCGGTCCCGAGGTGATCCAGCCCGATGCGAGCACCTTGCCCACCGCCGCGATGGTCGCGGCGTCAATGCTTGGTCGCGCGAACGGCAGAAAACCCAGATCATTCATATACGGCGTGCTCAGGTGCGCGCGACGATGCAGACGCCGAGCAGGATGACAGCAATGCCGGCCAAGCGCGTGGGCCCGAGCGCCTCGCCGAAAAGCCAGTAGGCCGCGACGGCGTTGACGACGTAACCGAGCGAGAGCATCGGATAAGCGATGGAAACGTCGACTCGCGACAAAGCCACGATCCAGATCACGACACTGACCACGTAGACGGCCAGACCGGCGAGGATCGGCATCCGAACCGCCAACTTAGCGAGAGTTGACAGTAGCGTCGCTGAATGAAGTTCGATCGCGCCGAGCGGTTGAACGCCGGCTTTCAGAAGCAGCTGTGCAGCCGTATTGAGCAGCACACCGGTGCAGAGGAGAAAGAAGGTCGCTCGAGTCATGGGTGCGAGCCCGAAAAGTTCGCCACAACGACACGTCTTTTGTCCTCGACAACGGGAATCATTGGGAGCTTGGCCACGCGAAGCCGTTCGAATGTTTCGTGCGTCATCAGGGCAAGTGCCGGAGCGCCGGAACGCCAGCGCGCTTGGAACGCATCAAGCGTGGGCAGCCATTTTTCGGGCTCCTGGTGGACGCCGAATTCGAGCTCGTCAGGCGCCTCGACCATGATCATGGTGCGGTGAAGGTAAAACGGCAACGTGTGGTCGAGCAGTCGAACCGAAAAGATTGGCACGTCCGGCC
>JAYVNL010000242.1:0-3711 GCA_043758495.1 Rhizobacter sp.
GTCGGGGTCCTCCATCAGGCCGAAGCGCAGGGTCTGCGACGGAGGCGTCTGGGCCCAGACCGATGACGCCGAGGCGGCGGCCGCGACGAGGCAGGCAGCGAACAGGCGCAGCATCGAGTGTCCTTCGGGTCAGGGACCGGCCGGGATCGTGGCTTCGTCGCGCGGAGCAGGCGACGGATTCGATCCGGGCGGTGCGTCCAAAAGTGTATAAATTATCTGTGCCCGGGCGGCGCTTGGCAACGCGCGCCTCACCACACCGCCGCCTGCCCGTCGCGCCGGGGGTCGCTGGCCGCGACGTAGCCCTCGACGCCGGGATCGCCCATGCGCCAGATGAACTGGCCGGCCCCGAAATCCTGGTAGCTGTCCTCGATGACGTCGACGCGGTGCCGCGCTCGACGAGCCCGTGCACGGTGCGCGGGTCCATCGTGTGCTCGGCGTTGATCTCGAGCCCCTCGTTGAAGCGCCAGCGCGGCGCGTCGCAGGCGGCCTGCGGCTGCTGCTTGTGCACGAGCATGCGGACCAGCGTCTGGAGGTGGGCCTGCGGCTGGATGTTGCCGCCCATGATGCCGAAGCTCATCTGCGGCTGACCGTCCTTCGTGAGGAAGGCCGGGATGATGGTGTGGAACGGCTTCTTGCCGGGAGCGACGCAGTTGGGGTGCGCCGGGTCGAGCACGAAGCCGTGGCCGCGGTTCTGCATCGACAGCCCCCAGCCCGGCACGACGACACCGGAGCCGAAGCCCATGTAGTTGCTCTGGATGAAGCTCACCATCATGCCGCGCTCGTCGGCGGCGCTCAGATAGATGGTGCCGCCCCGGACCGGATTGCCGGCGCCGAAGCGCTGCGCCCGCTTCGGATCGATCAGGCGGGCGCGGCCGGCGAGATAGGCGTCGTCGAGCATCTCCGCGCTGCTGCAGCGCATGCCGCGCGGATCGGCGACGTGCGCGTAGACATCGGCGAAGGCGAGCTTCATCGCCTCGATCTGCAGATGCTGCGAGGCGGCGCCGTCGACCGGCAGCGACTCGATGTCGACATGGCGAAGGATGCCGAGCGCGACCAGCGCCGCGATGCCCTGGCCGTTGGGCGGGATCTCGTGCAGGCGATGGCCGAAGGTATCGATGCCGATCGGCTCGACCCACTCGGGGCGATAGTCAGCGAAGTCGGCCGCGGTCATCGCGCCGCCGTTCGCATGTGAATGCTTCGCGGCAGCTTCGGAAATCTCGCCGCCGTAGAGCGCAGCGCCGCGCGTCGACGCGATCGCCTTCAGCGACCGTGCCGCCGCCGGGAACGCGAAGCGCTCGCCGATCCCGGGCGCACGACCGTGCGGCATGAAGGCTTCGGCCCAGCCCGGGCCGCTCTCGAGCACGGGTACTGCCGCGGCCCACTTCTGCTGCACGATCACCGGAACCGCGTAGCCGCGCTCGGCGATCTCGATCGCCGGCGCCAGCAGGTCGGCGAAGGGCAGCTTGCCAAAGCGCTCCGAAAGCGCGACCCAGCCGGCGACGGCGCCGGGCACGGTCGCCGAGTCCCAGCCGCGAATCGGCGGCCGCGCTGAGTCGTCGCCGTACTTGTTGCGGAAGTACTCGGGCGTCCATGCCGCCGGTGCCGGGCCGGAAGCATTCAGGCCGTGCAGCTTCTCGCCGTCCCAGAGGATGCAGAAGGCATCGGAGCCGAGGCCGTTGCTGCAAGGTTCGACGAGCGTCATCACGGCAGCGGCGGCGATCGCACCGTCGACTGCGTTGCCGCCCTGCTGGATGATGCGCAGACCCGCCTGGGCGGCGAGCGGATGCGAGGTGGAAACGATGTTGCGCGCGAAAACGGGAACGCGCGTCGAGGGGTAGCTCGTCTGCCAGTCGAATGTCATCGGCGAAGTATCGCCGCGCTAGCGACGAAGCTCAGTCTTCGGAGAACGCGACTTCCCGCTTCTTCTTGATCGCCGGCAGCGTCACCACCACGATCATCAGCGCTGCGGCGATGAGCAGGCCCGACGACAGAGGCCGTGTGACGAAGGCGCTCCAGTCGCCGCGCGAGAGCAGCAGCGCGCGCCGCAGGTTCTCTTCCATCAGCGGCGCGAGGATGAAGCCGAGCAGCAGCGGCGCGCCCTCGCAGCTGAACTTGTAGAACGTGTAGCCGATGAGCGCGAACAGCGCCGTGAGGTAGACGTCGAAGGTGCTGTTGCTGAGCGAGTACACGCCGATGCAGCAGAACAGCGTGATCGCCGGAAACAGATAGCGGTAGGGCACCGTGAGCAGCTTGATCCAGATGCCGATCAGCGGCAGGTTGAGGACGATGAGCATCGCGTTGCCGACCCACATCGAGGCGATCAGGCCCCAGAACAGCTGGGGGTTCGAGGTCATCACCTGCGGTCCGGGCTGGATGCCCTTGATCGTCATCGCGCCCACCATCAGCGCCATCACGGCGTTGGGCGGGATGCCGAGCGTGAGCATCGGGATGAACGAGGTCTGGGCACCGGCGTTGTTCGCCGACTCCGGCCCGGCGACGCCCTGGATCGCGCCCTTGCCGAACGGAATGCGCGGGTTGCGGGTGACCTTCTTCTCGAGCGTGTACGAGGCGAACGACGCCAGCAACGCGCCGCCGCCCGGCAGCACGCCGAGGATCGACCCCAGCGCCGTGCCGCGCAGCACCGACGGCCAGGCTTCCTTGAAGTCGAGCTTGGTCGGCCACAGGCCTTTGACCTCGCTGGTGAAGACCTCGCGATGCTCGGCCGGCTGGCCGAGGTTGGAGATGATCTCGCCGAAGCCGAACACGCCCATCGCGATGACGACGAAGCCGATGCCGTCGGTGAGCTGCGGCACGTCGAAGCTGTAGCGCGCGGTGCCGGAGATCACGTCGGTGTTGATCTGCGCCAGCAGCAGGCCGAGGATGATCATCGCGATCGCCTTGATGAGCGAGCCCGAGGCGAGGACGACGGCGCCGACCAGGCCGAGCACCATCAGCGAGAAGTATTCGGCCGGGCCGAACTTGAAGGCGAGCTCGGTGAGAGGCGGCGCAAGCGCGGCGATGATGATCGTGCCGACGCAGCCGGCGAAGAAAGAGCCGAGCCCGGCCACGGCGAGCGCGGCACCGGCTCGGCCCTGGCGAGCCATCTGGTAGCCGTCGATCGCGGTCACCACCGACGAAGATTCGCCCGGCACGTTGATCAGGATGGCGGTGGTCGAGCCGCCGTATTGAGCACCGTAGTAGATGCCGGCCAGCATGATGAGCGCCGGCGTCGCGTCGAGCGCGTAGGTCGAAGGCAGCAGCATCGCGATCGTCGCCACCGGGCCGATGCCCGGGAGCACGCCGATCAGGGTTCCGAGCACGCAACCGAAGAACGCGTAGAGCAGGTTCTGGAACGTGAAGGCGACGCCGAAGCCGATGCCGAGGTTGTGAAGGAGGTCCATCCGGTATGGCTCTCTTCTTCAGCGTGCGAACCAGGGCCAGACCGGGATCGTGAGCTTCAGACCCCAGACGAAAATCAGCCACGAGAAGAACGTGAGCACGACGGCACTGATCAACACGCCCTTGATCTTGAATTCATCGCCTGCGAAGCTCGAAATGATGACCAGCACCGGGATCGTGAGCGCCAGTCCGAACGGCTCCAGCATCGCCCCGAAGACCGCGATGGCCGCGACGATGACCAGCAGCGGCCGCCACGCGAACGCACCGATCGGATCGCCGCCTTCGCTTTCGATGGTGAGCGCCTTGAAGAGA
>JAYVNL010000243.1:0-30276 GCA_043758495.1 Rhizobacter sp.
GCACTCCCAGTATTTCGACAAGAAGACCCTCAAGGAATTCCGCGAATCGACCACCGGCCGGTTCGTCGGCATCGGCATCGAAATGGGCATGGAAGACGGCCTCGTCAAGGTCGTGAGCCCGATCGAGGGCTCGCCCGCGTTTCGCGCCGGCATGAAGAGCGGCGACCTCATCACCAAGATCGACGACACGCTGGTCAAGGGCCTCTCCGTCGACCAGGCCGTGAAGAAGATGCGCGGCGAGCCGAACACCAAGGTCGTGCTGACCGTGTTCCGCAAGAGCGAGGGCCGCACCTTCCCCGTGAACATCACGCGCGAGGAAATCCGCACCCAGAGCGTTCGCGCCAAGATGATCGAGCCGGGTTATGCCTGGCTTCGCGTCAGCCAGTTCCAGGACCGGACGGTCGAGGACTTCTCCACCAAGCTGGCCGATCTGTACAAGCAGGACCCCAACATCAAGGGCCTGGTTCTCGACCTCCGCAACGACCCGGGCGGCCTGCTCGAAGGCGCGATCGCCGTGTCGGCAGCATTCCTGCCGACCGACGCAGTCGTCGTCACCACCAACGGCCAGATCCCGGATTCGAAGGCGACCTTCAAGGCCTCGCCCGAGTACTACCAGCGCCGCGGCGGCACAGACCCGCTGAAGCGCCTGCCCGACGCGGTGAAGAAGGTGCCGCTGATCGTGCTCGTCAACGAAGGCTCGGCGTCGGCCAGCGAGATCGTCGCCGGCGCATTGCAGGACTACCACCGCGGCACCATCATGGGCGCACAAACCTTCGGCAAGGGCTCGGTGCAGACCGTGAGACCGCTGTCGCCCGACACGGCGCTGAAGATCACGACGGCGCGCTACTACACACCGAGCGGTGCCTCGATCCAGGCCAAGGGCATCGTGCCCGACGTGATGCTCGACGAGACTGCAGAAGGCAACCTGTTCGCCGCCCTGCGCACTCGCGAGGCCGATCTCGACAAGCACCTGCAGAGCGGCCAGGGCGCCGAGGTGAAGGACGAAGCGCGCGAGAAAGCGCGCGAGGAAGCGCGCAAGAAGTTCGAGGCCGAGACGGCCGCCCGCAACGGTGCGCCGAAGCCGCCGATCGAATTCGGCAGCGCCGAGGACTTCCAGCTCATCCAGGCGCTCAACCGCCTGAAGGGCAAGACCGTTCTGGCCAGCAAGACCGCGGTCGAGCGCAAGCCCGAGGTCGAGACGAACTGAACGACGAGGACTTGCTGCGGTATTCGCGGCACCTCCTGCTCGACGACATCGGCATCGAAGGCCAGCGCCGGCTGGCGGCGTCGCACGCGCTCGTCGTCGGCGCAGGCGGGCTGGGTTCGCCAGCCATCCTCTACCTCGCGACGGCCGGCGTCGGCCACCTCACCATCGCCGACGGCGACCGCGTCGACCTCACCAACCTGCAGCGCCAGATCGCGCACGCCGTGGCGCGGATCGGAACCGCGAAGGCCGCCTCGGCGGCAACGGCGGCAGCCGCGATCAACCCCTTTGTCGAAGTGACGGCGCTGGTCGAGCGCGTGGCCGGCAACCGTCTCGACACCCTCGTCGCCAGCGCCGACGTCGTTGTCGATTGCAGCGACAACTTCGCGACGCGCCACGCCGTCAACGCTGCCTGCGTGCGCCACGCGAAGCCGCTCGTCGCCGGTGCCGCGATCGGCTTCGACGGCCAGATCTCGGTCTACGACACCCGACTCGCCGACGCGCCCTGCTACGCCTGCGCCTTCCCCCACGACCCGGCGTTCGCCGACGTCGCCTGCGCGACGATGGGTGTGTTCGCGCCCCTGGTCGGCATCGTCGGCAGCATGCAGGCCGCCGAAGCGCTCAAGCTTCTGGTCGGGATCGGCACGACGCTGGCCGGGCGGCTGCAGATGCTCGACGCGCGAACCATGGCGTGGACGGAGATCGCCGTCGGCCGCGACCCGCACTGCGCCGTCTGCGCCGATCGGCCTGCTTCGTCGTAGACCGACGCGATCGACTACGGCGACAGCGTCGCCAAGATCGCGTCGGGCATGGCGATGCCGTCGCGCTCCGCCGCGAGCAGCAGAGCCTCGCGACGGGCGCCCGGCAGGCGAACGCCGTCGTCGACGAGCATCTCGGCGACCAGTGATTCGACGCGGTCGAGAAAGGAGTCGCTGCCGGCGAGCGCTCCCGGATCGATGACGAGAAAGGCCTGGCCGAGCCCCGGCCGGTCGCCTTCGTCGACGAAGAAGCTCGACGCTTCGTAGCCGAATCGGGCGCCGATCAGCGCCGTGACCATCAGCTCGACCATCAGCGCCAGCATCGCGCCCTTGGCGCTTGTGGCGGCGCCCAGCGGCAGCATCGAGCCGGCAAGGCCGGCCTTGGCATCGGTGGTCGGCTGGCCGCTGGCGTCGAGCGCCCAGCCGGCAGGGATCGGCTGGCCGGCCTTGGCTGCGACCATGAGCTTGCCGCGCGCGACCTCGCTGAGACTGAGGTCGATCATCAGCGGCGGGCCGGCACGGCGCGGGAAGATGGCGGCGACCGGGTTGGTGCCGAAGATGGGGTGGCGCCCGCCCGCCGCGGGCATCGCTGCCGGCGAATTCGTGAAGCCGATGCCGACGAGGCCTTCCGCAGCCGCGGCGCGCAGGTGATCGACGATGACGCCGGCATGGTGGCTGCGCACGACGCCGGCGAAGCCGATGCCGAATTCGCGCGCCCGCGCCGACGCTTCCGCGACCGCCAGTTCGCAGGCCGGGAACGCGAGCCCTTCGCCGGCATCGACGATGCACGTCGCGCCCTTGCTCTTCATGACCTTCGCGATGGCGGTGCCGTCGACGCGGCCGTTCTTCAGATGCGTGGCGTACTGGCCAACGCGACCGAGCCCGTGCGAGCCGAGGCCCTGCGCATCGGCGAGGACGAGGGCGCGCGCGGTCGACGCCGCCATCGCGTCGCTGGCGCCGGCGGCCATCAGCGTCGCGGCAACGCGGCGGCGGGCTTCGGCCATCGTGAGCGTCGCCATCAGCGCATTGCCTCGAGGATCTTCTCGGCGATCACGAACGACACGCGCTCGTTCGACTCGGCGGAGACGCCAGCGACGTGCGGTGTCAGCAGCAGGTTCGGGCAGTCGGAGAACGGGTTGGCGGCGCCCAGCGGCTCGACGGCGAAGACATCGAGGGCGGCGCCGCCGAGCTGGCCGCTCTTCAACGCTGCCGCCACCGCCGCTTCGTCGACGATGCCGCCGCGGGCACTGTTGATCAGAACCGCGCCGCGCTTCATGGCGGCGATGCGGGGCGCGTCGAAGAGGCCGCGGGTGGCGGCGACGAGCGGCACGTGCAGGCTGACGACGTCGGCGGTGGCGACGAGCGCGTCGAGCGACATCGGCTCGACGCCTGCATCGTCATAGGCCGGATCGCCCGCCGGCAGCGCCGGATCGAAGGCGACCACGCGCATGCCGACCGCTTTCGCCAAAGCCGCAGTGCGCTGGCCGATGGAACCGAATCCGACCAGTCCCATCATCTTGCCGGCGATCTCTCGGCCGCCCGACAAGGCGGTGCGTGGCCAGTGGCCCGCTGTCACGTCGGCGGTCGACGCATAGGCGCCGCGCAGCAGCAGCATCGCCGTGGCGATCACGTATTCGGCGACCGAGAGGGCGTTGGCGCCGATCGCCGGGATCACGGCGATGCCGCGGGCGGTGCAGGCGTCGACATCGATGTTGTCGAGGCCGACGCCGAGCCGGCCGACGACCTTGCAGCGCGTCATCGCCGCCAGCAAAGGCCCGCGGACCTGGGTGCGGTTGCGGACGATCAAGGCGTCGGCGCCGGTCGCTTCGAGAAGCAGCCGCGGCGCGTCGTCGACGAGGGCGGCGTCGTGCAGCACGTCGTGCGCTGCCGCGAGCTGCGCCACGGCGCGCTCGTCCATGAACTCCGCGACGACGATGCGCGCCACGTCGCCGGTCAGGCCGATTCGTACAGGCGCGTCAGAACGAACTCGCGATGGCCGAGCGCTTCCGCCGCCGTCAGCCTGCCATTGGCGGTGCGCAGCATGCACTCGAGCAGCTGGTCACCGGCCTGGTCGAGGTTGATCTCGCGCTGAAGGAGGCCCGAGGTGTCGACGTCGATGTGCTCGCTCATCAGCCGCACCGTGCGCGGGTTGGCGCAGATCTTGATCACCGGCAGGATCGGGTTGCCGATGACGTTGCCCTGGCCCGTGGGGAAGAAGTGCACCGCGTAGCCGGAGGCCGCGCACAGCGTGACCATCTCGGCGGCAGCGCTCGACGAGTCCATGAACCACAGGCCCGGGTGCGTGGGCATCTCGGCCTTGTCGAGCACGCCATCGACGGTGCAGGTCTTGCCGATCTTCTGGATGTTGCCGAGCGCCTTCTCCTCGATCGTCGTCAGGCCGCCGGCGATGTTGCCCTTGGTCGGCTGCGAGTCGGAGAGGTCGCTGGTCTTGTGGCGATTGATCACGTCCTGGTAGCGGTCGAACATGAACATGAACTGCTTGCGCACTTCTTCGCTGGCACAGCGTGCGGCCACGATCTGCTCGCCGCCGGTGAGCTCGGTGGTCTCGCCGAAACAGAGCGTGCTGCCGAGCGCGTGCAGCTTGTCGAAGGCGTTGCCCACGGTCGGGTTGGCGCCGCAGCCCGAAGTGGTGTCGCTCTCGCCGCACTTGGTCGAGATCCAGAGGTCGGACACAGCGCATTCCTGGCGCTGCTTCTCGCTCGCCCACTGCACGTATTCGCGCGCCGCCTTCGAGGCCCGCATGATGGTGTCGTGGTCGCCGTGGCCTTCGATGCCGAAGCCGACCACCGGCTTGCCGGTGGCGGCGATGCCGTCGACCACCTTCTTGGTCCAGCCGTCTTCGATGCCGATGACGACGACGGCGGCGACGTTCGGGTTGCAGCCGGTGCCGATCAAGGTGCGAAAGTGGAGGTCGAGGTCGGCGCCGAACTGCAGCCGGCCGTAGGGATGCGGGATCGCGAGCGCGCCCTTGATGTTGTGGGCCACCGCTTCCGAGGCCGCGTTCGACAGGTCGTCGAGCGGCAGGATGATGACGAAGTTGCGGACGCCGACGCGGCCGTTCTCGCGTTTGTAGCCCTGGAACGTGGAGTCTTTCGAGATCATGGCCATGCTTACCACCGCTTCGTCTTGATGTTGTGGACGTGAGCGTGCTCGCCCTTGCGAATGGGCGCCACCACCTTGCCCATGTCGATGCCGTACTTCACGACCGTATCGCCGGCGGCCATGTCCTGCAGCGCCACCTTGTGGCCGATCGGGATGTCCTGGCGGGCGGCGACGTCGATCATCCTGTCTTCATCCATGATCCAGCCGGTCATCGCCGTGCCCTCGGTGACGCCTTCGACCACGACCACGGCGACCGTGTCGTGAGCGTCGTGCAGAACGAAATGGATCATGGGCGGTTTCCTCGGAGTGGTTCGTTCGAGGCCGCGATCCTACCTCCGGCATCACCGCGACGCCAGCGTGTCATATGGATGACCTGAATGATTGATCGAGGTGGCTAGAATCGGCGATGGCCAAGGCAGGTGTCGGCAGCTCGTTCGGCGCAGTCGCGCCCGAGACCACGGGCATGCCGCTCTACCGTGCCGTCAAGCGCGCCCTGCTCGATGCCATCGGCGCAGCAGCGTTCGCGCCCGGTGACGCGCTGCCCAGCGAAGCGGCGCTCGCGGTCGCGTTTCGCGTCTCCATCGGCACGGTGAGGAAGGCCGTCGACGAGCTCAGTGCCGAGCACATCGTCGTTCGCCGCCAGGGCCGCGGCACCTTCGTCGCCACCCACGACGCTGGCCGCTTGATGTTCCAGTTCTTCCACGTCGAGCGCAGCGACGGCCTGCGCGAGCTGCCCGGGGTGACGCTGGTCTCGTTCCAGCGCGGCCGCGCCGGCGACGAGGCCGCAGAAGCGCTGCACCTGCGCCCGGGCGAAGCGGTGGTCGAGATCGAGAACGTGCTGCGACTGCAGGGCCGGCCGGTGATCCACGACCGCATCGCCCTGCCCGCAGCCCTCTTTCGCGGCCTCACCGAAAAGCGCCTGCGCGAACGGCCCGGCACGCTGTACCAGTTCTACCAGGCCGGCTTCGGCATCACCGTGCTGCGCGCACTCGAGCGGGCCCGCGCCGTCGGCGCCGACAAGGCGACAGCGCGCGTGCTCGGTGTCGCCCCCGGTGCGCCGCTGATCGAGGTCCGGCGTACCGCCCTGTCGTTCAGCGACCAGCCGGTCGAGTACCGTGCCTCGTTCGTCGACACAGCACGACACGACTACGTCAACGTCGTCGACCGGCCGGCCGCTGTGCCCTGATCTGCCGGGGCGGCCGGCATCCCGGCCGCCAGTTCGAAGCCTTCGTAGCCGGACGCAGCGACGCGGTCGCAGGCGATGCGGAAGGCGCCGACACCGCCGACGTAGGGCATAAACACGTGCGGCTTGCCGGGCACGTTGGTGCCCATGTACCAGGACGCCGCTTGCGGGAACAGGGTGCGGCTCGCCACCTCGTTGACGTGCGCGACCCAGGCGTCTTCCGCGCTCGCCGTTGCCTCCATGCGACCGATCCCACGCTCGCTCATCCATGCGAGTGCATCGGCGATCCAGTCGACGTGCTGCTCGATACAGACGATCACGTTGCTGAGCACTGAAGGGCTGCCGGGTCCGGTCACGAAGAACAGGTTCGGGAAGCCCGCGCTCTGCACGCCGAGCAGCGTGCGCGGCCCGGCCCGCCACTTCTCTCGCAGCGAGCGGCCGCCACGGCCGCGGATGTCGATGGCGTCGAGGGCGCCGGTCATGGCGTCGTAGCCGGTGGCGTAGACGAGGGTGTCGAGCGCGATCTCGCGTTGCGCGGTCCGCACGCCTGCGGCGGTGATCCGCTCGATGGGCTCCTCGCGCAGGTCGACGAGCGTCACGTCGGCCCGATTGAACACCTCGTAGTAGCCGCTGTCGAGGCAGACCCGCTTGGTGCCGATCGGGTGCGACGGCAGCAGCGCCGCGGCGACGCGATCGTCCTTCACGGTGCCGGCGATCTTGCCGCGAACGAACTCGGCGGCGGTGTCGTTGGCGCGCAGGTCCGTGAGCAGGTCGGTGAAGGCGCGGCCGATGCTGACCCGCCCGGCCTCCCAGTGCTGCTCGTAGATGCGGGCACGCTCGTCATCGCCGACGTCGAACGCGGACTGCGTCGGCACTGGATAGGCGGCGTTGCCCGCCGCCGATTCGCGGGCCTTGCGCCGCAGCGCCGCGTAGCCGGCCTTGACCTCGCGCTCGACCGCCGGGTCGAGCGGCGCGTTCTTCGACGGCAGCGAGAACGCCGGCGTGCGCTGGAACACGAACAGCTGGCTCGCCTGCCCGGCGATGGCGGTGACGACCTGGATTCCCGACGAGCCGGTGCCGATCACGCCGACGCGCTGGCCGGCGAAGTCGACCGGCTCTTGCGGCCATTGCCCGGTGTGCAGTTGCCGGCCGGCGAACTGCGCCGCGCCTTCGATCGGCGGCACGCGCGCGCTCGACAGGCAGCCGGTGGCCATGATGCAGAAGCGCGCTTCGGTGACGGCGCCGTCGTCGGTCGCGACTCGCCAGCGACCGCTTCGCTCGTCGACCATCGCCGAGACCACGCGCGTGTTCAGGCGTACGAGGCCGCGCAGGTCGAAGCGGTCGGCGACGTGGTGGATGTAGCGCAGGATCTCGGGCTGCGCCGAGTAGCGCTCCGACCAGCGCCACTCCTGTTGCAGGGCTTCGTCGAACGAATAGGAGTATTCGAGGCTTTCGATGTCGCAGCGGGCGCCGGGATAGCGGTTCCAGTACCAGGTGCCGCCGACGTCGCCGCCGGCCTCGAAGCACCGCACCGACAGGCCGAGGCCGCGCAGGCGGTGCAGCGCGTACAGGCCGGCGAAGCCGGCGCCGACCACGACTGCATCGACCACGGCGTCTGCCTTCATGCCGACTTGCGCTCCTCGGGAACTGCCTCGCGCAGCAGCTTCCACACATGGCTGCGCAGGTGCACGAACGACGGCTGGTCCATCACCTCCTCGATGCGCTCGAAGCCGGCCCAGCCCTCGCGCTCGCGCACTGCCCGCACGTCGACGATCTCGCGGATCGCGCCCGGTCTGCGGCTCATCACGACCACGCGATCGGCCAAGTACACCGCCTCTTCGACTGCATGGGTGATGAAGAGCACCGTGCGCGGGTTGGCGCGCGAGATCCGGATCAGTTCCTCCTGCATGACGACGCGGGTCTGCGCGTCGAGGGCGCCGAACGGCTCGTCCATCAGCAGCACGTCGGGGTCGAGCGCGTAGCTGCGCGCGATCGCCACGCGCTGCTGCATGCCGCCCGAGAGCTGGTGCGGGTAGGCCTTCTCGTAGCCCGTGAGGCCCATCAGTTCCAGATAGCGGGCGATGCGCTCCTGCCGCTCCGCTGCCGCCATGCCCTTGCAGCGCAGGCCAAAGGCGATGTTGTCGGCCACCGTCTTCCATGGAAAGAGCGCGAAGGCCTGGAACACGACAGCGCGGTCGGGGCCGGGGCCGGTGATCTCGCGGTCGTCGACACGCACGCTGCCGCGGCTCGGGAACTCGAGGCCGGCCACCATGCGCAGCAGCGTCGTCTTGCCGCAGCCCGACGGGCCGACGACGGCGACGAATTCGCGGTCCATCACCTGGAGGTCGATGTCGTGCAGGGCCTCGAAGCTCTCGCCGCCGCGCATGAAGCTGCGGCCTACCTTGTCGAACACGATGAAGCTCATGCTTGTCCCCTCAGGCCTGGCGGTGGCGCTGCGCCACGCGTTCGAGCAGGCGCAGAAGCAGGTCGATGACGACGCCGACCGCACCGATGGCGACCATGCCGGCCATGACGATGCGCGTGTCGACGTTGAGCTGCGCCTGCACCATCATGTAGCCGACGCCGCTCGCCACGACGATGAGTTCGGCGCCGATGAGCGACTGCCAGGCGATGCCGGCACTGACGCGCAGGCCGGCCACGATCGACGGGATCGACGCCGGCAACAGTACTTCGGCGACCACGCGCGGGCCGCTGGCGCCGAGCGTGCGCGCCGCTTCGATGAGGCGCTTGTCGGCGAACCTGGCGCCGCGGTAGGCGTTGATGAGGCAGGGCGCGAAGGCGCCGGAAAAGATCACCAGGGTCGGCCCGCCGATGCCGGTGCCGAACCACAGGCCCGCGAACGGCACCCACGCGATCGGGGCGACGAAGCGCAGGCCCTCGAAGAATGGCGTGACCACGTCGTCGAGCCAGCGGTACCAGCCCATCAGCAGCCCGAGCGGGATGCCGACCCCGGCGGCGAGCGCGAAACCGACGCCGAAGCGCGCGAGGCTGGCGCCGAGGTGGCCCCAGAGCGTGGCGCCGGAGTACGGGGTGGTAGCGAGCTGGTAGAGCGTGGCCGCCACCGCGATCGGCCCGGGCAGGTAGCGCGGCGGGAACCAGCCGCTGGAAGCGAGCAATTGCCAGACCACGAAAAAGCCGAACACGCTGGCCGCCGAGAGCACGCTCGGGCTGCGGCTCGGCCTGCCCTCACCGGCGCGGCCCGGCGGCCGAATCGCGGGTGGGCCGACCGAGTGCTCACGGCGGGGCCGCCGCATCGTCGCCGAGGGCGTCGCGGCAATCACCGCAGCCACGGCAGGGCCCGCTTCTCGACCCACTCGAGCGCCTTCGTCATCACGGCACCGAGCAGGCCGACCCAGACCATCGCGAACAGGATCATGCCGGGGTTGATGTCGAGGGCGGCGCTCGCCAGCACCTTGCCGAGACCGACGAAGGCGCCCACCAGCTCGGCCGCCACCAGCGTCATCCACGCCGTTTGCAGCGACAGGCGCACGCCGGTGAAGATCATCGGCAGGGCACCGGGCACGAGCACATGCCACACGAGCTGCGGCGTGCGCGCGCCGTGCACGCGCGCTGCCTCGACGAGCACCGTCTCGACATTGCGAACACCGGCGTAAGTGTTGATGACCGCCGGCGCGAACGAAGCGACCCAGATCAGGAAAAGCTTGGCCGAATCGCCGAGGCCGAGCCAGAGGATGGCGAGCGGGATCCAGGCCAGCGGCGGGATCGGCCGCAACATCGAGAACACCGGGCCGATGAGCGCTTCGGCGCGGCGGCTGGTGCCCATCGCCAGGCCGACCGGGATGCCGGTGGCGACGGCGATGGCGAAGCCCATCAGCACGAGCCGCGAGCTGTGCCACACGTGGACCCAGAGCGTGCCGCCGGAGTAACCCGGAGCGACGACGATCTGGTTCGCGGCGGTGGCCACGTCGGTCGGCGTCGGGAAGCGGGCGCCGGTGACCCAGCCGAGGCCGGCGGCCACGAACCAGAGCGACAGCGCCGCCGCCACCACGGCTGCGCCGATAGCAACGCGCCGCCATGCGCCAGGCTCGCGCGGGCCGCGAACCGGGACCACGCCTCCGGTCGAGACGGCGGCGGATGGCGTCATGCCACGCCCTCGTGCTTGACGTTCGCCAGGTCTTCGAGCAGCAGCAGCATCGCCGTGCAGTCTTCGTCGGCGCGGCCCCACGACTTCGCCAACGCGAACATCTCGCGCGCATAGCCACCGAGGCCGAGCGGCGCACCCACCGAACCGGCGAGATTCATCGCCAGCTGGATGTCCTTCAGGCCCATGCGCAGCGGAAAGTCGGGCGTGACGTCGCCGGCGAGCACCTTGCGCGGGAAGTTGGTGAGCAGCTGGCCGCGGCCGGCGGTGGTGTTCGAGAGCACGCGCACCACCGTCTCGCGATCGAGACCGAGCTTGGCCGCGAACATCAGCGCCTCGCCGGTGAGCACCATGCCCACCATCGACATGTAGTTGTTGACGAGCTTCAGGCGGATGCCGCTGCCGAACGGACCGACGTGAACGATGGTGTCGGCCATCGCTTCGAAGAGCGGCCGCGCCTCGGCGAGATCGGCGACGCTGCCGCCGGCCATGACGAGCGCCTTGGCCTCGGCCGCTTCGCGCGGCGTGCGGCCGACGGGCGCGTCGATGCAGCGCAGGCCGCGCGCGGCGAGCGCTTCGCCGAGCCGATCGGTCTCGACGGCGTCGCCGGTGCTCATCTCGATCACGAGCGCACCGGCCGGCAAGGCCGCGGCGGCGCCGTCGCTGCCGAACAAGGCGCCCAACGTGTGCGCCGAGGTCGGCAACATCGTGATCAGCACGGCGGCGTCGCGTGCTGCGTCGGCGGGCGAGGTGGCGATGCGGCAGCCGCAGTCGGCGATGCGTTCGGCGGCGGCGGCGGAGATGTCGTAGGCCGCGCAGTCGAAGCCGCGCCGGACCAGGTTTCGCAGCATCGCGCCGCCCATGACGCCGAGGCCCAGGAAGGCGACCCGTCGCACCGCGGCGCTGCCTACAGCGCCTGGGACCGCGGTCTCGATCCCCGTCACGGCGCCACCGCCAGCGACCGCGCCGACGCGTTGCCGCGCCGGCCCTTCGCCGCGCCGCGCGGCGCGACCGGCGGTGGCGCCGTGGAGCCGCGCACGATCAGCTCGAGCTCGACGAACGTGTGGGTCGTCGGCGCGCCCGCGCCGACCTCTTGAGCCTGCAGCAACGTGCGGCCGGCGATGGCGCCGATCTCGGCGGCCGGCACGGCGATCGTGGTGATGCCGGGCCGGCAATGCGCCGCCATCTCGATGTTGTCGAAGCCGGAGATCGAGATGTCCTGCGGCACGCGCAGTTCCTGCCAGAGGCACTCCTGCAGCGCGCCGTAAGCGAGGATGTCGTTGCCGCAGAGCACGGCGCTCGGCCGCTGCGGCAGGCGCAGCAGCGCCGCCATCGCCTGGCGCGCGGCCGGCACGGAGTAGGCACGCTCGAGCACGGCGGCGTCGGCGAGGCGAACGTTGCGCCGGGCCAGGGCGCGGCGAAAGCCGGTTAGGCGCTCGGCAGCGCGGTCGTTGCCCGCGCCGATGCCCGCGATGACGCCGAAGCGGCGATGGCCGATGTCGAGCAGGTAGTCGGCGATGCGCTCGGACTCGCGCTCGTTGTTCCAGCCGATCGTGGGCCACGCCGCGGTCGCGTCGTGATGGCAGGTGGTGACGAAGGGCACGCCGTGCCGGCGCAGCATCGCCAGCGTCTCCGGCGCGTGGGCCGAGCCGATCAGCATCAGCCCGTCGACGCCGCGCTCGAGCAGCGCCCGCACCTCGGCAGCCTCCTGCGCGAGGTCGTAACGGCTGCTGGCGAGCAGGAGCTGGTAGCCGCCGATGTGGATCGCCTGCTGCAAGCCCTCGACGACTCCGGCGAACAGGGCGCTGTCGATCGTGGGCACGATCGCGCCCATGGTGCGCGATCGCTTCGACGCGAGCGAGCGCGCTGCGCCATGGGCGACGTAGCCGGCGTCTCGCAGGACACGCTCGGCGCGCGCTCGCAACGGCGCGCGCACCTGGTGCGGGTGGTTGAGCACGCGAGAGAGCGTGGCCGCCGAGATGCCGCTGCGCGCTGCCAGCATCTCGAGCGTGCCTGCTTTCGCAGACTGATTGGAAGCGCTTTCAAGCTTGGCCACGGCGACGAGCATAGGCGAGCGCGGAATCGAACGTCAACGGCGCTAGGGATAACACGGGGATCGCCGTCGTCATAGGCGTTTGCCCTAATCTGCATTTACACAGCTCGGCAGCTCGTACCATCATCGTTTCTGAATGCGCTTTCAAAGACGACCGGGAGACATGGCATGACTTCATCGCTTTTCGCTCGCCGCGGCCTCTGTGCCGCCGCCCTCGCCACGCTCGCTCTCGGCGCCGCGGCGCAAGCGCCGGCACCGATCCCCATCAAGGTCAGCTACCAGGTCGCGTACTGGGCGCTGCCGCTGTTCGTGGCGCAGGACAAGGGCTGGTGGGCCGAGGCCGGCCTGAAGCCGGAGTTCGTGGCCTATCCGGCCGGGGCCCAGCAGATCGCCGGGGCGCCGTCGAAATCGTGGGACGTCGGCGGTATCGGCTCGCCGCCGGCGGTGCTCGGCGCGCAGCGCTACGAGATCATGACCATCGGCATCACCAACGACGAATCGGCCACCAACGCCGTGATGGCGAGGAAGGACAAGGCCGCCGCCATCCGCGCCAACCCGGCCAAGGAGCTGAAGGGCCAGCAGGTCCTGCTCAGCCCGAACTCGACCGGTGAGTACTCGACCATGGCCTGCCTGAAGAAGTGGGGCCTGCAGCGCAGCGACGTGCAGATCGTGCCGCTGGCGCCGGCCCAGCTCGTCTCCGCCTACACCGGCGACAACGGCATGCTCGCCGGCACCTGGGCGCCCAACACCTACACGCTCGCAGAGCAGATCGGCGCCGAGGTGATCTGCAGCGGCAAGGACGCCGGCGTCATGGTCCCGGGCGCACTCATCACGAGAAAGGAGTTCGCGCAGCAAAACCCCGAAGCCGTGGCGCGTTTCCTGGCCGTATACCTGCGAGCCGTGAGCTACCAGAAGAGCAATCGGCCCGAGTTCATGGCGGCGCTGCGCAAGTTCTTCGATGCCAACGGCATCAAGCTGAAAGACGCCTACCTCGCCAACGAGATGGAGCGGCCGATCTTCCCGCTCGACGAGCAGCTGAAGATGATGTCGCGCGCCAGCGGCAAGTCCGCGGCCGACGGCGCCTTCGAAGCGCTTGCCGGCTACCTGAAGAGCGTAGGCACGATCACCGACGTGCCCGACCCGAAGAGCTACATCAGCGACGAGTACCTGAAGATGGTCGACAAGAGCGCGACGCTCAAGGCGTTTGCCAACAAGATCAACTGACGCTGGCACGCAGACGATGGCCGTGATCCGACTGAAGAGCGCTTTCGCGCCGACTGCGCAGATCGAAGCGCAAGCCCGCGACGTGGCCGCCGAGATGATCGCCACCATCGAGCGCGGCGGCGAGCAGGCGGTCCGCGACTACGCACTGAAGCTCGACCGCTGGAGCGGCGACATCCTCGTCGGCGAGGCCGAGATCGAGCGCCGCACCGCCGGGATCCCGGCCGGCGTGCGCAGCGACATCGAGTTCGCCGCGGCGCGCGTTCGCCGCTTCGCCGAAGCGCAGCTCGCATCGCTGCGCGAGTTCGAGATCGAGCTCTCGCCCGGCCTCGTCGCCGGCCAGCGGCTGGTGCCGGTGAACGTGGCCGGCTGCTACGTGCCGACCGGCCGCTACGCGCACATCGCCTCGGCCTACATGAGCGTGGCCACCGCCAAAGCGGCTGGCGTGCCGACGGTGATCGCCTGCTCGACGCCATTCCAGGGCCAGGGCATCCACCCCCACGTGCTCTTCGCGATGAAGGTGGCCGGGGCTGACGCCATCATGACGCTCGGCGGCGTGCAGGCGATCGCGGCGATGGCGTTCGGCCTCTTCACCGGCCGGCGCGCCGACATCATCGTCGGCCCCGGCAACAAGTTCGTGGCCGAGGCGAAGCGGATGCTGTTCGGCCGCGTCGGCATCGATGTCTTCGCCGGGCCGTCGGAGGTATGCGTCATCGCCGATGCGACTGCCGACCCGCGCATCGTCGCCTCCGACCTGGTCGGCCAGGCCGAGCACGGCCACGAGTCGCCGGCCTGGCTCATCACCACCGACCGCGCCCTCGCCGAGGCGGTGATGCGCGAGGTGCCCGCGCTCATCGCTGCGCTGCCGCCGGTGGCGCGCGACGCCTCCGGCGCCGCCTGGCGCGACCACGGCGAGGTGGTGCTGTGCAGCACGCGCGAAGAGGCCGCGAAAGTCTCCGACGACTACGCCGCCGAGCACCTCGAAGTGCACGCCGCCGATCTCGACTGGTGGCTGATGACGCTCACCAACTACGGCTCGCTCTTCCTCGGCGAGGAGACCACCGTGGCGTTCGGCGACAAGACGAGCGGCCCGAACCATATCCTGCCGACCAAGGGTGCGTCGCGCTATTCGGGCGGCCTGTCGGTGCACAAGTTCATCAAGACGCTGACCTGGCAACGCATGACGCGCGAGGCCAATCGCGAGACCGCGCAGGTCACGGCCCGCATCTCCCGTCTCGAAGGCATGGAAGCGCACGCCCGCACTGCCGACGAACGGCTTGCGAAGTACTTCCCCGGCGAGGCGTTCGACAAGGGTGCCGCCGTTGTCGCGTGAGGGCGTCCGCGAAGGCGACGGCGACCCGCGCAAGGAGCGCCCGGTGCCGCAGCGCATCGCCCGCTTGTTCGATCTCGACGGCCGCGTCGCGCTCGTCACCGGCGGCCACTCCGGCATCGGCCGCGCCATCGCCTGGGCGCTCGGCGCCGCCGGTGCGAAGGTCGTGCTGCTGGCGCGACGGCAGGCCGAGCTCGACGCTGCCGTCACCGCCTTTGCGAGCGACGGCATCGCCGCGGCCGCGTTGGCGCGCGACCTCGCCGACCGGCCGGGCCTCGCCGCCATCGCCGCCGAGGCGTCGCGCCCGTTCGGCACACCCGACATCCTCGTCAACGCCTCGGGCATCAACCCGCGCCTGTCCTTCGAGCACGGCGACGACGCGCACTGGGACGACACCCTGGCCGTCAACCTGACGGCGCCCTTCCTGCTCACGCGCGCCCTGGCGCCGGCGATGCGAGCGAAAGGATGGGGCCGCATCGTCAACATCGCGTCGCTGCAGAGCTCGCGCGCCTTCGCCGACAGCGCGCCGTATGGCGCCAGCAAAAGCGGCGTTGTGCAGCTCACGCGCGCCATCGCCGAGCACTGGTCGCGCTACGGCATCACCTGCAACGCCATCGCGCCCGGCTTCTTCGCAACGCCGCTCACCGCGCCGGTGCTTGACGATCCGGCGCGCGCCGCAGCTCTCGCCGCGAAGACCATGATCGGCCGCAACGGCGACCCTGCCGACCTGCACGGCACCGCCGTCTTCTTGGCCAGCGACGCCTCGGCCTACGTCACCGGCCAGACCCTGCATGTCGACGGCGGCTTCTCCGCACGCTGACATCATGCCGCCACCCGCCATGAAAGCACTCGTCTACACCGCCCCCGACGAGCTCACCTACCGCGACGAGCCGGAGCCCGTTGTCGATGCCGGCGACGCCCTGTTGCGCATCGACGCCGTCGGCATCTGCGGCTCCGACATGCACGCCTTCCACGGCCACGATCCGCGCAGGAAGCCCCCGCTCGTGCTCGGCCACGAGCTCGTCGGCACCGTGCTCGAAGGCGAGCGCGCCGGCCGGCGCGTCACCGCCAATCCGTTGATCGCCTGCGGCCGCTGCGACTTCTGCGTGCAGGGCCGCGACAACCTGTGCAGCAAGCGCACGATGGTCGGCATGACGCGACCCGGTGCCTACGCCGAGCGCATGTCGATCCCCGAGCGCTGCCTGCTCGACCTGCCCGACTCGCTCTCGACGCGCGCCGCCGCGCTCACCGAGCCGGCGGCCACGGCGCTGCACGCGATTGCCTTGGCATCGCGCGCCCTGCACCGGCCACTGCCCGAAACGACGACGCTGGTGATCGGTGGCGGCGCCATCGGCATGCTGGCGGCGCTGCTGCTGCGAAGCCATGGTTGTCGCGTCACGCTGGCCGAGCCGAACGCCCTGCGCCGCGAGTCGGCGCGCAGCCATGCCGGCTGCGCCGTCTACGACCCGCGCACCGCCGAGCCGGCGGCGCGCTCGCACGGCTTCGTCATCGATGCCGTCGGCGCCAAGTCGACGCGAGAGGCGGCGATGAAGGCGGTCGCGCCCGGCGGCGTCGTCCTCCACATCGGTCTGCAGGACTGGGCGAGCGAGATCGACATGCGAAAGCTCACGCTCGACGAGATCACCCTCATCGGCAGCTACACCTACACCATGGCCGACCTGCGCGCGACCGTCAGCGCGCTCGACCGCGGCGTGTTCGGCGACCTCGCCTGGGTCGAGGAACGAAGCCTGGCCGACGGCGCTGCCGCCTTCGCCGACCTCGACGCCGGCATCAGCGCCGCGGCGAAGATCGTGCTCGTGCCCTGACCGGCGGATCTGCCGCCCGCCGGCGGCACGGCGGCGCACGGGCATGCCGTAAGCTCGCGCCATGACCCATACCCCGTCGCTTCCGGACCGCGCTTTCGCATCCGCGCAGGAAGATGCCGCCAAGGAAACCGATAGCCCGCACTCCCGCTACGAAGGCCCGGAAAGTGCCTATCGCCTCGCCTTCACCGACACCGATTTCCTGCTCCGCGAAGAGCTGCGGCCGGTGCGCGTTCAGCTCGAGCTGCTCAAGCCCGAGCTGGTGCAGGAGGAACAAGGCGTGGAGTCGACCGTGGTCATTTTCGGCAGCGCCCGCATCGTCGCCCCCGACGTCGCCGCGCGCGAGCTCGAAGCGGCGCGCACGGCTGGCGACGAGCGCGCCCTGCGCGCCGCCGAAACCCGCGCCTCGATGTCGCGCTACTACGAGCAGGCGCGGCGGTTCTCGGCGATCGTGACGACGCGATCGGCGTCGCTCTCGAAGCCGCTCTTCGTCGTCACCGGCGGTGGCCCCGGCATCATGGAAGCGGGCAACCGCGGCGCCTTCGACGTCGGCGGCAAAAGCGTCGGCCTCAACATCGTGCTGTCGCACGAACAGGTCCCCAACCGCTTCATCACGCCCGAGCTCTGCTTCCAGTTCCACTACTTTGCCATCCGGAAGATGCACTTCCTGATGCGCGCCGTGGCGCTCGTGTGCTTTCCCGGCGGCTTCGGCACGCTCGACGAGCTGTTCGAGGTGCTCACGCTCGTGCAGACCGGCAAGTCGCGGATGCGCCCGATCCTGCTTTTCGGGCGCGAGTTCTGGACCCGGCTGATCGATTTCGACTGGCTCGTCGAGACCGGCATGATCTCGCCGGAAGACGTCCACCTCTTTCACTTTGTCGAGACTGCGGAGGAGGCCTGGGAGCTGCTCGCTGTGCAATACGGCTACGACCTGCCCGAGACCACCACCGGCGACCTCGCTCTCGACATATGAACCGACGCATCTCCCTCATCGGTGCGCCAACCGACATCGGTGCCGGCAGTCGCGGCTCGAGCATGGGTCCGGAGGCGCTGCGCGTCGCCAACATCGGACCCGTTCTCGAAAGCCACGCACTCGAAGTGCAGGACCGCGGCAATCTCTCCGGCCCGCCCAATCCCTGGCAGCCGCCGGCCGAGGGCTATCGCCACCTCGACGCGGTGGCGGAGTGGAACCGCAACGTCCACGAGGCCGTCTACGCCGAGCTGCACATCGGCCGCATGCCGATCCTGCTCGGCGGCGACCACTGCCTCGGCATCGGCTCGATCAGCGCGGTGGCGCGGCATTGCCGCGAGGCCGGCAAGAAGCTGCGCGTGCTCTGGCTCGACGCCCATGCCGACTTCAACACCAACGCGCTCACGCCGAGCGGCAATATCCACGGCATGCCGGTGGCGTGCCTGTGCGGCTACGGCCCGAGAGAGCTGATCGAGATCGGCGGCAAGGTGCCGGCGATCAGCGCCAGGCAGGTGCGGCAGATCGGCATCAGGAGCGTCGACGAGGGCGAGAAGAAGCTGGTGCACGAGGCCGGCCTCGAGGTCTTCGACATGCGCTTCATCGACGAGGAAGGCATGCGCCACACGATGGAGCTGGCCCTCGCCACGATCGACTCGAATACCCACCTGCACGTGAGCTTCGACGTCGACTTCCTCGACGCCGAGATCGCCCCCGGCGTCGGCACCACCGTGCGTGGCGGCCCGACCTACCGCGAGGCGCAGCTCTGCATGGAGATGATCGCCGACACCGACGCCCTCGCCTCGCTCGACGTGATGGAGCTGAACCCGGCCCTGGACGTCAGAAACCGCACCGCCGAGATCGCCGTCGATCTCATCGAGAGCCTGTTCGGCAAGAGCACTCTGATGCGGCGTTGACGGGCCCGGCTGCAGGCCCGCTGCAAGTCCGCTGCTATCGCCCGCGCGCCGACGCGCCCGCACAAACCTGCCGACTCGCGGCAGCCACCTCGGCCCGGTTCACGAGCTCGCGCGCCGGCTTCCTCAGCGGCCCGTGAAGGCGGATCGAGCGGTCGAGCACCAGCAGACCGCCCTGCTTGGCCTCGGGCGTGAGCACCAGGTCGAGGCTGTCGTGATCGAGGTCGATCGTGCCGGTGCCGGTGGTCCGCGTTCGCTCGGTGTCGATCACGAACGTGCGGACACGGCCCTGGCCATGGCGCAGGTCGACAGCAGCCGCGGCGCAACGAATGGCGATCTGTTCCGGGCCGCCGATCAGGCCGTGCAGGATCTTGCCGCCCTGCAGCCCGATCTCGGCATCGAGCAGGGCGGCGAGGGTACCGCCAGTGAGCCCGGCGTCGACGCTGCCGGTGGCGCTGGCCAGCAAGGCGGCGACCGAGTTGCCGGTCGCCTTGATGCGTGCACGGGCCTGCAGCATTCCGGTCACGCGCTTTTTCGCCGGCTGTTCACCGAGCAGTGCCTCCAGGCGAATGCCATGCAGGGCCAGCTCAGCGTCGGCGATCGCCGAGTCGACGCTCATGTCCAGGCTGCCGTGACCCATCGCGCGGCCCTGCAGCACGCCGAGCTCGAACTTGCCGACATCGAGCTTGCCGCCGACCAGCACCGCTTCGAGGGCGAGGCTGCGCAGCCACGGCAGCTCCGCAGCATGGAGGCGACGCACGTCGACGCCGAGGTCGACGTCGCGCTTGCGGGCGAAAGCGAACGGCGCCGGCCGCGCGGCGGCGCTCGCCGCCGCATCGACGGATTTCGGCGCCGCCACGACCTTGCCGGCCGGCCGATCGACATCGCCGACCAGCCACCGCAGGTCGGCGACATCGGCCGACTCGCTGCGCAAGCGGGCCCGGATCGAGCTGCGATCGTCGCTGTGCACGAGGCCGATATCGCCGGCGAAATCGGTGCCGCCGACCTGGCCGACGGCGCCCTTCAGCGTCGCGCCGCGCGAGTCCGCGCTGAAGCGGCCGACGAGTCGGAACGGCTTTTTGCCGGCACCTTCGTGACGATGTCCGAAGACGGTGCGAAACGGCGCCAGCGAATCGCCGGCGAGCTCGAACCGCGCATCCAGCGAAGGCGCGTGGAGGATGTCGCTGGCGCTGCCATCGGCCTCGATGCGAACGCCGCCGACGTCGACGCGGCCGCGCACGGGAAAGCGCTCGCCGGTGTCGATCAAGGTGAGCACGGGGCCGGTGGCGAGATCGACCGTGAACGGCAAGGCCTGCCAGCGACCGGTCAGCGCGATCCGTGTCGTCAAGGCCGCGTCGGCCGCCGAGGCAGCGCCGTTGGCGCTGGCCGTGGCCAAAAGGTCGAGATCGATGCCGGCGTCCTTGAAGCGGATCGAGGCGCGTTCGGCCTGCAAGGCCTCCACCTTGTAGCGCCCCGGACCGCGGTTTTCGGGGTCGCGCAGTCGCCAGTTGCGAAGACCGTCGGCCTGGCGCTCGAGGTCGACCTCGCCGTCGCGCAAGACCATCAGCGACAGCACCGGCCTGCCTTCGCCGATGCTTCGCCACGAGAAGCGAACGACCATCTCGCCGAGGTCGGCCAGCGGCCGCTTCGTGTCGGCCCACGGCGCATTGCCGATGCGAATGCCGCGGACATGAATGACCGGCTCGAGGCGCCACGACAGGCCGACGCGCATTGAGTCGGAATGGACGCTGCGCCCCGAGAGGGCTGCCAGCTGCTGCGACACCCACGGCGCCAGCCACCAGGGCTGCAGGGCGACGGCGGCCAGCAGCAGCGCAAGCACGGCCAGCAAGGCCACCGCGGTCGGGCCGACCCGGCCGCCCGCTGGCGCGGTCATGGTGCTGCCGCTTCCTGGCCCGATCTCATCGGCTGCGGTCGTAGCGATGCTCGACGGCCCTTCTCGCGCAGTCTCTTCGCTTGCTGAACGCGGACTTCTGCGGACACGACCTATGAGCGACCCGAAACATCCCGCAACCCCACAGGCAGGCGACAAGCCCGCCCCGATGCCAGGCGAGAGCTGGCGCCACGCTCCGGCTCATCGACCGCGTCAGATCGGATAGATGATGGAGTTGGGGATCATTTCGCTGTCGTAGATGCACTCGCGCGAGGAAAACTTCAACCCTTCCGGCGTGCGCACCACGGTGTCGAGATAACGGCCGACGTTGAAGACGGTCGACAGCTCGGAGAGCTTGGTGCGGAACACCGCGTAGTTCGCCTCGCAGCGGAAGGTGTCGCGATCGGCGCCGTGCACGATCGGCGCGCCGACGATGTGCCGCTGGTAGTACGGGTCGTGGAACAAGGTCTCCCTGATGCCGTAGATTCGGTCCCGCAGCATGCCCTTGCTCGTGAACGAAAGCGTGGCCAGCGGAAAGCCGCGTTCGTGGTTCTCGCGCGGCTGGACCCGGTAGACGCAAGGGTCGGTGAAGAAGTCGATCCAGCGATCCCAGTCGGCGGCGTCGACCACGCTGGCATACTCGCCGTAGAGTTGCGTGAGCGCCATCCAGTCCTCGAAGCTCGGAGTGGTGCCCATCCCTCAGGTTTCCATGACGTCGCGCCAGTAGCGGTACATGCCGCGAATCACCGTCTCGGAGACCATGTGATCGGTTTCCTCGACGCCGCGGCCGCCAAGCTCGGCGAGGGTGCGGTGAAAGGGCTTGGACTCGAAGGCCTGCTGCGAAAATTCGATCACCTCGCCGTCGTCGGCGGAGACGAAGCCGGCGGGCCCGAACAGGTTGGCCTGGCGCAGCCGGTGCCGGGTCATCTCCTCGGTGTCGTCCTCGTAGCCGTAGTGGGTCCAGACGAAGTCGAAGCTGCCGTGGCCGGTCGGCTGGATGTGGCGTGTCGAAACGCTGTTGACCTGCTGCTGCAGGATCACGCTGGGAAAGATCGTCGTCATCACCGCCGTCGGCCCGCCCCACCACGGCTCGGGGATGACATCGAGAAAGCTCGGGTCGTTGAGCTGCATGTCCTCCTTGAAGCTCGAGACCTGAGTTACCTGCGCCGACTTGCCCGAGGCGCCACGCGTCGACACCATCGCGCCGTGGCGATGCTTCTCGTCCATGCGCAGCTGCGACTTGTTGTCGGCGCGCCAGAGGCCGAAGGTGACGAACCAGGTGTGCAGCAGCCCCGGGTGATACGGATCCTTGATGTTTTCCTGCATCAGCTTCCAGTTGCCCGGAATGCGCTGCCGGTTGTAGCCGAGGATCGTCAGCTTGCGGCCGTTGAACTGGCGGTCGAAGTAGCCCAGGATCGTCTCTCCGAGGAAATCCTCGAGCGATTCCACGTCGTGGTCGAACGAGGCGAAGACAACGCCGCCGCGCGCGGCCACCTTCAGCTTCGTCAGGCTGTGCTCTTCGGTCCTGAAGTCGGCAGGCATGCCGCCCTGCACCTTGCCGTCCTGTCTGATGCCGCGCCGGAAGGGCACGCCCTGCAGATCGCCCTTCAGCGTGTAGTTCCACTGGTGATAGGGGCAGACGAACTCCTTGCGGTTGCCATGCCGTTCCCGGCAAAAACGCATGCCGCGATGGGCGCAGACGTTCTCGACCACGCTGATGCCGCCTTCGCCATCGCGAACCATGATCACCGAGCGCTCGCCGATGGCAGTGCGCTTGAAGTCGCCCACCGCCGGGATCTCGGCCTCGAGGCCGACGTAGCACCAGTGGCCCTTGTAGAAGAAGCGCTCAAGCTCGCGCTTGTACAGGGCTTCGTTGGTGTAGGTCAGGAACGGGATGCGTGAAGTCCCTTCCGTTTCCCAATGGGCTTCGTCTGGAAATACGGTCGAAGCGTTGTTCATGCTCGTCTCCAGGGTGTCGACTGGACGCGGCCACAGTGGACCACGCCGGCACCATCGGCAGATGGGAGATTAAGCCAATCGGATTCGACGCATGAGGAGTATCTCGGGCGCCTATAGTGAACAGACGCAGGAGGACGACCGATCCATGACCTCGTACAACGCCGCCTTCGAACGCACCGAACCGACTCGAGCCGACATCGACTCGCGGCCGGGCCCGACTCTGATCGAATTCGGCACGCCTTGGTGCGGCCACTGCCGGGCGGCGCAGCCGTTGGTGGCGGCGGCGCTGGCGGCATATCCGCAGGTCCGCCACCTCCGCGTCGAAGACGGCAGCGGCAAGTCCCTCGGCCGCTCCTTCGACGTCAAGCTCTGGCCAACCCTCGTCGTCCTGCGCGACGGCCACGAACTCGCTCGCGTGGTGCGGCCTGCCGACGCGAAGGCGATCGAGAGCGCGCTCGGCAAGGTCTCGCCGCGCGGATGAGGCGATGCGCTCCTACTTGGCGCCGCCGACCGGGCTGGTGTCGGTGGTGCTTTGATGGGTACCGTCACGACGGTCCTGGCGCGCCGAGAAATTGCGTGCCTTCTCTGCCTGTCGGTGGGTGAAGTTGCGCACCGAGCGGGCGCCTTCCTTCGTCTTCTCCCGCAACGACGTGCGATCGTCGGTCCCGCGACCGGAACCGTCGATAGCGGTGCCGTGGTCTGCACGCCAGTGAGCGAGCGCTTCTTCGCGGTTCTGGTCGCGGCGCTCCTGGTCGGAGCCGTACTGGGCGGCGCCAGCGGCACCGCTGGCGAGAGCGGCGGCGGCGATAACGAGAGTGGAGAGCAGTTTCATGGCGTTTCCTTCACGTGGGTACCGTGCGTCTGGAGCATCGGCGAAATATCGTAGTCTGGCCACCGCGGCGGGCGACGGCAAAGGATCGAAGCCTGATGATCGTGGCCGACGCCATCTCCTTTTCGCGTCGGCATTGCCCTACCCGGACCCTCCGCCATGAAGATTGCGACCTTCAACGTCAACGGCATCACGGCGCGGCTGCCGCGCCTGCTCGAATGGCTGGCCGAGTCGAGCCCCGACATCGCCTGCCTGCAGGAGCTGAAGACCTCCGACGAAACCTTTCCCGCCGATGCCATCCGCGACGCCGGCTACAGCGCTCTCTGGCACGGCCAGAAGAGCTGGAACGGGGTCGCCGTGCTGTGCAAAGGCGAACTCGCGATACGCCGGCGCGGCCTGCCCGGCGACCCCGACGACACGCACAGCCGCTACCTCGAAGCCGAGGCCGGTGGCATCGTCGTCGCTTCGATCTACCTGCCCAATGGCAATCCGCAGCCCGGCCCGAAGTTCGACTACAAGCTGGCCTGGTTCGAGCGCCTCGTCGAGCACGCGGCGACGCTGGTGGCGAGCGACCGGCCGGTGGTGCTGGCCGGCGACTACAACGTCGTCGCGAGCGACGGCGTCGGCGACATCTATTCGCCGCGCTCGTACAAGGGCGACGCGCTGCTTCAACCCGAGACGCGCGACGCCTGGCAGCGCCTGCTCGCGCTCGGCTGGACCGATTCGCTCCACCACCTGCACCCGGGCGAGCCGATCTACACCTACTGGGACTATTTTCGCAACCGCTTCCCGCGCGACGCCGGCCTGCGCATCGACCACCTCCTTCTCAACGCGGCAGCGGCGGCCCGCCTTGGCAGCGCCGGCGTCGACAAGGCGGTGCGGGCACGCGAGAAGCCGAGCGACCACGCGCCGACGTGGATCACGCTCGACTGAGATCGCGGCGCTATGCCGGTGTCGGCAGCACGACCACCGCGCCCTCGCTGCCGGCATGCTTGCCGGGCACCCAGCCGACGGCGCCGATGGCCCGCCCGGCAACGTCGATCGCCTTCGTCTCGAGCGTCGTCGCCATCGTGTCGTTCCAGCGGTTGAGATAGCCGAACAGGGCGATGGTGGCGACGATCTCGACGATCTGGCCGTCGTCGAAATGCCGTTTCAGTTCGTCGAAGTCAGCGGCACTCGCCTCGTTGGGAACGAGCGCGGCGTGGTACGCGAGGCGCAGGGCAGCGCGCTCGGCGGCGCTGAACAATTCGCTCGTCTCGAAGGACCAGACGGCGCGGATCTTCTCGTCCGAGGCCCGGTAGAGACTCGACAGGTTGGTCATGTGCGCCTGGCAGTACAGGCAGCCGGTGGCCTGGCTGGTGACGAGGCTCACCAGCATCTTCAGCTCCTCGGTGACGCTGCCGTCGTAGAGCACGGCCTTGTTGAGATCCATGAACGCCTGTGCGATGGCGGGGCGGCGCGCCATCGTGAGGATGCTGTTGGGAACGAAGCCGCGCGTGTTCTGGTAGTGCTGGAAGCGGTCGCGGAACTGCGGCGTGGCGTCCCACGGCAGGGGATCGAGGTGAGGCATCGGCAGGCTCCTTGGTGGCAAGTGCAAGACAGTGGCGGGCAAGTATGCAGAAAGCTCCTCGTCGAGCTCGACCGGCCGCTCGGCTCGCTCATGCGCGTGCGCAAGGCGACCTACGAAACGTCGAAGGAGTTTCGTGCCACGAGCAACGGCTGCCCGATCCACGAGCCGCGCTGAGGCGCGTTCGCTGTTGACGGCTTGCGGCTAGCGCCGGCCTGAGTCGGCGGCGGGTGCGACCGCCGCACCCCGGATGCGGTGGCGCGCCAGCGAGTCGGCGACGAGGCCGCTTGCCTTGGCCGCTTCGACAAAGGCGCGCAGCAAGGCGACGACGGCGTCGCCGCGATCCGCCGGCACGCCCATCGCCTGCTCGATGACCATGAAGCGGCCGGGCAGCAGACGCAAGCCGCCGAGCCGCAATGCATCGGCCTCGAGTTGCTGCTTGACGCCGGCGGCGACGTCGGCGCGCTCGGCGAGGAAAGCGTCGACGACTGCCGGCGAGGTCGGCGCGCGCAGGATCTCGGCGGTCTTCAGGGCGCGCGTGAGGTAGAGGTCGTAGGCGCTGCCCTTGCCCACCATCACGCGGATGCCGGTGCGGTCGACCCCGGCGTTGTCGGTCAGCGCGCTGTCGTTGCGGACGAGGTAGGCGCCTTCGATGAGCACGTAGGGCGCGCTGAAGCGAATGCCCTCGCCGCGCTGCGGGTCGATGGCGAAGAAGCCGACGTCGGCCCGGCCCGATCGCACCGCCTCGACCGACTTGGCGGCGGCGTCGAACTCGAGCAGGTCGACGCTGCGGCCGAGCCGCGCACCGAGCGCGCGCGCCAGATCGATCGAGACGCCGCGGACCTCGCCGGTTCCGGCGTCCCTGCCGGCGAGGATCGGGTTGCCGAGGTTGATGGCCACGCGCAGATGCCCTGCCGGTGCGAAGGCGGGGATGACGGCGGGTTCGTCGGTGTCGGACATCGCCGAATTCTGGCGGAAGCCGCTAAGCCGATCATTCGTTTCACGTGCGCGCCCGCTCGGGCCGCGACGACGCGGCGGTGATGAGCGAGCTGCTTGACAGGCGACGAGGCCCGTATTCCGCGCCTTGGCCGGCAGCGTCGCACAAGCCTGGGTGCAGGTCAGGTCGAACGGCAACACGCGGCCTGCGAAAAGCGGCAGCACGCGCTTCTCGATGTTCTGATGCAGTGCCACGCCAGCGCGCAACTCGGCGACTGTGATGGCCGAAAGGAACAGCGTTTCCATCGGCTGCGCGTCGATCCAGTCGACCACGCGGGTTTCGGGCGCAGCGCGCAGCGGCTCGGACACCACGTCGGTGTCCAGCAGGATCACTCGAAGCTCAGCGGGCTGCCGGCGGACTCGTCTCGCACCTGTGCGAAGACATCGAACTCCCGGTCGGTCAGCCTGGATTTCGCGAACCTCGGCCGCCATGCTGCGGCCGTGCAGGGCGGCACGAACGCGCAGGGTCCGGTCCATCTCGTCGGACAGGTTGCGGATTGCCAGCATCGCCATCTGCTAGCTCGTTTGGCTCGTTTGGCTCGTTTGGCGTGGAATGCATGCTTTGTATATCGACGAATGCATCAGGCCGAAGCCCAGATTCGTCCGCAGCAGTGCGGCTCCGGGCCGGGCCGCCACAATCGATCGATGCCCGACGCACCCGCTTTGCACCCGGCCATCGCAAGCACGGCCGCGTGGCTCGACGCCGCCGTCATCGGCCTCGACCTCTGCCCGTTCGCGAAGGCCGTGCGGGCGCGTCATGCAGTGCGCTTCGCGTTCAGCGCCGCCACCGATTGGCCGGCATTGCGGCAGGACCTCGCCAGCGAGCTGGCCCACCTCATCGCCGCCGATCCCGCCGCCATCGAGACCACGCTCATCGTCTGCCCCGATCTGCCCGCCGGTTTCGACGACTTCAACCAGTTCCTCGACGACGCCGACGACACCCTGGTCGCCCTCGACCTCGAAGGCGTGATCCAAATCGCGAGCTTTCATCCCGACTACCGCTTTGCCGGCACCGAGGCCGACGACGTGACCAACGCCACCAACCGTTCGCCCCTTCCGACCTTGCATCTTCTTCGCGAGAGCAGCGTCGAGCGCGCGGTGGCGAGCTTCGGCGACACCGAAGCGATCTGCGATGCCAACCTGAAGACGCTGCGCGATCTTGGCAACGCCGGCTGGGAGCGGCTGCGCGCGGCCTGGCTGCGCTCGCCATGACGATCGCCTTCGAAGCGCTGCGGACACTCTCGCTCGACCCGGCGATGCACCCGCACGGTCGCGCCTTTCTCAGCGCCGCGAGCGGCCTGGTGCGCGTGCGCGACCGCTTCTTCGTCGTCGCCGACGACGAGTTGCATCTCGGCGTTTTCGACGCCGGCGGCAGCGCCTCATTGCACCTCGTTCGCCTCTTCGACGGCGACCTGCCGGAGTCGGCGAAGCAGCGCAAGAAGCTGAAGCCCGATCTGGAGGCGCTGGTGCTGCTGCCGGCATCGACGCCGGGCTCGCTCGGCACCCTGCTCGCACTCGGCTCGGGCTCGCGTTCGAACCGCTTCGTCGGCGCCATGCTGCAGCTCGACGACAGTGGCGGCATCGCCGGCGCTGCCGAATCGGTCGATCTCGAGCCGCTCTATCGGGCGATCGCGGCGCGCGTCGATCGCGTCAACGTCGAAGGTGCGTTCGTCTGCGGCAGCGAGCTGGTGCTGTTGCAGCGAGGCGGTACGGGCGCCGGTGCCGTCAACGCCGCGGTCCGCTTCGATCTCGGTTCGGTCATGGCGTGGCTGGCATCGGGCGGGTCGTCGGCGCCGGTCCTGCGCGCGATCCAGGCGATCGACCTCGGCCACGTCGACGGCGTGCCGCTCTCGTTCACCGACGGTGCGACCCTCGGCGGCGGCGACTGGCTCTTCAGCGCCGTCGCCGAGCGCACCGACAACGCCTACGACGACGGCCCCTGCGTCGCCGCACTGCTCGGCATCGCGGACCGCGAAGGCCACGTGCGGGCGACGCATCGCATCGAGCCCGTTCGCAAGGTCGAGGGCATCGCTGCCCGCATCGTCGGCGCTGCGATCGAAGTTCACATGGTGACCGACGACGACGACCCGGGCGTGCCTGCGACCTTCGGAATCACCCGCTTCGCCGTCTGACCGTCCGACCGTCCTACCGCGCAAAGCCCGTCACGCCGACAGACGCGGTCCTGATATGCCATTGGAATCGTCGACTCTTTCAACGACTTCCAGCAGCGCATCATGGCCATCGTCACCACGCAAGACCAGACCAGCCTCTTCGTCAAGGACTGGGGCAGCGGCCGCCCGGTCATCCTCCTGCACGGCTGGCCGCTCTCGGCCGACAGCTGGGACGACCAGGCCACCGCCATCGCCGACGCCGGCATGCGCGCGATCTCCTACGACCGCCGCGGCTTCGGCCGCTCCAGCCAGCCGTCGTCGGGCTACGACTACGACACCCTCGCCGACGACCTGGCGACGGTGATGGAACATACCGGCGCCAAAGACGCCGCGATCGTCGGCTTCTCGATGGGCGGCGGCGAGGTCGCCCGCTACATGTCGCGCCACGGCGGCAAGCACGTCGTCCAGGCCGGCCTGATCTCGTCGGTCGTGCCGTTCATGTTGAAGACCGCCGACAACCCCGACGGCACCGACGCCGAGGTGTTCGACAAGATGACGAAGGGCATGAAGGAAGACCGCGCCAAGTTCTTTGCCAGCTTTTTCAAGGACTTCTACGGCGTCGGTCTGGTCTCGCACCCGACCAGCAACGAGCACATCCAGGCCTCGTGGAACGTCGCCATGCAGGCCGGCCTGCGGCCCACACTGACTTGCGCCAAGGCCTTCGCGACCACCGACTTCCGGCCCGACCTGAAGGCATTCCATTGCCCTACGCTCATCATCCACGGCACCGCCGACAAGACCGTGCCAATCGACGCTGCGGGTCGCGCCGCCGCCAAGGGCATCTCCCAGTCGACGCTGATCGAATACGACGGCGCGCCGCACGGCCTGTTCGCGACCGAGAAGGAGCGTTTCACGCGCGACCTGCTCGCCTTCTTGAAGGGCTGACGTCGTCGAGGTGTGCTGGCATTGAGGAGAGTCTTCGAGACTGGCGTCTAAGAACATGCCTCGCGAAAATGGTCCGGTTTCGACCCCAAGCGGACGGGGACGCTGTCCTTCGCGCGGGGCCGAAGCAGGCGTTTGCTGGGGCTTCGACGGGGCCCAGCGGGAGACATCTGCTCAGCGTTGCTCGATCATGCCTTCTTCGATCATCCGTCGCCGTGTCCGTTCATGCCAGACGGACCGGAGCATGTGTCCCGGCGTGGCCTGGACCAACTGTTGCGTGAGTCGATAGATCTCTTCGTCAGACAAGCTGAGATCGAGAGGGATAGACACCGGCGGCAGGTACCACGGGGTCTGAACGAAAAGCTCGAAGCGATTGCCTTCCGGGTCGGCGAAGTAGATCGACCATGAACCTCCGTGGTTGGTGGGGTTGAGAGCGGAGACGGCGCGTTCGAGGAGGCGCGCGTGGACCCGTCGAAGCTCGGGCAAATGGATCACGCGAAACGAGATCTGGTTGATGGTCGACGCATGCGCCGGGTCGCGGCCGGGTACAAGCACGATTTGATGGTGCTCGTCGGGATCGCGCGAGATGAAAACCACATTCACTCCCCGGATCAGAGGAACGTCTCACGACAGCAACGCCGCCGCCGCGGCGCGGGCTTCTGGCACCACGTCGTAGGTGTAGAACTGCTTGCGAAATTCAGCGTGGGCGACGAGTTGCGCGTCGCGCGCTGCAAGATCGGCCTCAGCGGAGTCGAGGCGCAATCCGTTCTGCCGCGCGCCGCGCTGGACGTCGGCCACCCGCTCGCGACGCAACCGATCGTAGGCACGCAGCGCCCCCGGCACCGTCGCCGTGCTGATCTGATCCAGGATGGTCGCGAGCGCCATGCCGTCCTCGATCGACTGGTTGGCGCCCTGTCCCAGATGTGGCAGCATCGGGTGCGCAGCGTCGCCGAGCAGCGTCAGCCGGCCCTTGGTCCAAGTGGGCAGCGGGTCACGGTCGTAGAGAGCCCAGCGGAACGTCTTGTCGACCTGCTTCAGCACCTCGCCGATACGCGCGTCCCAGCCATGGAATGCGCGCCGCAACACCTCCGGATCGCCAGGCGCGGACCACGATTCCTTCATCTCCTCGTCGGTCGGCACGAAGCCGACGTAGTTGACCATCGTGCCGTGACGGACGGGGAAGACCAGGAAGTGCCGCGACGGGCCCGTCCACATCTGCCAGCGGTCCATCGGCCAGTCGGGAAGGCGCTCGCGCGCCACCAGCCCGCGATAGGAAATGGTG
>JAYVNL010000244.1:0-3701 GCA_043758495.1 Rhizobacter sp.
GCCGTGGTCACCCCGGTGCCGAGGTCACGAATTTGCGCGGTGGCGATCGGGCCGTCCACAAAGCCGCCCGCGCCCGTGCGTGAGCCGGCCGCAGTGGTCACGTTGGCCGTGACCAGATCGACTTGTCGCAAAAGGCCGATGCCGTCACGAACAGTCAGCGTGTTGCCTCGCAGGACCATGCCAGTCGGGGATGAGATCGTTGCAGCCGTGCCGAGGCCATCGGCGTCCGCGGAGTTAACGGTGCCGTTGCCGGCGAGCGTTTCGACCGCGCCGGCGGTGTTGCCGGCACGTCGGATACGCCGGACGCGATGGTCGCTCCGATCACTGACGAGCACGTCGCCGCTGGCCGCGACGGCGATGCCGAACGGCGACCGGAACTTCGCCGTAGCCGCCGATCCGTCGAGGTACCCTGCGGTGCTGCCGGCATAGGTCGTGACGACGCCGGCCACGGTGACGCGCCGAATCAGGCTGTTGTTCAGATCGGCGACGTAGAGATCGCCGTCGGGTCCGAAAGCAATGCCAGACGGCGTACTGAAGCGAGCTGCAGCCCCTGTGCCGTCGCTGCTGCCGGAAACCCCGGGCGAGCCCGCAATCGTGGTGACCGTGCCATCAATGGCAATGCGCCGAATCGTGTTGTTTCCCGAATCGGCGACGTAGATGACGCCGGTGGAATCCTGCGTCAGACCGAGCGGCTGATTGAAGCTCGCGGCGGTCGCCGAGCCATCGGCCGAGCCGGTGGACTGGCCGCCGGCGACGGGGTTGATGGTCGTGAGGTCCGCACTCAGGCGTTTGATGCCAGTGATCATGGCGAAGGTGAAGCTGCCGCCCGCATCCTGGTCGATCGCACTGGCGCCGATGATCTGGGCCTGATCGCGCAAGCCGACGACCGGCAACAGGCTCAGCGTGACGGAACCCGGCGCCGTGACGGTAAGCGTCGCGACAGCACTGGTTGTGCTGCTCTGGCCGCTGCAGTCAAGCACGGCCCGGAACAGCGCCCCGTTGTCGGCAATCGTCGTCATGAAGCTGTAGGCCGTGGCGGTCGCGCCGGCGATGGCGACAAACGTACCCCCAGCACCGCTGTTGCGTTGCCACTGGATGTCGCGCGTGCCGCTGCTGCAGGTGCCGCCGACACTGAACGTTGCCGTCGAGCCGGCCGCTACGGTCGTGCTCGCAGGCTGAGGTGAAATGGTGAGCACCGGCGCGCTCACAGTCACCGTGAGGGTCGCGCTGTTGCTGGTCGCACTGCCTGCGACGTTGCTGACCACGGCTCGGAAAGTTGCGCCGCTGTCTCCAAGCGCAGTGGTTTCAAGAGAAAAGGTGGTGGACGTGGCGCCGGCGATGGCGACGCCGTTGCGCTGCCACTGATACGTCAGTGGCGCCGTCCCGGTCGCGGAGACCGTGAAATTCGCGGGCTGACCGGCCGTGACGGTGAGATCGGCAGGCTGCTGGGCAATGAGCGGCGCGACCGGCATCACTGCGCCGGCCGCGGGGGGCGGAGGCGCGTCGGCGCTGCCGCCGCAGGCGGCGAGGACGATGCCTGCGAGCATTGCGGCCAATGAAGACCGGCCGGAACTCAGGCGCTTGGCGAGAGAACGGATGGGGAAAGTCACGAAGGTCATAGCAGCAATCCGGTCAGAACGAGAACTGCGCGGCAAGGCCGAGCATGCGAAGCGACCCCTGCGTCCGGTACACCTTGAAGCGGGTGACACCGAAGTCGACGCCGATCCGCACCGAAGGCGTTACGGCGTAGCCGATTCCGACCCCGGCGAGCGGCTGCAGAGTCGTCTGGGATACGTCCGCGGCGAGCGCGTTGACGTACTCGAAGCGTGTTCGAATGCCCGCAGCACCAAGACGCGCAACCGCGCTCCAGCCTGGCGCAAAGGTCCAGCGGTAGCCGGCAGTCAGGCCTACTCCCGAGACCCGAAAGGTGCCCCCGAACTCGCCACCCGCCGGGATAGGGTCGCCTCCCTGAAAGCTCCCAGCACGGAAGTAGGCGAGTTGCGCGTCCCAGGCGTCCGCGAAGTTCCATGCGCCGCTGAGCTCGAACTGAGTGCTCGCGCGGTCGCAAGGGAACGACGTGACGCAATCCACCCGGCCCCGATCGGGGCCCGCGGCGATGCCCACCGAGAAGCCCTGCGCGCAGGCAGCAGCTGCCCCGATACAGGCAACGACGGCCACGGAGCCACGCAGCGCTATGGACAATGCGATGCGACCGAGCAGAAGCGGACGACGAGACGACATGCGAACTCCGGGGAAACGGGTGCGAGGGCCGACCGACATGGATGACCTTGCTTTGTAAAACGAGATGGGCGATGCAAAGCTGCCAAAAAACCTTGACCCCGAAAGAAAAGAAGATTCGGACGGCCGCCTTGGAAGCCGGATCTCGTTCTTATAGGCAGGCGATGACAAGCAGGAACGGGACGGCAGACGGGAGCTCGGCTTCACGCCTCAGACCGGCCGACGTATGAGAGACGGACGATCCGCGCTCTCTTAAGATCGATCGGCACGCCTTTCGGAGACATCCTGAGCGACCTCAAGTCACTGCTGAGCGATTGGCCGACGTTGAACCGACGGCTCGATGAGGCGCTCGATCTCGTGCCACACGCTCGCCAGGCCTGGATCGATGCGCTACCCGATCCGATCGCGTTCAAACAGGTGCTCCGTAGCCTCCTCGCGGGCGAAGAGCCGGCGATGCCCGGCCCTGTCGACGCGCCTCGTCTGCATCTCGACGCAGACGACGGTGATGCTGATGCGCGGCCCGTGCTTGCGTCGGGCATGCGGGTCGGCCCGTATCGGCTCGTGCGCGAAATCGGACATGGCGGCATGGGAGTGGTGTGGCTTGCCGCCCGCGATGACAACACACTGCAGCGTTCGGTCGCGCTCAAATTGCCGAGACTCGGCTGGTCGGAAGGTTTGCACCAGCGCATGCGCCGCGAGCGCGACATCCTCGCGAGCCTCGCCCACTCGAATATCGCGCGTATCTACGACGCAGGCGTCGACGTGCAAGGTCGGCCGTACCTGGCGCTCGAATACGTGGAGGGTGAGCCCATCGATCAATACGCGCGCAGCCGCGCGCTGTCGACCGCTGAGCGCTTGCGACTGCTGCTCCAGGTCGCCCGAGCGGTGGCACACGCCCACAGCCGCTTGGTCATACACAGAGACCTGAAGCCGGCGAACATCCTTGTTAGCGGCGAAGGGGAGGTGCGCCTGCTCGACTTCGGCATCGCCCAACTGCTCGAGAACGAGTGGGCGGTCGAGTCGCCGATCACGCGCCAGAGCGGGCGGGTACTGACGATGGACTACGCGAGTCCGGAGCAACTGCGCGGCGAACCAATCGGCACGCCGAGTGACGTTTACAGCCTCGCCGTAGTCGCCTACGAAGTGCTGACCGATCAGAAGCCCTATCGCCTAAAGCGTCCAACGGCGGCGGCGCTCGAGGAGGCGATCGTTGCGCTTGACGTGCGCCCAGCCAGCGCTGCCGCCGCGGAACCGGCGGCGCGACGGGCCCTTCGCGGCGACCTCGATGCCATTCTCAACAAGGCGATGAAGAAGGACGCCCGCGAGCGCTATGCCAGCGTTGACGCGTTCGGGCAGGACATTGAGCGCCACCTCGCCCGCCTGCCCGTGCTGGCGAGGCCCGATTCGCTGGCATACCGAATCCGTCGCTTCGTTGCTCGCAACGCAGTGGCAGTCTTTGCGGC
>JAYVNL010000245.1:0-3698 GCA_043758495.1 Rhizobacter sp.
CGACGGCACCTACTACCACTCGGGCCTGCTGGCGGTGCGCCAGTCGATCGCGGCCAAGGTGAACATCACCTACAAGATCCTCTTCAACGACGCCGTCGCCATGACCGGCGGCCAGCCGGTCGACGGCACGATGAAGGTGCCGGAGATGACGCGCGAGCTCGACGCCGAGGGCGCGACGAAGATCGTCGTCGTCACCGACGAGCCCGAGAAGTACGACGTGGCCGACGTGCGCTCGCGGCTGTCGCCGAACGTGACCGTGCACCACCGCGACGACCTCGATGCGGTCCAGAAAACGTTGCGCGAGATCGCCGGCTGCACGGTCATCATCTACGACCAGACCTGTGCCACCGAGAAGCGCCGGCGGCGCAAGCGCGGCACGATGGAAGATCCGACCAAGCGCGTCGTCATCAACGAGCTCGTCTGCGAAGGTTGCGGCGACTGTTCGGTGCAGTCGAACTGCCTCTCGGTCGAACCGGTCGAGACCGAGTTCGGCCGCAAGCGCCGCATCAACCAGAACACCTGCAACAAGGACTACTCCTGCCTCAAGGGCTTTTGCCCGAGCTTCGTCACCGTCGAGGGCGGGCAGCTGAAGAGCGCCAAGGCAGGTGGCAAGAGCGGTGGCGGCAAGGAACGGCCGAAGCTCAATGCGGTGGCGACGCCGCCCGAGCCGGTGCTGCCGCTCTCCGTAGACGGCAAGGATCGGGCTTGGGGCATCGTCGTCGCTGGCGTCGGCGGCACCGGCGTCATCACCATCGGCCAGTTGCTCGGCATGGCGGCGCACCTCGAAGGCAAGGGCATCGTCACGCAGGACGCGGCCGGCCTGGCGCAAAAGGGCGGCGCGACCTGGAGCCACATCCAGATCGCCAACCGGCAGGAGGCCATTCTCTCGACCAAGGTCGGCACCGCCGAGGCCGACCTCGTCATCGGCTGCGACCCCATCGTGGCCGCCAACAAGGCATCGCTCGCGGTCATGCGCGAGGGCCGCACCTACGTCGCGCTCAACACCCACGCGACGCCGACCGCCGCCTTCGTCTCCGACCCGGACTGGCAGTTCCCGGGCGCCAACTGCGAGGCGGCGGTGGCCGCCGCAGCCGGCCCCGACCACGTCGGCAAGCTCGACGCCGACGCCCTCGCCGTGCAGCTGCTCGGCGACTCGATCTATACCAACCCGCTGCTGCTCGGCTACGCCTGGCAGCAGGGCCGCGTGCCGCTCTCGCTCGCGGCGCTGAAGCGCGCCATCGAGCTCAATGGCGTGCAGGTCGACAACAACAAGCTCGCCTTCGAGTGGGGCCGCCGCGCCGCCGCCGACCCGCAAGCGGTGCGGGCACTCGTCAAGACCGGCCAGGTCATCGAGCTCGTCAAGCGGTCGGTGAACATCGACGACATGATCGCCAAGCGCGTCGAGTTCCTCACCGCCTACCAGAACGCTGCGTACGCGGCGTCGTACAAGTCGCTCGTCGACAAGGTGCGCGCCTGCGAAGCCGAGGCGGTGTTCTCGCGCACCGCCACCCGGCCGGACATGGCGCGGCCGAGCACGAAGCTCACGGAAGCCGTCGCCAGATACCTCTTCAAGCTCATGGCCTACAAGGACGAGTACGAGGTCGCACGCCTGCACACCGACACCCGGTTCCTCGACCGGGTCGCCGCCCAGTTCGAGGGCGAGATGGGCAAGGACTACCAGCTCGCCTATCACCTGGCGCCGCCGGCGATCGCGAAGACGAACGACAAGGGCGAGCTGCAGAAGCAGCGCTTCGGGCCGTGGATGCAAAAGGCGTTCGGCGTGCTCGCGAAGATGAAGGGCCTGCGCGGCACGCCGTTCGATCCGTTCGGTCGCAACGAGGAGCGCCGCACCGAGCGGGCGCTGGTCACGGAATATCGCGACGCTGTCGAGGAGTTGCTTCGCACGCTGGGGCCGGCCAACCTGGCGCTCGCGGTCGAGATTGCGAGGGTTCCGGAGATGATCCGTGGCTACGGTCACGTCAAGGCGCGCCACCTCGCCGCGTCCCGGCCGAAGTGGGATGCGCTGATGGCCGAATGGCGAGCCGGTCCGTTGCGACTCGGCGCCGGGGCGGCAGCCGCGACGACGCCGCCCGAGGCCGCCGATGCGCCCGAATTGAGCGGGCCAACGACGCAGCCGATGGAGTTCCGCCTGCCCGGCTGAGCCCGGCGCGGGGCGGGGCGGCCGACCACCGCCCCGTCGGTGCGGTGCGCAGGCTGTCCCAGGCCGGCGTCATTTCGTCGCAAAGCGAGGCGGCGGCGATGGTCGACCTCGTACATTGCGCCCCCACCCGCTCCTCGACGCCATGCCCACCACGCCGCCCCCCCTGCCCGCCACCGCAGTCGCTGCGGAGAACCGCTTCTGGCCCCGCTTCTCCACCGGCGCCGTGCGCCTCTTCCACGACTACGGCAACTGGCTCGTCAGCATCAGCTGGAAGCGCTTCCTGTTGCTGTCGCTGCTGCTGCTCATCCTCGCCGGCATCCTGTCCAGCCTGGGCTCGCATTCAGGCCGCAGCGAGGAGGTCACGATTTCGCCGGCATCGCCGACGCCGCCGGCGACGAGTAAGCGCCAGCCGACGGTCAGGATCGACAAGAAGTCAGACCCGGAAGACGACGTCACCATCTCCGTCGACAAGGACGGCGTTCACATCTCGCCGCGGCGCAGTGCTGCGGCCGCGTCGACCGCAGCGCCGGTCGCTGCGAGCGCCGCATCGGCCGCCAGCATCACCACGACCGCGAACGGCGGCGGGGTCCAGATCCGGGTGCCGGCGGGGGCCGACAGCAAGGCGGTGCGCGAAGCCGTCGACGACGCCCTGGCGGCCGTCGTTGGGGCGATTCGCGATTCGCAGCGCGCCACCGAGGAAGCCGCGGCCGAGACCGAGCAGTCCAACCGCGACACGGTGCGCACGATCCGGCGCATCCGCTCGGCCGACACGACGCCGCCGTTCATGGGCCTGGCCTGGTTCTGGATCTTGGCCTCGGCGATCCTGAAGATCACCTACAAGGGCCGCATCCAGGCCGAGGTGAAGGCCGCGGTAGCGACCGAGAACGCCGAGTCCGAGCAGCTCAAGCGCCAGGTCGTGGAGGCGCGCATGGCCGCCATGCAGGCACAGGTCGAGCCGCACTTCCTGTTCAACACGCTGGCCTCGATCGACCACCTCATCGAGACCGATCCGCCGCGCGCCAGCCAGATGCAGAAAAACCTGATCGCGCTGCTGCGGGCGTCGATGCCGTCGATGCGCGAATCGAATCCGCTGGCCCACAACCTCGGCCGCGAGATGGCCGTGATCCGGCCCTACCTCGAGATCCTGAAGGTGCGCATGGAAGACCGCCTGCAGGCCGAAATCCGCGTGCCCGAGGGTCTGCTGTCGGCCGACTTTCCGCCGATGATGATCCAGAGCCTGGTCGAGAACGCCATCAAGCACGGCCTCGAGCCGAAGGCCGAAGGTGGCCGGCTGACGGTGAGCGCCGAGATCGTGCACGGCAAGCTCGCGGTCACGGTGGCCGACACCGGCATGGGCTTCGGCAAGGCCGACTCGGCCGGCACCGGCATCGGCCTGGCCAACATCAGGGAGCGCCTGCAGCTGCTCTACGGTGACCGCGCCTCGGTGGTGGTGGCCGACAATCAACCGAGCGGCACCACCGTGACCCTGACGGTGCCGTACCTGGCCCAGGCGATGGCTGCGGGCCGCGAAGGAGTG
>JAYVNL010000246.1:0-11344 GCA_043758495.1 Rhizobacter sp.
CGGGGCTCGCATGACGCTCGGTCCCGTCACGCTTGGCCACTACCTGTCGGTGGGCGCGATCCTGTTCGCGCTGTCGGTGATCGGCATCTTCCTGAACCGGAAGAACCTGATCGTGCTGCTGATGGCCATCGAGCTGATGCTGCTCGCCGTCAACCTCAATTTCGTCGCCTTCTCGCACTACCTGGGCGACATGGCGGGGCAGGTCTTCGTGTTCTTCATCCTCACCGTGGCCGCGGCCGAATCGGCGATCGGCCTGGCGATCCTGGTCGTGCTGTTCCGGACCCGTTCGACGATCGCCGTCGACGAGCTCGACACGCTGAAGGGCTGACCGGCACATGGCGACCACGCTCTCCCTGCCGCTGCTGCTCACGGTGCCACTCGCACCCCTGGCCGGCGCGCTGGTCGCCGGCCTTTTCGGCCGCCAGGTCGGTCGCGCCGGCGCCCACACCGTCACCATCGCCGGCGTCGCGCTGTCGTTCCTGCTCTCTGCCTGGGTGCTCTGGGACGTTGCCCACGGCGCCCGCTTCAACGGCACCGTCTACGAGTGGATGCGCGTCGGTTCGCTGAAGATGGAGATCGGCTTCCTCGTCGACGGCCTCACCGCGATGATGATGTGCGTCGTCACCTTCGTGTCGCTGATGGTCCACATCTATACCGTCGGCTACATGGCCGACGATCCCGGCTACCAGCGCTTCTTCAGCTACATCTCCCTGTTCACTTTTTCGATGCTCATGCTGGTCATGAGCAACAACTTCCTGCAGCTCTTCTTCGGCTGGGAAGCGGTCGGCCTGGTCTCGTACCTGCTTATCGGCTTCTGGTTCCAGCGGCCGACCGCGATCTTCGCCAACATGAAGGCGTTCATCGTCAACCGGGTCGGCGACTTCGGCTTCATCCTCGGCATCGGCCTGGTCCTCGCCTATGCCGGCACGCTCGACTACGGCGAAGCGTTCGCCCGCGCCGGTGAGATGGCGAAGCTCGCCTTCCCCGGCACCGAATGGATGTTGATCACGGTGACCTGCATCTGCCTGTTCATCGGCGCCATGGGCAAGAGCGCCCAGTTCCCGCTGCACGTGTGGCTGCCCGATTCCATGGAAGGCCCGACGCCGATCTCGGCGCTGATCCACGCGGCGACGATGGTCACCGCCGGCATCTTCATGGTGGCGCGGATGTCGCCTCTCTTCGAGCTGTCGGATGCGGCGCTGTCGTTCGTGATGGTCATCGGTGCGCTCACGGCGCTCTTCATGGGCTTTCTCGGCATTATCCAGAACGACATCAAGCGCGTCGTTGCGTATTCCACGCTGTCGCAGCTCGGCTACATGACGGTGGCCCTCGGCGCCTCGGCGTATTCGGTGGCGGTGTTCCACCTCATGACCCATGCCTTCTTTAAGGCGCTGCTGTTTCTCGCGGCCGGCTCGGTGATCATCGGCGTGCACCACGATCAGGACATCCGCAACATGGGTGGCCTGAGGAAGTACATGCCGGTGACGTGGATCACGGCGCTGATCGGCTCGCTGGCCCTCATCGGCACGCCGCTCTTCGCCGGCTTCTACTCGAAGGACTCGATCATCGAGGCGGTGCACGCGAGCCATCTGCCCGGTGCCGGCTTCGCCTACTTCGCGGTAGCAGCCGGCGTGTTCGTGACCGCCTTCTATTCGTTCCGGATGTACTTCCTGGTCTTCCACGGGCCTGAGCGTTTCCGGGACAAGCCGTTCCCGCCCGGGGCGCATGACGACGCACACGACGAACCCGATGCCCATGCCGCCCACGACACCCACGCCGAGCCGCACGAGTCGGCCTGGGTGGTGACGCTTCCTCTCGTGCTGCTGGCGATTCCGTCGGCCGTGATCGGCTTCGTCACGATCAGGCCGATGCTGTTCGGCGACTTCTTCGCTGACGCGATCCGTGTCGTTGCCGAGCGGCATCCGGCGATGGAAGAGCTCGCGCACGAGTTCCAGGGGCCGCTGGCGATGGCGCTGCATGCCTTTGCCGGCCCGATCGTGTGGCTGGCGCTGGCCGGCGTCGTCTCGGCGTGGTTCCTCTACATGCGCCGGCCTGACATCCCGGCGGCGATCCAGCGCCGCTTCTCGGGCCTCTACCGCATCCTCGACAACAAGTACTACTTCGACTGGTTCAACGAGAACGTCCTCGCCCGCGCAGCGCGCGCCACGGGCATGGGCCTGTGGAAGGGCGGCGACGTGGCGGTCATCGACGGCGTTCTCATCGACGGTTCGGCGCGCGGCATCGGCAGCCTCGCCGGCGTCACCCGACTGCTGCAGAGCGGCTACCTCTACTGGTACGCGCTCTTCATGATCGTCGGCGTGATCGGCCTCATGACGTGGCAGCTGTGGCCTTTCCTCGGCAATCCGTTCGGGCGTTGACGACAGCCATGCCCTTGCTCAGTCTCGCGATCTGGCTGCCGATCACAGCCGGCATCCTGCTGTTGGCGCTCGGCCGTGACGACCGCGCCGGCGCGGTACGCTGGGGGGCGCTGCTGTCGTCGCTGGCGGCCTTCGTCGTCACCGTGCCGCTCGTCACTTCGTTCGACACCGCCTCCTCGGCGCTTCAGTTCGTCGAGAAGCACCACTGGATCGACCGCTTCAACGTCGCCTACCACCTCGGCGTCGACGGTCTCTCGGTCTGGTTCGTCGTCCTCACGGCCTTCATCACCGTCATCGTCGTCGTCTCGGCGTGGCAGGTCATCACCGAGCGCGTCAACCAGTACATGGGCGCGTTCCTGATCCTGTCGGGCCTGCTCGTCGGCGTCTTCGCCGCAGCCGACGGCCTGCTGTTCTATGTGTTCTTTGAGGCAACGCTGATCCCGATGTATCTCGTCATCGGCATCTGGGGCGGGCCGCGGCGCGTCTACGCTGCTTTCAAGTTTTTCCTCTACACGCTGGCCGGGTCGCTCCTGATGCTGGTGGCGCTGATCTACCTCTATTACAAGTCGGGCGGCAGCTTCGACATCGCGGCCTGGCACCAGTTGCCGCTGCCGATGAACGCGCAGGTGCTGCTCTTCTTCGCCTTCTTCTTCGCCTTCGCCGTGAAGGTGCCGATGTGGCCGGTGCACACCTGGCTGCCCGACGCCCACGTCGAGGCTCCCACCGGCGGCTCGGTCGTGCTGGCCGCGATCATGCTCAAGCTCGGCGCCTATGGCTTCCTGCGCTTCTCGCTGCCGATTGCACCCGATGCCAGCCACAGCTGGGCCTGGCTCATGGTCGGGCTGTCGCTCGTCGCGGTCGTCTACATCGGGCTCGTGGCGCTGGTGCAAAGCGACATGAAGAAGCTGGTTGCCTATTCGTCGATCGCCCACATGGGCTTCGTGACGCTCGGCTTCTTCATGTTCAACGAGCTCACGACCTCGGGAGCGATCGTGCAGATGGTCTCGCACGGCTTCGTCTCCGGCGCCATGTTCCTCTGCATCGGCGTGCTCTACGACCGCGTCCACTCGCGCGAGATCTCGGCCTATGGCGGCGTCGCCAACACGATGCCCAACTTCGCCGCCTTCGCGGTGCTGTTCGCAATGGCAAACGTCGGCCTGCCCGGCACGGCCGGCTTCGTCGGCGAGTGGATGGTGATCCTCGGCACCGTCAAGGTGAACTTCTGGATCGCCATGATCGCTGCCTCGACCATGATCTGGGGTGCCGGCTACACGCTGTGGATGGTCAAGCGCGTGTACTTCGGCGCTGTCGCCAACGACCACGTACGCGAGCTGAAGGACCTGAACCGGCGCGAGTTCGCGATGCTTGGCGTGCTAGCCATCGCCGTGCTGGCGATGGGCCTGTACCCGAAGCCGTTCACCGACGTCATGCACTCGTCGGTGGTCGAGCTGCTCCGCCACGTCGCAGTTTCCAAGATTCCATGAAGCCCCCACGCTCTTTTCGTTCGCTGCCCCCCGAGGGGGCGTCGGCGCCCTCGGGGCGGCCCGGCGGGCGCCATTCATGAACTGGCAAGCCGTCTACCCCGAGATCGTGCTGTTGGCGATGGCCTGCGTAGTCGCGCTCGTCGACCTCTGGAAGCCAGGCCCTGGCCGCATCGTCACCTACTGCCTGACGCAGCTCTCGCTGCTCGTCGTCGCCGGCCTGCAGCTCTCGTTCTTCGTCGACGGCTTCACTCTCTATTCGATGCAGGGCATGGTCGTGGCCGACCCGATGGGCCACCTGCTCGGCCTGTTCGCAACGCTGGCGACGATGGTCACGCTCGTCTATGCGCGACCCTACGCCGCCAGCCGCGACATGCTGAAGGGCGAGCTCTTCACACTCTCGATGTTCGCGCTGCTCGGCATCCTGGTGATGCTGGCGGCGAACAACTTCCTGGTCGTCTACCTCGGCCTCGAGCTGATGTCGTTGTCGCTCTACGCGCTCGTCGCCATGCGTCGCGACGACATCGGCGCGACCGAGGCGGCGATGAAGTACTTCGTGCTCGGCGCGCTGGCCAGCGGCTTCCTGCTCTACGGCCTGTCGATGATGTACGGGGCCACCGGCTCGCTCGGCATCCCCGAGGTCTTCAAGGCGATCGCCGGCGGCCGCATCAATCGCGCTGTGCTCATCCTCGGCACCGTGTTCGTGGTCTCGGGGCTGGCCTTCAAGCTCGGCGCCGTGCCCTTCCACATGTGGGTGCCCGATGTCTACCAGGGCGCCCCGACCGCGGCGACGCTGCTGGTCGGCGGCGCCCCCAAGCTGGCCGCGTTCGCGATCACGATCCGCCTGCTCGTCGAAGGCATGAGCGGCCTGGCGCTCGACTGGCAGCAGATGCTGATCCTGATATCGGTCGCCTCGATGCTGATCGGCAACCTCGCCGCCATCGCCCAGACCAACCTGAAGCGGATGCTCGCGTATTCGACCATCGCGCAGGTCGGCTTCATGCTGCTCGGCTTCTGCCCCGGCGTCGTCAGCGGCAACACGAACTCGGCAGTCAACGCCTACAGCTCGGCGATGTTCTACATCGTCGTCGACGTGCTGACCTCGCTCGGCACCTTCGGCATGATCATGCTGCTGTCGCGCGTCGGTCACGAAGCCGAGCGCATCGACGATTTTCGCGGCTTGGCCCGGCGCAGCCCGTGGTTCGCCGGCGTCATGGCGGTCTTCATGTTCTCGCTCGCCGGCATCCCGCCCACGGTCGGCTTCTACGCCAAGCTTGCGGTGCTGCAGTCGCTCGTGTCGACCAACGTCGGCGGCTACCTCTGGCTCGCTGTGGTCGCCGTCGTGCTGTCGCTGCTCGGCGCCTACTACTACCTGCGCGTCGTCAAGGTGATGTACTTCGACGAGCCGGTCGACAGCCACCCGATCGAGGGCGGCATCGACGTCCGCGTCATGTTGTCGCTGAACGGCGCCGCCGTGCTGCTGCTCGGCATCCTGCCCGGCGGCCTGATGCAGCTCTGCGCTCAGGCCATCGTGCAGATGTTCGCGACGTGAAGCATCTCGAGGAAATCGAGCTCGAAGCCCACTCCGTCTGGCGCGGCACCTTTCTCGATGTCCGCCAGGATCGCGTCGCGCTGCCTGACGGCAGCAGCACGACTCGCGAGTACATCGTCCACCCCGGTGCCGTCATGGTCGTGGCGATCCTCAGCGACGGCCGCCTCGTCGTCGAGCGACAGTGGCGCTACCCGATGCACCGCGCCATGCTCGAATTCCCGGCCGGCAAGCTGGAGGCTGGCGAGCCGGTACTGGCTTGCGCCGTCCGCGAGCTGATCGAGGAGACCGGCTACCGCGCCGCCGAGTGGGCACGGGCCGGCATCCTCCACAACGCCATCGCCTACTCGACCGAGGGCATTGAGGTCTGGTTCGCGCGCGGCCTGGTCGGCGGCGAGCGAAGCCTCGACGACGGCGAGTTTCTCGATGTCTTCGCCATGAGCGAGGCCGAGCTCGATGCTGCGGCCCGAGGCGGCGAGCTCACCGACGCGAAGTCGCTGGTTGGCCTGCTCTGGCTGCAGAACTGGCGCGCCGGCCGCTGGTCGCTTTCCTGGCAGCCCGCTCCGGCTACAGCGGCGCCGGGCTGTCCATAATCCGGCCATGAAGGTGTTGAACCTGCGCTGCGCTCAGCAGCATCGCTTCGAGGGCTGGTTCGGCTCCGAAGACGAGTTCAATCGGCAGCTCGCCGGCTTAGAGATCGCCTGCCCGCTCTGCGGCGACACCGCTGCGACGCGGCTGCCGAGCGCGCCGCACATCGGCGCCGGCCGCCCCGACCCGTCGGATCGACCGGCACAGGTTGTCGCCGCGTCGCCGCAGGCCACGACTGCCGAAGTCACCCTGCAATCGCAGTGGCTGCGCGCCGTGCGCCGGGTGATGAACAGCACCGAAGATGTCGGCGAGCGCTTTCCGGAGGAAGCGCGTCGCATCCATTACGGTGAGGTCGCGGAGCGCGGCATCCGCGGTCGTGCGTCGCGCGAAGACGCCGAGGCCTTGCGCGAGGAGGGCATCGAGGTGATGGCGATGCCGATTCCCGACGCCCTGAAGGGGCCGGTTCAGTAAAGCGCCCGCGCTCTGTTCCGCACGCGCTGCTGTCTAGAGTCGGCGGCACCACCCCCGCTGAAAGCGCGCCATGAAGTCCGGCACCCGGTTGCTCGCCCTCGCGGCTGCTTGCTTTGGGCTCGCCGCAGGCGAGGCCTCGGCCACAGCCAGTCTCGGCGGCGTCGTCAGCGAAACGTTCGCTGCCGGCCTGGGCAGCTGCAACAGAAGCAGCTCAGTGCCCCTGTCGACGCCTCAGGACACTTTCGCGCTCAGTCTTGCCGCGACCTGCACCTTGGCGCGCTGACTGGAGGTCACAGCACGCGGCCCGGATTCAGCAGGCCCGAAGGGTCGAGCGCGCCCTTGATCGCCCGCATCATCGCCAGCGCCACTGGCGATTTGTGCGCGACGAGGGCATCGCGCTTGAGGCTGCCGATGCCGTGCTCGGCCGAGATCGAGCCAGCGCGACGCGCCACCGCCTCGTAGACGACGGCGTTGATCGCGGCCTCGCAGCGCGCCACGAACGCAGCCGCCGGCTCGCCGGCCGGACCCTGCACGTTGTAGTGCAGGTTGCCGTCGCCGAGGTGGCCGAAGTCGACCATGCGGATGCCGGGAAAGCGGCGCGCCAGCTCGGCATCGGTCGCGGCCACGAACTCCTCGATCGCCGACACGGGCAAGGCGATGTCGTGCTTGACGTTGGCGCCCTCCAGGCTCTGGGCGAGCGGAATGGATTCGCGCAGATGCCAGAGCGCCGCGGCCTGTTCGAGGCTGCTGGCGATCGCGGTGTCGTCGATGAGGCCGCGCTCGAGCGCGGTGGCCAGCAGTGCTTCGAGAGTGGCGGCGGCGTGCGCCTCGCCTTCGCTGTCGGACTGTTCGACGAGCACGGTCCACTCCGCCGGTGCGAGCGGCTGGCGCAAGGCCGGGAAGTGGCTGCGCACGAGATCGAGCGACTGCCGGTTCATGAACTCGAAGGCGGTCAGCGCCGGGCCGAGCCGCTCGTGGGCGAGGACGAGCAGCGCCGTGCAGGCGGCCAACGTCGGCAACGATGCCAGCGCCGTCATCACGGCGGCCGGTCGGGGGTGCAGCTTCAGCGTCGCCGCGGTGATGATGCCGAGCGTGCCTTCGCTGCCGATGAAGAGGTCTTTCAGGTCGTAGCCGGTGTTGTCCTTGCGCAGGCCCGAAAGGCCACGCCAGATCTCGCCGTCGGCGCCGACCACCTCGAGGCCGAGGCAGAGCTCGCGGGCGTTGCCGTAGCGCAGCACCTGGGTGCCGCCGGCGTTGGTGGCGAGGTTGCCGCCGATCGTGCAGCTGCCTTCGGCGGCCAGGCTGAGGGCGAACAGCAGGCCGTGCGCAGCCGCGGCCTCCTGCACGCTTTGCAGCACGCAGCCGGCCTCGACGGTCATCGTCAGGTTGGCAGCATCGACGGCGCGAACGCGGTCCATGCGTGCCAGCGACAGCACGACCTGCCGGCCGCTGGCGTCGGGCACCGAGCCGCCGACGAGCCCGGTGTTGCCGCCCTGGGCGACGATGCTCGTGCCGGCGGCGCGACAGGCGCGCACGACTGCCGCGACCGCGTCGACATTGGCAGGGCGGACAACGGCGAGAGCGCGGCCGCGATAGCGCTGCCGCCAGTCGACCTCCCACGCCGACATATCGCCCTCGCTGATGACGTTGCCGTCGCCGACGGCTGTGCGCAGCGCCTCGAGCAGGCTCACGACGGCGCTGCGGCGGCCGCCCGGGTGCGGACGCGCACGTGCAGCAGGCAGGCCGCGAAGAGCGCCAGCGTCAACGCCACTTCCCCGGCGGCGAGAAAACGGCCGATGCCAGGGTCGCCGGCTGCCCGCACGATGCCTTCGATGAAATACAGCCAGACACCGAGGCTGACCCAGCGATAGGTGTAGAGCCGCATCGCCCAGAGGCCCGGCAGCGGCAGCAGCAGGGGCAGCACCTTGACGGCAAGCGTGCCGCGGCCGGTGGGCGCCAGCCAGAGCTCCCAGGCCAGGCCGAGCACGATGAGCGCCACGGTCGACGCCACCGCCAGCCAGCGCGTCCACGCCGCGGTCGAGAGCGGGACAGAGGCAGCGTCGTTCATCGATCCTTATGATGCCAGCAATGCAGCCGCCCGCCACCTCGTGACCGCCCCACAGGGATCACCTGCGCACCGGGTGCGCGCTTTGCAGCGCCGGCCCTGGCTGGTGACGCTGGAGACCCTGGTGCGGCGCTTTCGCGAAGACCGGTTGGCGCTGACCGCGGGCAGCCTCACCTTCACCACCATCATTTCGGTGGTGCCACTGATCACGGTGATGCTGGCACTGTTCTCGGTTTTTCCGATGTTCGCGACGCTGCAGCAGTCGCTGCAGACATATTTCCTGCAGGCACTGGTGCCCGAGAGTATTTCGCAGAAGGTGCTCGGCTTCGTCACCCAGTTTTCGAGCCGGGCCAGCCGGCTCGGCATCGTCGGCCTGCTGGCGCTCGTCGTCAGTGCGCTGGCGATGATGCTCACCGTCGATCGCGCGCTCAACGCCATCTGGCGCGTGCGCCAGCCGCGCCCGATCGCCCGCCGCGTGCTGGTCTACTGGGCCGCGGTCACGCTCGGGCCGCTGCTCTTCGCCGTCAGCCTCACCGCCACGTCGTACGCGATCTCGGCGTCGCGCGGGCTCGTCGGCAACATGCCACGCGGCTTCGGCGCGCTCGTGGGAACGGTCGAGTTCCTGGCCGAGGCGCTCGGCGTGGCCGCGCTCTTCCACTACGTGCCCAACACCTACGTGCGCTGGCGCCATGCCCTCTACGGCGGGCTCTTCGTGGCCGTGTGCATGGCCGGCGGCAAGCGCGCCCTGGCGTACTACTTCGGCGCCGTCCCGACCTACTCGATGATCTACGGTGCCTTCGCGACGCTGCCGATCTTCCTCGTATGGATCTACCTCAGCTGGGTGATCATCCTGCTTGGCGCCGTCATCGCCGCCTATGCGCCGCTGATCGGCAAGCGCGCCGAGCGCTGGGCCGAGGTGCCGGGCGGCCCGTTCCATCTCGCGCTCGTGCTCCTCGGCCAGTTCGACAAGGCGCGCCGCGACGGCCGCAGCGGCTTCACCGGCGAAGCGCTCGCCGAGGAAATCGGGATCGATCCGCTGCAGACCGGGCCGCTGCTCGACGCTCTCGTTGAACTTGACTGGGTCGGTCGGCTCGACGAGGCCGGCAGTGCCCGTTACGTGCTTCTCGTCGACCTCGCCTCGACGAAGGCCGAGCCGCTGGTGGCGAAACTCCTGCTCGACCCGGCGCCGCAACTGCAGGCGATGTGGCAGCGTGCCGGCTTCGGCGCGATGACGCTCGGCGAGATCGTCGGTCACTGATCCGCGGCGTCGCGAAGGGCGGCGACTCAGAGCTTGCCGCTGCAGCGTGGTGAGCCGCAGCGGCAGGTCAGCCGGCCCTCGTGGTGCGACTCGCCATAGTCGACGGTCAGCTCCTCGCCGGCGTCGACCGATCGCATCGCATAGAACTCGACGCGGCCCTGGCGGATCCGCAGCACCGCATTCGGTGCGCACGAGTGGTTCGTGAAGCGCAGCGCGTCGGCCGACTGCGATGCGTCGATGGCGCGGCGCTCGCTGACCTCGACGATCATGATCCGCTCGAGCCCGCGCGCGCGGCGCCGCGCTTCACGCACGCTGATCGACTCGCCGCGGATCTCACCGATCTTGCGGCGTGCCGGAATTGCTTCTGCAGCGAATGCACCCTGGCCGTCGATGGCACTCGGCCGCGCCTCGACGCGGAATTTCTGCGGATCGGCCGGCGGCCGGCGGGCGCGAGGCCGCAGGGAATCGCTCATGTCGGCATTTTGCCGAAGCCCCGAGGCCGATCAGAACAGTCCGTCGATGTCGCCGCCGGCGTCGACGTGAATGCCGTGCGCGGCCGGCGCCTTGGGCAGCCCCGGCATGGTCATGATGTCGCCGCAGATGGCGACGACGAAACCGGCGCCGGCCGCCAGCCGCACCTCGCGCACCGGCAGCACGTGGCCCGAAGGCGCGCCGAGCAGCTTGGGGTCGGCCGAAAACGAGACCTGCGTCTTGGCCATGCAGATCGGCAGGTGGCCGTGGCCCGCGGCCGTGAAGCTGTCGAGATCGGCGCTCGCCTTGGCCGCGAACGCGACCTCGCCAGCGCCGTAGATGCCGGTCGCGATGGTCCGGATCTTGTCGGCCAGCGGCATGGCGTCGTCGTAGAGCGGAGCGAAGCGGGCCTCGCCGGAGTCGCAGCGCGCGGCGACGCAGCGCGCCAGTTGCTCGGCACCGGCCGCACCGTCGGCCCAGTGCCGGCATTGCACCGCCTCGACCTCGAACTCTGCTTCGCAGATGTCGGCGATGAGCTGGTGCTCGGCATCGGTGTCGGACGTGAAATGGTTGATGGCGACGATCGTCGGCACGCCGAACGCGCGCACGTTGCGGACATGGCGGCCGAGGTTGACGAGGCCGCTCTGCAGTGCGCCGAGGTTCTCGCTGCCGAGGTGGGAGACCGGCACGCCGCCGTTGTACTTGAGCGCCCGCACAGTGGCGACGACGACGGCGCAGGCCGGCGACAGCTTGGCCTGCCGGCACTTGATGTCGAAGAATTTCTCGGCGCCGAGATCGGCGCCGAAGCCGGCCTCGGTGACCACGTAGTCGCCGAGCTTCAGCGCCGCCCGCGTCGCGATCACCGAGTTGCAGCCGTGGGCGATGTTGGCGAACGGGCCGCCGTGGATGAGCGCCGGCGAGCCGTCGATCGTCTGCACGAGGTTGGGCTGAATGGCGTCGCGGAGCAGTGCCGTCATCGCACCGGCCGCCTTTAGGTCGCCGGCGGTTACCGGCCGCCACTCGCGCGTGTAGGCGACGACGATGCGCGCCAGCCGCTGCTCGAGGTCGGCGAGGTCGTCGGCC
>JAYVNL010000247.1:0-3689 GCA_043758495.1 Rhizobacter sp.
CACCATCGCCCTGATGTGGAAGAACCAGTTGCCGCCTGGCATGTGCGTCCAATTTCCCAACATGCCTCGCTTTAAGCACCGTTGCTTTGGACTCGGCTCCTCTGTCGCCACTGGTCCGATTGGGGGTCAACCCGTCGAAGTAGTCGGCGAAGTCGGCTGGGGAGGTCTGGCGGGAACCGTTTGGTGGATCAACCCGCGCGTCGGAATCGCAGCAGTGCTGATGACCCAGCGCTACTTCGGCTTTGGCAATCCGTATACGTTCGAGTTCAAGCGTCACGCTTATGGCGGACTTGGTTTCTGATCGACCGCTCCGCCTCGGTGGTCAACGTCGCGGCGTTTGTGAAGTCGCACATTATTAGGCCCCAAAGTACGCACGCTATTTGGCACTCAGTGGCACCGCGGCGCCGGTCACTAAGCCACCATGTCGAGGGCAGGCCGGTCTCGCGGTCAGCGAGGCAACGCCGAATAATGTGCGTAAAACAACGCCACATAAAGGACGTCATCGGTCGCCACCGACCTTCGTACTCTGATGTCTCTAAGTCACGATTTGGCCAGCCCTTCAAATGAAGCCCTAAGAGCGCGTATCGTTTCAGCAATTCCCGCTTGAGGCCAGCTATGAACGGCGCAGAAAGTCTCGTACGCACGTTAGTCGCAAACGGCGTCGACGTGTGCTTCGCCAACCCCGGGACGTCCGAGATGCACTTCGTCGCGGCTCTCGACAGCATCGACGGCATGCGCTGCGTGCTGGGACTATTCGAAGGGGTGGTCACGGGGGCCGCTGACGGGTACTACCGCATGTCGGGCAAGCCGGCCACTACGCTTCTGCACCTGGGCCCCGGACTCGGCAACGGCCTGGCCAACTTGCACAACGCGAAGAAGGCAGCGTCAGGCATAGTCAATATCGTTGGTGAACATGCGACCTACCACCTAAAACATGACGCTCCGCTTACCTCGGACATCGAGGGGATCGCCTGGCCTGTGTCGCACTGGGTCAAGACCGCCTCCGACGCCACGGGCCTTGCACTCGACTGTGCGACGGCAATCCAAGAAGCCCGGAGCGTGCCGGGCAGGATCGCAACGCTAATCGCGCCTGCGGATTCGACGTGGGAGCCGGGCGGCGATCCGGTGTTCGCAAAAGCGACGCCAGCTCTCCCGCGGACGGATCCGGCTGCAGTTGAGGCTGCCGCTCTTGCCCTTCGTTGCGGTCAACCAGCGATGCTGATGCTCGGCGGGGCGGGGGCACGGGGCAACGCACTCAAGCTCGCGGGTCGCATCGCGGCCAAGACGGGCTGCCGGCTCATGGCCGAGAACGGCAACGCACGCGCTGAGGGCGGAGCCGGCCGGGTAAGGGCCAATCGCCTGCCGTACCCAGTCGACGCCGCCTTGGCCGCCCTAGGCGACGTGCGCCAGCTCGTGCTTGCCGGGGCCCGATCACCTGTCGCATTTTTCGCCTACCCAGGCAAGCCGAGCATGCTCGTCGCCGAGGGCTGCAACGTCACGGCGCTCGCAGGCGTTGAGGACAACATTGAGCAAGCGCTGGATGCCCTCGCCCGAGAAGTAGGCGCCTTGGGATCGACCCCTTTCCACGTGAACGAGCTGAACCGTCCCCCGGTGCCTACCGGCAAGGTCACGCTTGAAGGTATCGCTGAGGCCCTTGCCGCTCTACTACCGGAGAACGCGATCGTGATCGACGAGGCTATCTCGTCGGGTCGAAACTTTGGGGCGGCGATGGTGAACGCACCGCCGCACGACTGGCTCAACGTTATGGGCGGCTCCATAGGATGGGCACTTCCGGCGGCGACAGGTGCGGCGATCGCCGCGCCCGATCGCAGAGTAGTCGCGCTGGAAGGCGACGGCAGTGGCATGTACACGCTGCAGGCGTTGTGGACAATGGCGCGTGAGTGCCTCGATGTCACGGTTGTCGTGCTTGCCAATCGCTCGTACCGGATCCTGCATAGCGAGTTTGCGCACGTCGGCGCGGGCGCGTCTCACAAGCGCGCGCACGACATGCTGACCCTGGATCGGCCCGACCTCGACTGGGTCGCTCTCGCTCGCGGCCATGGCGTGGAGGCAGCCCAGGCCGCGACGCTCGACGAATTGGGTGCTCAGCTCAAGCGCGCGTTCTCGCGACGCGGGCCCTACGTCATCGAGCTGGTCATCTAGCCCGCGGGTCGGACGCAAGCTCGGTCATGTTGGCGGGTCTGAGTTCGACGTGGCGGTCAGCGGCCAAGACCGTGACGGACGAGCACTGGGTTACGACACCAGTCCATCAGTACGCGACCTTGAACGTCGGGCTGTCTTCAGCCCTCGTTTTGCGATGGTCGTAGATCCTCGTCGTGGCAATGTTTGCGTGTCCCAGCCACTCCGGCACCTTGGCGATGTCGGTCTGATGGTCGAGCGCATTGGTTGCCGCTGTCGCCCGCAGCGCATGCGCGCCGATCTCAAACCCGAGCTTCGCTGAGTACCCCCGCACGATCTTGTAGATCGCGTCCGCAGTGATGGCCTTGGCCATCCCACCAGCCCGATTGCCGACGGCCCGGAAGAGGGCGCCCGTGGTCTCCAATGAGCGTCCATCCGCCTCGAGATAGTCCACGATGAGCACATGCGCGACAGGGTGCAGCGGCACACACCGCGTCTTGCTCCCTTTGCCAAAGACTTTCAGGTGCGCCACCCCGCGCCGCTCGTGCCTGAAGTCCTTGATCGTCAGCTTGCACAGCTCCTCCCGCCGCAAGGCGTGATGAAGCAGGGTGGCCAGGATCGCCCGATCTCTCTTGCCCTTGACCGACACGCCGTCCGGCGCCTCGAGCAGTGCCCGCGCCTGGTAGTCGCTCAGCGCCGGTGTCTTGCCTTCATAGCTCTCGACCGGCGGCCGCTTCACGCCCTTGACCGGGTTGTGCGTCACCGCATTGCTCTCGCACAGGTGCTCGACCAAGGAGGAGAGGGCGGCCAGCCGGTGCCGGATGGTCATGCCGCTCAAGGCACGCCGACCCAGTCGTCACGCCAGGCGATGACATGCGAGAGAGTTACGACCCGGAGCTCCCCCGGCCGCTTGATCCCTGTGAACCGCATGAATGTTGGCGCCGACCGAAAATTGAGCCGCTTATGAGGACTGTGCCGATCTAGAACTGAGCCAGATGTTCAACCTAGCCTGCTGCTTTATGCGGCGGGGGACCAGAAGTGATCACCATTGCCGGCATCGAACTCATGCACCGAATCCGCAAGGGGCAGTTCAACCTCGAGGTACGCTTCACAGAGGCCGCAGCGCCCACTGTTTGGAATGCGGTGCTTTCGGCCTGATCAGCCGACCAAAGTCGCGCCGTTGCTCGCCTCCATTTCCTATTGGCACCAGAGCCCGGTGTACTTCCCCGTCCTACTCGATGAAATTGCTTGGAGCAGCCGGATGAGGGAGGTTCCATCCGAAGTACACCTCCACGGACACGAGCTTGCCGTCACGGGAGGTGTGCATCTCGCAGTTTCGAAAGCGCTTGCTGCCGGTCTCCGCTTCGTAGACGACGAAGGCTCGGTTGCCGTCGTCGACCACCGTCACAACGGATACCGCGCGCATCGATTCGCTGTTCGGCCAGCAACGCTCAAAGTACGTCGCGCGGTCGAGCATGTTGTCTATTGGGCTGGTGAAGTAAAAGTCGGTGGCGATCAGCGCCTCGGCGGCGCTTCGGTCCTTATCGACG
>JAYVNL010000248.1:0-3687 GCA_043758495.1 Rhizobacter sp.
TCGCGCTTGCCGGGCGAGGCGGCGGCGGGCGTCAACGACATCCATTTCCACCCGATCGAATCACGTTCGTTCCGGGTGTCGTTGAGCGCGAACTTCTAGTGGCCCCCGCCGGGGCACTCGACCTGGACGATCTCACGCGCCGCGCCGTTGATGCGAGCTGCGCTCAGCTTGCCGCCCCAGACGCAGCCGCTGTCGAGGCCGAGCAGGTCGGGCCGGTCGACCAGCCCTTGCGACGCCCAGTGGCCGAAGGCGATCGGCACGCCGGCCGTGCGCCGGTCCGGCACGTCGAACCAGGCGGCGAGGCCGGGCGGCGCGTTGGCGGTGCCGTCCTTGGCGGTGAAGTCGAGCGCGCCGTGGGCGTCGACGTAACGGATGCGGGTGAGGGCGTTCAAGGTGAAGCGCAGCCGCTCGTCGCCGCTCTTCACGTCGCTCCAGCACGCCGGCTCGTTGCCGAACATCGTCGCAAGGAAGTCGCGCGGCGGCGAATCGCGCAGGGCCCGTTCGAGTTCAGTGGCGAGGCTGAGTGTCGTCGCCAGGTCCCACTGCGGCACGACGCCGGCGTGCAGCATCAGCCAGCCTTGCTCGTGCACCGCCATGCGGCGATGGCGCAGCCAGTCGAGCCATTGCTCGCGGTCGGGCGCATCGAGGATCTCGCCCAGCGTGTCGGCGCGGTGCAGCGGCCGCACGCCGGCGGCGGCGGCGAGCAGGTGCCAGTCGTGGTTGCCGAGCAGGCAGGTGGCGGCGTCGCCCAAGCCGCGCAGGCGGCGCAGCGTGCCCAGCGAGTCGGGGCCGCGGTTGACCAGGTCGCCGAGCACGTAGAGCCTGTCGCGCGACGGGCTGAAGTCGATGGCGGCGAGCAGCCGATCGAGGGCATTGGCGCAGCCCTGGACGTCGCCGACGAAGTAGGTGGACACGCGGGCGATTCTGCTACGCTGCCTGGCTTGACACCGCCCGCGCCAGCGCATGGACGTTGCCCTACTGCTGTTCCTGATCCTCTTGAATTCACTGTTCGCCATGTCGGAGATGGCGCTCACCGCCAGCCGCAAGGCCCGGCTGCAGGTCATGGTGGAGGCAGGCGACAGCGGCGCGCGGCACGCGATGGCGCTGCACGACGACCCGACCAAGTTCCTCTCGGTCGTGCAGGTCGGCATCACCTCGATCAGCGTCCTCAACGGCATCATCGGCGACGCCGCCTTCTCGGGCCCGTTCGCCGCGTGGTTGCATGGCACCTTCGGGATCGGCGACCGCGCCGCCCAGGTTTCGGCGACGGCGATGGTCGTGGTCACGATCACCTTCCTCAGCATCATCTTCGGCGAGCTGGTGCCCAAGCGCATCGGCATCATGTATCCGGAGTCGGTGGCGCGCGTCGTCGCGCGGCCGATGGAGTGGCTCTCGCTCATCGTGCGGCCGTTCGTGAAGCTGCTGTCGTGGTGCACGGAGGCGACGCTCAGGCTGATGAGCCTGCATGTCGTTCCCGACCGCAGCGTCACCGAGGAAGAGATCGCGGCCAGCCTCGAGCAGGGGCTCGACGCCGGCGTCATCGAGGCACACGAGCACCAGATGGTGCGCAACGTGTTCCGCCTCGACGACCGCCAGGTCGGCTCGATGATGATTCCGCGCGCCGAGATCGTCTGGCTCGAGGCCGGCAGCACCGCCGCCGACGTGCTGCGGGTGATCGGCGGCGTCGATCACTCGCGCTACCCGGTCTGCCGCGGCGGCCTCGACGACGTGCTCGGCGTCATCACTGCGCAGCAGCTGCTGCAGCAGGCGATCCACGGCAAGGCGTTCGCACTCGACCAGGACCTGCAGTCGCCGGTGTTCGTGCCGGAAACACTCTCCGGCATGGAGCTGCTGGAGCACTTCCGCGCCTCGGCGACGCAAATCGTCTTCGTCGTCGACGAGTATGGCGAGGTCCAGGGAATGATCACCGTGCGCGACGTCCTGGAGGCAATCACCGGCGAGTTCGGCGCTCAGACCGACGACAACTCCTGGGCGGTGCAGCGCGACGACGGCAGCTGGCTTTTCGACGGCCTCATCCCGACCCAGGAGCTGAAGGATCGCCTCGAGCTCAAGGAGCTTCCCGAGGAGGACCGCGGCCGCTACAACACGCTGGCCGGGATGATCATGCTGCTGCTCGGCCGCCTGCCCGAGACCGCCGACTCGGTCGAATGGAGCGGTTGGCGCTTCGAGGTCGTCGACCTCGACGGCAAGCGCGTCGACAAGGTGCTGGTGAGCGCGCTCGCTGCCGAGCCGGCCGGTCGCCAGCCCGGCAGCCCTGCGTGAATGCCGTTCCCTCGTCGCTCTACCGGCACTCGGTGGCGCTCGATCCGAAGCTGCACCGCGCCCGCCGCATCTCGCCGCTGACCGACTTCCGCGTCGCCGCCGACCTGCACGCGGTGTTCATCACCGCGACCGAGTTCTCGCAGGCCGGGCTCGAGCTGCCGCTGCTCTTCGTCGCCACCGGCGAGGACGACGCTCACGGCCGGCCGGCGATGTCGACCGTTGCCCTGCTCGGCCTGGCCGCCGGCGAAAACCTGCAGCTCGGCGAGGGCGGCCGCTGGACCGGCCGCTACATCCCGGCCTACATCCGCCGCTATCCGTTCGCGTCGGCCGCCGAAGCGGGCGCGGGCGGACTCGCCGTGCTCGTCGACGACAGCTGGGTCGGCTTCACCGAGAGCGGCGCCGAAGCGCTCTTCGACGCCGATGACCAGCCCGCTCCGGCGTTGCAGCGGGCGATCGACTTCCTCGAGCGCTTCGAGCTCGAGGCCGGTCGCACCCGGGCCTTCTGCGAGCGCGTCGTCGCCCTCGACGTGCTGAAGGAGATGAAGGCCGAGGCGACGCTGCCGAACGGCCGCCGCATCGCGATCGACGGCTTCCACGCCATCGACGAGGACCGTATGCACGCGCTGCCCGATGCTGTCGTCGTCGAGCTGCACCGCACGGGCCTGCTCATGCTGATGCAGCTGCACCTGGCCTCGCTCGCCAACATCCGCCACCTCGTCAACCGCAAGGTCGAGCGGCTCGACGCAGCCCGCCTGTAAACCGGTCCTCACCCCATGTCCGACATCTCCGATTCTTCCCGCGTCGATGATTTCGGGCGTGGCCTCGTCAACCGCCGTGCCGTCCTCGGCGATGCCTGGGTCGACCGCTCTCTCTCCGGTGCCACCGACTTCAACGCCGACTTCCAGAGCCTCATCACGCGATACGCGTGGCACGAGATCTGGGGCCGGCCAGGGCTCGACCACGAGACGCGGCGACTGCTGGTACTCGGCATGACGATGGGCATGGCGCGCTGGGAAGAATTCGAGCTGCACTGCCGCGCTGCTGTGCAGGCCGGCGTGGCGGTCGAGAAGATCAAGGAAACGCTGATGCAGGGCGCGATCTACTGCGGCGTGCCGGCGGCCAACACCGCCTTCAAGATCGCGATGGAGATCCTGCGCCACGAAGGCAAGGTGCCGGCGCCGCAGCCGCTCGCGAGCCCGGCTCGGGTGCAGGTCCATCACACCTTCAGCGCGCCGCAGATCCGCGTTGCGACTCAAGGCGAGGGCCCGCCGGTGGTGCTGAGCCACGCCCTCGGCCTCGATCTCCACATGTGGGACGCGTTGGCGGCGCGGCTCGCCGTCCACTACACCGTGCTCCGCTACGACCACCGCGGCCACGGCGACTCGGCGCGGCCGCCCGGGCCTT
>JAYVNL010000249.1:0-11233 GCA_043758495.1 Rhizobacter sp.
CGGCCGCATCGACCAGCATGCCGAGCGCGATCGCCAGACCGCCCAGGCTCATCAGGTTGGCCGACATGCCGGCCAGCCGCATCATGATGAAGGTCGACAGCGCCGCAAGCGGCAGCACCACCGCGACAGCCACCGCGGCGCGCACGTTGCCGAGAAAGGCCCCGAGCAGAACCAGCACGATCACGGTCGCTTCGAGCAGCGCCTTCGAGACGGTACCGACCGCCTTCTCGACCAGGCCGGCGCGGTTGTAGAACACCTTCAGTTCCACGCCCTTGGGCAGCGAGGGCCTGATCTCGTCGAGCTTGCGCGTCACGCCTTCGACGACCTTCTGTGCGTTGGCGCCTGCCAGGCCCAGCACCAGCCCTTCGACTGCTTCGCCGCGACCGTTTTGCGTGACCACGCCGTAGCGCGTGACCGAGCCGTCGCGCACTGTCGCCACGTCGGCGAGACGGACCGTGCGGCCGTCCTTGCTCGCGACGACGATGGCGCGCAGGTCGTCTTGCGTCTTCACACTGCCTTCGCTGCGCACCAGCAGCACTTCGTCGCCCTCGCCGAGGCGGCCCGCGCCGTCGTTCCGGTTGTTCGATTCGATGGCGGCTTTCAGTTTGGCGGTTGACAGGCCCACCGCCGCGAGCCTGCCCGCGTCGGGCACGACCTCAAAACTGTGGACCTTGCCGCCGAGCGCGTTCACGTCGGCCACACCGGCGACGCCGCGCAGTGCCGGCCTGATCACCCAGTCGAGCAGGCTGCGTCGCTCCTCCAGCGACATGCCGGGCGATTCGACGGTGAACATGAACATCTCGCCCAGCGGCGTCGTGATCGGCGCCATGCCGCCGCTGATGCCGGTCGGCAAATCGGCGGTGATGTTCGACAGCCGTTCGGCGACCTGCTGGCGCGCCCAGTAGATGTCGGTGCCGTCGTTGAAGTCGACGGTCACGTCGACGAGGCCGTACTTCGAAACCGAGCGCAGGATGCGCTGCTGCGGGATGCCGAGCATCTCGACCTCGATCGGGATCGCGATGCGGCTCTCGATCTCCTCGGGCGTCATGCCCGGGGCTTTCATGATGATCTTGACCTGCGTGCTCGACACGTCGGGGAACGCGTCGATGGGCAGGTTGCGGAACGCGTACCAACCGCCGCCGGCCAGCAGCGCAGCCGCAAGCATGACGAACAGGCGCTGCGTCAGCGCGAATTGAACCAGGCGGGCGAGCATCTCAAGCCTCCTTCCGGGCCGCCAAGGGCCACGAAGGGGCCCCTGCGTGACCCCCGGAGGCTTGCGCCCCCTTGGGGTGAAGCGAACGAACGTGAGCGTAGGGGCGATTCATTTCTCGCTCCCGCTTTTGCCGAGCCAGGCCGCCTTCAGCGCAATCACCGAGGTGACGGCAATCTCCTGACCCGCCTTCAGCGGACCCTGTACCTGTACCGATGAACCCGCGCTGTTCAGGGCAAGCACCTGCTGCGCCAGGAAGCCTTTCTCGGTGCGGACGAAGACGTAGGCCTTGTCGGCCTGGCGCACCACCGATTGCACGGGTACGGCCCAGGCCGATGCGCCCGCGCCACTCGCTGTCGCGGCTCTGGCGAAAGGCACCAGCACCTGCACGTACTCGCCGGCGCGCAGCAGGCTCGCACCGTTGGTGACCTGGGCGCGCAACGTCACGGTCTGGTTGTCGCTGACCATGACACCGATGCTCAACGGCGTGGCTGTCGCGTCGCGGCCCACCACGATGACCTGGTCGCCCTTGATGTCGACCTGAGCGCGGCGGCTGGCGGGCACCTGGATGTCGAGCCACAGTTGGCGCGTGTCGGCGACACGCATCAGCGCCTCGGCCTGGGCCACGCGCTGACCGATCTTGGCCGAGAGCGCCATCACCGTGCCTGGCGCTTTCGCGAACACCGTCACCCCGTCCTGCAGGCCTCCGCCGGCGGCGATCTTCTTGATGCTGTTCGGGTCGAGGCCGGCGAGGCGCAGCGCCGCCTCGGCCTGGCGCAGGTGGGCACTGTCTCCTTCGGCTGTACCTTCTGCCTCTTGCACCCGCCGCTCGGGAATGATGCCTTCGTTGAACAGCGCTCGTTCGCGCTGCAGCGTCTTTTGGGAGAGGCGGCTCTTCGACGCCGCCTCCAGCAGCTTGAGTTGCAGCTCGCCGAGCTCGGGGCTGATCAGACGCAGCAGCGGCTGGCCGCTCTTGACCATGTCGTTCTCGCCAACCAGCACCCGATCCACCAGCCCGGCGAGCGGAGCGCTGACGACCTGCTCCTGAGCAGGCGGCAGGACGACCCGTGCCGGATAGGCCTGGCCCTGGATGTCGCCGGGTCGCTCAAGGCGTTGGAGCGTGACGCCCAAGCCCTGCAGCTGCGCCTGCGTGACCGCGAACTCGTCGGCCGCACGGGCCGACACGGCCATCACGAGAAGTGCGCTCAGGACGAGTGCAGGGACGGAGCGCGAAGGCGCGCGCCGGGACGGAAGACGTTGCATGAGAAAGCTCCACGAAAGCCTGCGCCGCAGCGAGGCGGGCAGGACTGAGACAAGCGCAGTGAAGCGCTAAAAGGTCGTCTCAGGCGTGGGGCGGTGGAGCGCGGCCTGCAGGCGGCAGGCTTCGATGGGAGGGGAAATCGGGGGTCGATCGGTCGCGGACCCAGTGCTCGGGGGCAAGCGTGTCAAGCGCAGCAAGCAGTTGCAAGCTGGTGTTGACGGCAATCGCTGCATCTGCGGAGTCGACCGCCGGCAGTTGCCCGATGCGCGAGGAGTCGACGCGGATCGCCATCGCGAAGTGCGAGCCCGCAAGGTGTTCGTCGCCGTCGACGTGGGTCTCGCCGCCGTCCAGCAGGTCGTGGGAGAGACCCAGTTCAAACTGGACTTCGACGCCATCGTGGTGATGGTGATGAAACGGCGCACTGACCTGATCGAACACCATCGCCAACACCAGCAGCCAGCGTGCAAACAGCCATGCGCGGCCCAGGCCGCTGGTGAAGCGGTCGGACAGTGCGGAAAGGCGTTGGGTGCGGGACATGGGTGTTTATCGTGCGATCCGAGATCAGCGGCCAGAGTATTTCATGGTGAGATCGGTCTTGGTATGACGCAAGGGGCGGAAGTGAGCGGCCTATGCACCCTTGATGCGCACCTTGAGCAGTTTGACCGAGTTGACGAACACGAGGATGTCAGGCCCCAGATGAATGATTGCCGCCTGGATCGGGCCGATCCAGCCGAGCAGGGCAGCGGTGATGCCGAGCACATGCACCACGCCGACGCCGATGAACAGATTCTCCTGAACGGTGCGGTAAGCGCGCCGGGCAATGGCACGGGCGGCCGCGATCTTCGAAAGGTCGTCGGTCATCAGCGCGATGTCGGCCGCTTCGAGTGCGGCCTGCGTGCCTCCGCCGCCCATCGCGATGCCGACATCGGCTCGCGCCAGCGCCGGGGCATCGTTGATGCCATCGCCGATCATGGCCACGCGGTGTCCCTGGGATTGCAACTCGACGATGGCCTTGACCTTGTCCTCGGGCATCAGGTCGGCACGCACCTCGTCGATGCCCAATTCGGCGGAGATCGCATGCGCCGTCGCAGCGTTGTCGCCCGTCAGCATCACGAGGCGCTTGACGCCACTGGCCTTCAGTTCCGCCAGCGCTTCTTTGGCACCGGGACGCAGGGTGTCGGCGATGAAGATCACCCCTGCGAAGCGGCCGTCGACCGCCACGTGCACCGGCGTGCGGCCACCGCCCTCGGCGGCGGCTTCGAGCGCCACACCGGCTTCGCGAAGCAGCGAGGCGTTGCCCACCAGCACGGTACGACCTTCAACGGTCGCACGCACGCCTCGGCCCTGCAACTGCTCGAACGCCTCGGGCTCGGGGACATCGAGACCTTTGCCCGTCGCCGCATCGACGACCGCCTTGGCGAGCGGGTGCGCGGAGCGCCGATCCGCAGCGGCGGCGAGACGCAGCAACGTGTCGCGGTCAAACGTCCCGTCATGCGATTCGACAGCGACGACGATCGGCTTGTTGGCCGTCAGCGTGCCGGTCTTGTCGAACACCATCACGTCGACCTTGGCGAGCGACTCCAGGTAGATGCCGCCTTTGATCAGGATGCCAGAGCGCGCCGCGCGGGCGATGGCCGCGATCATCACAAGCGGCGTTGCCAGGCCCAGTTCGGCGGGCGACGTGAAGATCATCAGCGTGACGATCATCCGCACATCACGCGTGACGAGGTAGACGACGATCAGGAAGACAAACACGACCGGGATGAGCCACGCGGCGACCTTGTCGGCCAGCTTCTGCACCGGGGCCTGTTCGGCCTCGGCGTTTTCAACGAGCGCAATGATTCGAGAGAAAGTAGTGTCAGTGCCGAGCCGCTCAGTGCGGATGTCGAGTGCGCCGGAATCGACCACGGTGCCGGCGAACACCTGCGCGTCCAGAGCCTTGTCCCGCGGCACGCTCTCGCCGGTGATCGAGGCTTCGTTCACCGAACCCTGGCCCCCGACGACGCGGCCATCGACCGGAATTTTTTCGCCGGGTCGCACCAGCACCACGTCGCCGACCTTGAGTTCACCGATCGGCACCGTACGCTCCACACCGCCGTTTCGCAGCAGCGCGACCTGTGGCACCGAGCCGATCAGCGACTTGATCGAAGCGCGCGCGCGGTCGGTGTTCAACTCCGCGATGAACTCGGCGATCAGGATGATGACCATCAGGACGGCACCGGCCACCGTCTCGCCACCGAATAGGGCCACCAGTGTCGCGACGGTGACGAAAATCTCGGTGCCGATCTTGTGTTCGTGGACCAGGTCGAGAGCACCGGTCTTGACGAGCGGGTACAGGCCGATCGCGATCGCGACCCAGAGCACCTGGATGGGCACCAAGCCTTGCCAGAACAGCAGTGCGATCACACCGGTGACACCGATGCGGGCGACTTCGATCCACCGCGCGCGGGTCATCAGCGCGTTCAACCCCGCGCCACCGGTGGTTCCATTGACGACTGCAGCAGTCATGACGGCCTTGCGCTCAGGCTGGACAGCGTCATCGAGAACCGGCTGACCGGTTGATCTACCCGTTGGACGGCATGGCCGCCGGCGTTGAGCGTGTGCACACCCTGGTAGCCCAGATAAAGGCCGACGACGATGATCAGAGCGCTCGATGCATAAGGTGCGCGGCGCGCGAATGTCCCGAAGCCGGCGAAGCGCCGCGACGCGTGCTTCACGCCAAGCGCCGCGACTACGCCGGCAGCGACCATCGTCACCGCAAGCCCGATGCTGAAGCACAGCACCAGCGACGCCCCAAGCGTGAACCGCTTGAGCTGCAGGCACAGCAGCAAAACGGTGATCGCCGCCGGGCACGGAATCAGCCCGCCCGTGAGCCCGAAGCCGATGATCTGCGCGGTGGTGACATTGCCGGTTGCGAAGCGACGTTTGATGTCGTTTGCGTGTGCGAGTTCATGCGCATCCTGGAAGCCCGGATCGGACACGTCCAGCCCGCCATGGTCATGCGCGTGGCCGTGGTCGTGCTCGACGAACTCCACGTCGAAGTCATGAGTGTGGTCGCCGTGGCCGATCGAGAGTCGCGCAGTGAACTCGTGCGGCTCAGGAATCTCGTCGACAGATTCGAGGTAGCTGCCCTTGCTGGCGAGCACGAAGGCCTGCCGCGTGCCGTCGGGACGAACAGTTTCAACGCGAACGTTCTGGCCCTGCGGCACTCGGGATTGGCCTTCAAACCGGATGCGGAAGCGCGGGGGGACGCCATCCTCGAAGACTTCCAGGTCGACGATGCCGTGGCCTGTGTCGATCCGGCGCCGTTCTTCGCCATGGCCATGCCCATGGTCGCTTTCGTGGTCCGCTTCGATGCGCTCGCGCTGCTGCTCGCGCCAGGTGCGCCATAGCATCCAAAGAGCGATCAGGACGATCAGTGCCGCCGACGCGACCTGAAAGTAAGGCTCTGTGGCCTCAGCGCTCCAGTTGCGCCCGAAGTAGAGGCCGCCCATCGCGACTGCCCAGACGACAGCCGTGTGCGACAAGGTGGCTGCAAGGCCGAGCAGGACGGCCTGACCTACGGTGCCGCGCACGGCGACGATGAAGGCAGCCATCATCGTCTTCGAGTGCCCCGGTTCTAGCCCGTGCAACGCGCCGAGCAGGATCGCCGAAGGAATGAAGACCCAGGCGTTGCCGGACTGGAGGAGCTGGCTGAAGTTTTCCATTGCGCGCAGGTTTATAGGTAGCGGGTGATCGCCTTGAACTCGTCGATCGGCGCGCGCGCCGCCTTGCTCGACGACACGACAGCGGCGTCGAGACAATGGTCAAGGTGGTCGTGGATCAGTGCCTTCTTGGCCTCGTGGATCGCGCTCTCGACAGCGTGCAGTTGCTGCGCCAGGTCGAGGCATGGTCGACCCACCTCGATCATCTCGATGACCTTCAGCAGGTGACCGCTTGCGCGCTTCAGCCGCTTGGCAACTGCCGTGTGGGACTCGTGGGTATGCAGTGTTTTGTCCATCGGCATATCCTATCCCCCCGGAGGGGATATTTTCAAGTCATGGCCTTGTTCTTTGCGTGCCCGAAGACGTTGATGTCGACGAGGTCGGCGCTGCGACGGTGGCGGTGCCCTGTGTGATCAGCGTGCACGACCTGCACATCTGGGCGCTGACGAGCGGTAAGAACAGCTTGACTGCGCACGTCGTGCAGTCCGCATCGAGCCTGTCCGAGGACCTGCGCGCAAGCATTCGCGATGTGCTGGCCGAACGGTTCCAGGTCTTCCACACAACCTTGCAACTGGAACTCACGCCGTGCCAGCACATGGCGACGGCTGCAACTGTGTCGGCCGCCGAGGCGACCATGTTCACGAGAGCGCTTCGGCCAGGGCGGTCGGCGCAGCACCGGCATGAACCGGATCGGCAGGACGGCCAAGCGAACGGCGGTGCTCGCTGGCTTCTGCGTTTCGTTGGCCGCTTGCACCACTCTGTATGAGGGGCGCTACGATTTCTACGACGGTTGGCGCAAGGCAGAGGTCACTGGCATCGACCTGTTCGAGAAGCTGCCGCCGCACGTTGCCAGGCATTGCCGGGCGCCCGTCGCCCTACGAAACAGCCGGAACGACCTGGGCTGTCGTTCGATACCGGCTCGGTGGGCGCAGCCGACTTGCAGCGGCGCCTGTGCCACAGTCTGAAGGCTTCAAAGTCGGAGAGCTTGTTTACGCCAATGTTTCAGAGTGCGCGCCGGAGCTGCGAAAGCGAGTCGCGGCGGGCTGGGTGCAGCGCTGCTGTTCGGAGCGGGGACACCTTTCGCCAAGTTCCTGCTCACCCACACCGATCCGTGGCTGCTGGCGGCCTTGCTCTACCTCGGTTCGGGGGTGGGCCTGTAGCTTGTGCGTCGCGTCCGAAACGCCGAGGCCGTCCGGCCCTCGCGCAGCGAGTGGGGCTGGTTGGCAGGTGCCACGCTGGCCGGCGCGTGGTCGGCCCCGTGCTGTTGATGTACGGTTTGACCTCGATGTCGGCGACCGGCGCATCGTTGCTGCTCAACGCCGAAGGCGTCTTCACCGCACTGATCGCTTGATTCGTGTTCAAGGAAAACTTCGATCGGCGAATTGCGCTCGGTATGCTGGCGATCGTCGCAGGTGCGGTCGTGTTGAGCTGGCCTGGCGAGGTGTCGATGCATGTCGAAATCGGCGCGCTCGCAGTGCTGGATGCTTGCCTTGGCCTGGGCCATCGACAACGACCTCACGCGCCTGGTCTCGTTGTCCAACGCCTCCTTCATCGCGATGGTGAAGGGGCTGGCTGCGGGCAGCACCAACCTGCTGCTCGCGTGGAAGCTCGGGTCGTCATGGCCCGAGGCCTCGACGCTCGGCGCCGCCGCATTACTGGGCTTCCTGAGCTACGGCGCCAGCCTGGTGCTGTTCGCCGTGGCATTGCGGCATCTGGGCACGGCGCGAACAGGGGCCTACTTCTCGGTGGCGCCGTTCTTCGGCGCGCTGCTGGGCGTGTTGATGTTGGAGGAGCCGGTGACGGCCCAGTTGCTGATCGCCGGTGCGCTGATGGCTGTGGGCGTGTGGCTGCATCTCACCGAGAGCCATGGTCACTTGCACACGCATGAATCCGATGAGCACAGCATGAGCACATCCACGATATGCACCACCAGCATGGGCACGCGGATGGAACTGCGGCGCTGGAAGGCCACACTCACGCACACGTTCAGGTCGTGGTCACGCACAGTCATGGGCACTATCCGGACGCCCACCATCGCCAAACCACTGACGATTCCTCGCGTCGCTTATTCCCGGCTGCTGCCACGGGGAATCAAGGCATAGAGACCGCTCCACCGATTCGTTGTCACGGCGCTGGCTAATACTATCGGTTGCAATTTCCCCGGCCTGCGTCTCAAGCAAGGGCGATTCGACTCGTCATGGTGCTTTAGCGTCGCCGCTCAACGGGTCGCGTGGACAAGCCACGGTAAACCCGACGGTTGTGAGGCCGTGGCGCGACTCTGCGAAGGTATCCCCGCCGTGCATTCGAGCGACGGCTCGAACGATCGCCAACCCGAGACCATGGCGACTGGAAGAATCCGTTCGAGCAGAATCGCTTCGCCAAAACCGATCGAACATCCGCCGCGCGTCCAGAATCGGTGGGCCAGGATTGCTGACGGCAACGCGGGATATGGGGCCAAGAGGCTCTAGCCGAACGAAGATGGACTGCCCTACCGGAGCGTATCGCGCCGCGTTCGAGATCAGATTGACCAGGGCGCGCCGGATCAATGAAGAGTTGACGTCGGCCTTGAGGTCGCCCTCAATAACGACAGTGTGTTCGGACTCTTCGAGCGACGCCTCCAGGTATTCGACGACAACAGAGACTTCATCTCGCATAGACACCTTCGCAAGATTCCGCGCTACCTCGCCCCGGTCGGCATGCGCCAAGAACAGCATGTCGTTCACCATTGCGGAGAGGGCTCGCAAGTCATCCAGGTTCGAGGCGAGGAGGTCCTGCATCTCTTCGACCGATCTGGTTCGAGACAAGGTGACTTCCGTACCGCTGATCAAGCTGGCCAGAGGCGTCCTCAGTTCGTGCGCGACATCGGCGCTGAAGCCCTGGAGTTGCTGATAGGCGTTGTCGATCCGGTCCAGCGCTCGATTGAAGCTGTCGACCAGCGAAGCCAGCTCGGAATCCTGCGGACGCGCTGCCAACCGCTTTCCGAGCGAATCCGGGTCGACTCTCTCTGCCTCTTCGGCAAGGAGCCTGAGCGGCCGCAATCCTCGTCGAACCAGCCAGGTGCCGAGCGTCATCGTCAGGACCACGCCGATGGCACACACAGCGGCGGTCATGCGGTCGTGTCGTACCAGAAGCTCTTGGCGAGCACGGTTGTCCAAGCCGACTAACACAGTGGCGCCGGGCGCTGTCGCGATCACCTGGTCTCTTTGCATCAATCCAGATAGCGCGATGCCGTCCTCCCTTGTGATGGAAAGCCGGCCGTCGGCGCGCGTCTGCACGAGTGGCATGCGCGCGCCTCCGTAGAGAACAGACCCGTCCGCAGCCAAGACCCAGGCGCGCAGTGTTCCGCTGCCGATCAGCACGTCGTCGAGCTGGTGCCGAAGGTCACTCAGATCCTTTGCTTCGGCGACGTAGTGCTGAACCACCTCCATCTTGTCTTCCAGCTCACGTCGCTCTGCTTCCCTCAAATCTCTTTGAAGAGACCAGTGGAGGAAGACCCCGACGATCGCGAAGACGGTCAACGCGACGAGCCCAAGCATGAGCGAGAGGCTGCCCGCGATGGAGGCTGGCCGAAGGCGAAGCGTCAAGGCGCCTCCAATACATAGCCCATTCCGCGAACGGTGCGCAGGAGCTTCTGGTCGAACGGATCGTCCATCTTCGCGCGCAACCGTCGGACAGCAACTTCGACGGCGTTGGTTTCGCCATCGAAGTTCATGTCCCACACTTGTTCGGCGAGAACAGTTCTTGAAAGCACCACGCCCTGCCTTCGAACCAGGAGCGTGAGCAGGATGAATTCCTTCGAGGTCAGATCGAGACGCTTGCCATCACGCGTCGCTCTTCGTTTGGCCAGATCGAGCTCGAGAGGGCCGAGCCTCAACACGGTCGATTCGTCAGCGCCGGTACGAACACCACGACGACCGAGCGCCTGAAGCCGTGCGAGCAATTCGCTGAACGCAAACGGTTTGACGAGGTAGTCGTCGGCACCGTCCTGAAGTCCCTTGACCTTGTCTTCGACCCGGTCGCGCGCCGTCAGCATCAGCACCGGCGTGTTCCGGCATTCCCGCAGCGCCTTCAAGACGCCGAAACCGTCGATGCCGGGCAGCATGACGTCGAGCACGACCAGGTCGTACTCGCCGTGAAGCGCCAAGTGCTTGCCGTCGATGCCGTCCTTCGCGACATCGACGACGAAGCCGTTTTCGGAAAGGCCCTTTCTGATGTACTCGGCCAGCTTTGCTTCGTCTTCGACCAGCAGCACTCTCATTCGTTTGATCTTTCCCGCGCCTCGTACATAACCAAACCGTAATGTGACCAACAAGGTTCTGTCGGCCTCGGATTCTTAAAGTGACAACCGTGATGCAGACACCGCACATCACAGCGAAGGCCAAGCACCTTGTTCGGCCTGATCGTCAACCATTGTGTTCAAGGAGTATCACCATGTCGATTCGTTCCATCCCCACCGTCCTGGCGCTGGCTGCAGCTCTCGCAGCTCCCGCTGCCTTCGCAACGCACAAACACACCGCCACCGGAAGCTTCGCGTCGAACAGTTCGGCGGCTTCGCAGGCGAAGACCCGCGATCAGGTCGAACGCGAGGTTCTTCAAGCACAGCGAGAAGGGTACTTCGACAAGATGCGCGGCGAAGCGACCTACGCCCCAGAGTTCCAGAAGGCCACAACCAGTTCGCTCAGCCGTGAGGAGGTTCAGGCCAGCGTTCTCCGGGCGCAACGCAGTGGTTACTTCGACAAAGTGCGCGGCGAAGCGACCTACGCTCCGGAGTTCGATCGCCAAACTCCGAGTGTCTTGACACGTTTGGAAGTTCGTCGCGAAGTCGCCGAACTGTTCGACGCGAAGCTTCCGGTGGCGGTGTGGTTGTGCTTTGCGAAGGCAGCGGGAGCGGCGAGCGCCGCAGCCAGAGCCAGGACGGTGGGGATGGAACGAATCGACATGGTGATACTCCTTGAACACAATGGTTGACGATCAGGCCGCGCAAGCTGCTCGGCCTTCGCGGTGATGTGCGATGTCGGCATCACAAGGACACTCTAAGAATTCGCGGCCGACAAAAGC
>JAYVNL010000250.1:0-11232 GCA_043758495.1 Rhizobacter sp.
GCAGGGTAGCCGGCAGGTGTTTGCGCTGCGGCGTGGGTGGCTGCCAGTGCAACGACGGCGGCGAGGGCGTATGAACGAGCTGCTTTCATGCTTGCTTTCGAATCGGGAGAGGAATGTCTGAGGCTGTGCCGAAGCACAGCCGCTTCGGCCGAGGGCGAACTATCGCGCTGCGAAGAGTGCCGCACAACCGGCAAAATCCCCGATCGTTCTGCAGCTTCAGGCGCTGGCTTCAGGCGCTGGCGCCTAAGGCGATGGCTCGCTGCCGTTGCACCTCGAGCACTTCGGGGGTAGGGGCCGCCGTGTCCCAGCCCTGCATGTGCCGGGTCGCGATGGCCGCCAGCGCAGCGATCCATTCATGCTGGTCGTTGAGGCAGGGGATGTAGCCGAACTCGGCACCGCCGGCGTCGAGGAAAGCGGAGCGCACCTCCTGGTCGACTTCTTCCAGAGTCTCGAGGCAGTCGGACGTGAAGCCGGGACACATCAAGTCGACGCGCTTCACGCCTGCCCTGGCAAGCTCGATGACCGTGGGCTCGGTGTAGGGCTGGAGCCACTCGGCGCTGCCGAAACGGCTCTGGAACGTGATGTTGACGAAGCTGGCGGGCAGCTTCAAACGCTCGGCGAGCAGCCTGCCCGTCTTCAGGCATTCGCAGTGGTAGGGATCACCGAGCGTGAGGGTGCGTCGCGGCACGCCGTGAAAGCTCAGCACCAGCCGATCGGGCCGGCCGTGCGTCATCCAGTGGTCGTTCACGCGTTGGGCCAGGGCGCCGATATAGCCCGTGTCGTCGTGGTAGTGCTTCACGAGGCGGAGCTCCGGCAGGTTGCGCGTGCGCCGCATCCAGGCCGCGAGTTCGTCGGTGATGCTCGCGGTGGTCGATGCCGAATACTGCGGATAGAGCGGCAGCACGAGGATGCGATCGGCACCCGCAGCCTTCACTTCGTCGAGCACCGCACCGATGGCCGGCGTGCCGTAGCGCATGGCGTAGCGCACCATCACCCGTTGCCCGCGCTGGCCGAGATAGCCGCCCAGCATCACGGCCTGCTTCTCCGTCCACACCTTGAGCGGCGAGCCTTGCGGCGTCCAGATGCTGGCGTACTTGCGTGCCGAGCGCGCGGGCCGCACGCGCAGGATCACCGCGTGCAGCAAAGGCAGCCACAGCAGGCGCGGGATCTCGACGACGCGCGGGTCGCTCAGGAACTCCGCGAGGTAGCGGCGCACCGCTGCGGCCGTGGGCGCCTCGGGTGTGCCGAGGTTGCACACCACCACCGCCGTGGTCGGCGACTGGCCGTGTGCGAACGCCGGCTCTGGAGCGACCGCCATCAGGACTCGAGCCCGAACTCGAACGGTGACTGCCCGCGCTGCGTGTCGGCGAACTTCATCACCTCGAAACGCACGCAGGGGCTAAGCGGCTCCGACGGTGGCGTACCGAGACCGATGACGCCGCTGCCGTGCAGCGTGCATGCGCCACGCCGCAGGCTGATGATTTCCGGGTCGTTGTCGAAGCGAACATAGGTACCGTTGTAGCTGAGGTCGACGAGCTGGAACGTGCCACCGTGCCAGTCGATGCGGGCATGCGACCGGGAAACGCGGTTGTCGTCGATGATGTAAGTGGCCTGCGGGCTGCGGCCGAGCACCACGGGCAGGGTGATGCCGGCGAAGATGCGGTTCACGTCGACCCAGATCAGGCGGATCGCCTCGGGCTCGGCCACCGGCGCGAGCATGTCGCCGTAGGCGGTGGCGGCGGTGTCGCCGAAGCGGCGTAAAGTCTCTTGCAGGTGCACGTGCACCGGCTCGGCGCGGCCTCGAAGCTGCATGCGGTCGAGGCTGCGAAAGCGTGACTGCTCCCATTCGCCGAGGCCGTCGACCACGTCCGAGGTGGCGAGCGTCTCGTTGTCGCCGGCATGGTCGAGCAGGCGGGCCGCGACGTTGACGGCATCGCCGAACACGTCGCCCTGCATCTCCACGACCTCGCCGTGCGCGAGGCCGACTTGCAGGCGCAGCGGCACCGCCGGCACTTCGCCCTGCGCTTCGCCCGGGGCGCCGATGCGCGCCATGGAATCGTGCATGTCGTCGGCCGCGGCGACGGCAGCGGAGGGCCGTTCGAACGTGGCCATGAGCCCGTCGCCCAGCGTCTTGATGACGGTGCCGCCGCGTGTACCGACGATGCGGGCGAGCACCGAGACGCTGCGCGTGACCATCGCGGTGGCGTCGGTGTTGCCCAGGGTCTCGTACATCGAGGTGCTGCCGCGCAGGTCGGCGAAAAGCACGGTGCGTTTGAGGACCTGGGTCATCTCGAAGGAAGTGCGCGAGTCACGCGCCCAAGTTTATAGTGCCTCCAAGGAGCAAAAAGGGTTCCTGCCTTTCGACGGGAACCCTGTGCGCGAGGCGCAACGGTCAGAGAGTGTCGAGATAGGTCCGCAACTTGTCGGACCGGCTAGGGTGCTTGAGCTTCCTGATCGCCTTGGCCTCGATCTGGCGGATGCGCTCGCGCGTCACGTCGAACTGCTTGCCGACTTCCTCGAGCGTGTGGTCGGTGCTCATTTCGATGCCGAAGCGCATGCGCAGCACCTTGGCCTCGCGCGGCGTCAGTGAATCGAGAATGTCCTTGACCACGTCGCGCAGGCCGGCCTGCATCGCGGCTTCGATAGGCGCCGTGTTGTTGGTGTCCTCGATGAAGTCGCCAAGATGAGAATCGTCGTCGTCGCCGATCGGCGTTTCCATCGAGATCGGCTCCTTGGCAATCTTCATGATCTTGCGGATCTTGTCTTCCGGGATCTCCATCTTCTCGGCCAGCGTGGGCGCATCCGGCTCGAAGCCGAATTCCTGCAAGTGCTGGCGGCTCAGCCGGTTCATCTTGTTGATCGTCTCGATCATGTGCACCGGGATGCGGATGGTGCGGGCCTGGTCGGCGATCGAGCGGGTGATTGCCTGGCGGATCCACCAGGTGGCATAGGTCGAGAACTTGTAGCCGCGCCGATATTCGAACTTGTCGACCGCCTTCATCAGGCCGATGTTGCCTTCCTGGATCAGGTCGAGGAACTGCAGGCCGCGGTTGGTGTACTTCTTGGCGATCGAGATCACGAGGCGCAGGTTGGCCTCGATCATTTCCTTCTTGGCATCGCGCGACGAGCGCTCGCCTTCGTTCATGCGCTTGTTGATGCGCTTCAGGTCGTCGAGCGGCACGACCGCGCGGGCCTGCTGCTCGGTGAGCTTTTTCTGCAGCTCCTGCACCGGCGGCAGGTTGCGCGCCAGGATGACGCTGTACGGTTTGGCCGCCTGGACTTCCTTTTCCGCCCACTTCAGATTGAGGATGTTGGGCGGGAAGTTCTTGATGAAGTATTCCTGCGGCATGCCGCACTTGTCGACCAGGATCTTCCTCAGCTCACGCTCGTAGCGGCGCACGTCGTCGACCTGCGAGCGCAGGATCGCGCAGAGCTTCTCGATCGTCTTGACGGTGAAGCGGATCGTCATCAGCTCGGTGCTGATCGCCTGCTGGGCGCGGCTGTACGAGGGCGACTGGTAGCCGTCCTTCTCGAACGCCTTTCGCATCTTGTCGAAGTTGATGCGCAGGGCGTCGAACTTGACGAGCGCGGCCACCTTCAGCTCCTCGAGCTTCTTGGTCAGCGCCTTCGAGCCGCCGTTGCCGTCGTCATCGTCTTCCTCGTCGAAGAAGTCGACATCTTCCTCGGCGACGTAGTCGTCGGCCTCGTCGACCGACACGAAGCCATCGACAGCCTCCGAGATCTTCATTTCGCCCGAGCCGATGCGGTCGGCGTAGACGAGGATCTCGGCGATCGTCGTCGGCGAAGCGCTGATCGCCAGCATCATCGCCTGCAGGCCGCCTTCGATCCGCTTGGCGATTTCGATCTCGCCTTCGCGCGTCAGCAGCTCGACGGTGCCCATCTCGCGCATATACATGCGCACCGGATCGGTCGTGCGGCCGAACTCGGAATCGACCGTCGACAAAGCGGCTTCGGCGGCTTCCTCGGCTTCCTCTTCGGTCGCGGTGGTGGCACCGCCGCCGGCGATCAGCAGCGTCGCCGCGTCGGGTGCCTGCTCGTAGACGGCGATGCCCATGTCGTTGAGCATCGAGACGATTGCCTCGAGGATTTCGTGGTCGACGAGCTTTTCGGGCAGGTGGTCGTTGATTTCCTGATGCGTCAGGAAGCCACGCGTCTTGCCCATCTTGATGAGCGTCTTCAGCTCCTGGCGGCGCTTGGCGACCTCTTCTTCGGTCAGCTGGGTCTCGTCGAGACCGAACTCGCGCATCAGAGCGCGCTCCTTGGCGCGCGACACCTTCATGCGCAGCGGCTTGGCCTTGGCGGCGTCGGCCTCGACAACGACGACGGGTTCGCCCTCGATCTCGGATTCGATTTCGGACAGGTCGACGTCGGACGCTTCCGGTTTGGCGGCCTTGCCGTCGCTCTTGCCCTTCTTCGCAGCCGCTCCTTTGCTCTTGGCCGCGATGTCCACGACCTTCGCTGAGGCCACGGGCTTCTTCTTCGCCTCGACCATGGTGGCGACGGCTTTCGTCGGCTTGGTGGCGGTGGCGGTGGCTTGGAAAGCAACGGCGGTCGGGGCGAGCTTCTTGGCGGTCATGCGGTTCCTCGGCAATGGGGTGTCGGCGTGCGTGCGAGCCCGATAGTCGAATTGCGCGCCGATGCGCGAAATTCAAGGTCGACGGACTTCCGCAGGCACGGGCGAAGCAGCTCGCGGCGGCGAATCAACGAGGGTTGAATACCGTGCGGGCCGATGCGGGGTGACCGGCAAACCGACCTGGGGAGGTCGACCTGCCGCTGTTGCAGTCCTTGCGGGGAGAGTTGGCCTTGAAGGTGACCCTTTTTCGAAGGGTGGCCGGGGCCCGGAGGTGCTGCCGTCACGTTGCCGCGATCGCAAAACCCTCGATTATATGCCAGCTGCCGTTTCTCTCATAGGCGTCGAAGCACGCGCATGGCGTCCTCACGTGCCGGCGCCTGCCGCAGCTGCGCCAGCGAGAGGCGCAGGTCCTCGGCAACGGGCTCGATCGCAGGGTCTTCGCCTGCGACGAGGGCCATGGCGCTAGCAGCCCATTCCTCCGCCGCGACCCGCTCGCGGAGCACCGCCCAGGACACCGCACCGTGCTCCGCCGCGTCGCGATCGATGAAGCGAAACAGCTCGCCGTGCCAGCCGGGCAGGGCGCAGAGCAGGGCATGCTCTGCGGTGCTCAGCGTTTCCCACCACCGACTTTCGAGGAGCAGCAGCCAGGCAACCCGATCGGCCGGCTGGCGCATGGCCTGGCGCGCGTAGCGACGTGGTCGCGCGGCTGCCGCCCGCTCCGGCGGCCGCTCGCGCCGGGCCGCCGCTGCCTGCCAGGCCGAAGCCAGCTCGTCGACGGGCAGCGCCGCCCGCGATGCGATCTCGCCGAGCAACTGACGCTTCAGCATGCCGTCGGGCAAGGCCGACCAGAGCGGGCGGGCGTTGGCGAGAAAACGGGCGCGGCCCTCGGCGGTGGCGAGATCGGTATCGGCGCCGGCCTGGGCGACGATCTGGCGCGACAGCGGCACCGCCTCGGCGACCGCCCGCTCGAACGCCGGCGCGCCGAGCTCGCGGACGAAGCTGTCGGGGTCGTGCTCGGCAGGAAGGAAGAGGAAGCGAAAGCTGCGCGTATCGGTGGCATGCGGCAGGCTCGCCTCGAGCGCGCGCCCGGCGGCGCGGCGGCCAGCCGCATCCCCGTCGAAGCTGAAGACGACCGCCTCGGTGAAACGGACCAGCTTTTGCACGTGTTCGGCCGAGGGGGCGGTGCCGAGCGTGGCCACAGCGTTCTCGAACCCCGACTGCGCCAGGGCGACGACGTCCATGTAGCCTTCGACGACGAGCGCATAGCCGCGCTGGCGGATGGCGGTGCGGGCCTCGAACAGGCCGTAGAGCTCCCGGCCCTTCACGAACACCGGCGTCTCCGGCGAATTCAGGTACTTCGGCTCGCCGCGGTCGAGCACCCGACCCCCGAAACCGATGACCGGACCCTGCACCGAACGGATCGGAAACATGATGCGGTCGCGAAACCGGTCGTAGCGCTTCTTCGCCGTGGTATCCGCTGCTTCGCTCCCTGAACCCACCGCGGCCTCCCCGTCGGCCGGATGGCTCACGACGAGCCCGCTCTCGTCGAGCAGCGGATCGTCGTATTCGGCGAAGACGCTCGCCAGCCCCCGCCACCCCTCGGCGGCATAGCCCAGACCGAACCGCGCCGCCACTTCGCCGCTCAGGCCGCGCCCCTTCAGGTACGCGATGGCGCGGTCGCTCGCCTTCAGCTGGCGCTTGTAGCTGTCGGCCGCCTTCGCGAGGACGTCGCTCAGCGTCGCCTGGCGCTGCTTCTGCGCGATCGCCTGTTCACGCTCGCCTGCCGTCGAGGTATCTTCGGGAACCGTCATTCCGGCCTGCTGGGCGAGGTCGCGAACGGCGTCGATGAAACCCATGCCGTGCTGCTCCATCAGGAAGCCGACGGCGTTGCCATGAACGCCGCAGCCGAAGCAGTGATAGGTTTGCCGTGACGGGCTGACGGTGAAGCTCGGCGATTTCTCGCCGTGGAACGGGCAGAGCCCCTTCCAGGTGGCGCCGGCGCGCTTCAACTCGACCGAACGGCCGACGATCTCGACGATGTCGACGCGGGCGATCAGGTCGTGGACGAAGGCGGGCGGAATCATGAATCGAGATGAGCAGGCGCTTTTCGCGGCCTGCCCAACGCTTCCAAAATCCGATTCTCGCTCGCCGATGCGAGCGCGGCGCTACCCCGGAGCCACGCCGGCCTCGTTCAGACCGCGAATTCGCCGATCTTGCGGCCGCTCGCGATGGCGGCTTTCAGCCACCGCGGCTGCAGCCCGCGGCCGCTCCACGATTCGCCGGTCGACGCATTGCGGTATTTGGCCGCGACCTTGCCGCCGCCAGACGTGGCCTTTCTAGGCGACGACTTGCCGGAGCGCGAGCCAAGGTCGGCCGGAGTCAAACCATACTCGGCCATCAGTGCCTTGACTTTGTCGATCGCCGCGCCACGCTCGCTCGACCTGGTTTGCTCGATCTGGCGCTCGAGTGCCTCCTTTTGCGCCATGAGGTCTTGCAATGTAGCCACGTCGATCCTTCGCTCTGGTCATGCCGGGTATGGCCATACGGATTCTATAAGACCTCAGGGTGGCGGCGGGACATATCCTGCCGGCTGCTCGGCGCCGGATCCGAAAAAGAAATTCTCCATTTGCCGAGCGAGATACTGGCGGGCCCGTTGATCGGCAAGGTTGAGGCGGTTCTCGTTGACCAACATCGTCTGGTGTTTAAGCCAGGCGCCCCAGGCTTCCTTGCTGACGGAAGAGTAAATGCGCTTGCCGAGTTCGCCGGGATACGGGGCGTAGCCGAGACCTTCGGCCTCGCGCTTCAAATACACGCACTGAACGGTTCTGGCCATGATTCCCTGCAGTCTTTCAATACCGGCTCAGGCCAGCTTCTTGACGAATACCTGGGAGCGACGGTCCCAGTTGTACTTACGTTTGCGTGCTTCCGGCAGCCAGTCGGGATCGGCCTGCACGAAACCACGCTTGATGAACCAGTGCATGGTTCGGGTCGTCAACACGAATATGCTGTCCAGGCCGAGGGCGCGCGCGCGCTGCTCGACGCGTTTCAATATGCGCTCGCCGTCGCCCTGGCCCTGAACGTGCGGCGACACCGTCAGCGCTGCCATTTCAGCGGTTCGCGCTTCGGGGTAAGGGTAGAGCGCGGCGCAGCCGAATATCACGCCGTCGTGCTCGATGACGGTGTAGTTGTCGATATCGCGCTCGATCTCGGTCCGGTCGCGCTTGACCAGCGTGCCGTCGCGCTCGAAAGGTTCGATCAGGTGGAGCACGCCGCCGATGTCGTCGGCGGTCGCCTCGCGCAGGCTTTCGAGCTTTTCGTCGACGACCATGGTGCCGATGCCGTCGTGTGTGAAGACCTCCATCAACAGCGAGCCATCGATCGCGAACGGCACGATATGCGAGCGCTCGACGCCACCGCGGCACGCGCGCACGCAGTACTGCAAATAGAAGGCCGTGTCGGTCGGCAGCAGAGGCCGCGGCAGCGCCGCCAGCATCCGTTCGGCCTCGGCGAGGGTGAGCTCGGTGTCGATCGGCGTCTCGGCATCGGTCGGGTCTTCGTGGATGCCGGGCACCTCGGTCACGAAGAGCAGCTTGTCGGCCTGCAGCGCTATCGCCGTGCTGGTGGCGACGTCTTCCATCGTGAGGTTGAACGCCTCGCCCGTCGGTGAGAAGCCGAACGGCGACAGCAGCACCATCGCGCCGATGTCGATGGCGCGACGGATGGTGGCAGCGTCGACCTTGCGCACGATGCCGCTGTGCATGAAGTCGACGCCGTCGACGACGCCGACCGGCTGTGCGGTGAGGAAGTTGCCCGAGACGACGCGGACGATCGCGTTGGCCATCGGCGTGTTCGGCAGGCCCTGAGAAAACGCCGCCTCAATCTCGAAGCGAAGCTGGCCGGCAGCTTCCTGGGCACTGTCGAGCGCCACCGCATCGGTGATGCGCATGCCGTGGCTGTGGCGCGAGGCGTGGCCCTTCGAGCGCAGCTGCTCGTTGACCTGCGGTCGAAAGCCATGCACGAGGACGATCTTGATGCCCATCGCCTGCAGGATTGCGAGGTCCTGCGCGAACGACGCCAGCTTGCCGGCGGCAATCAGCTCGCCGGCGATGGCGACCACGAAGGTTTTGCCGTGGTAGGCGTGGATGTGCGGCGCCACGGTGCGGAACCACGGCACGAAGGTGTGCGGGAAGACGAGGTTCAAGGGCAGGAGCGGGCGGCCGAAGCGGACCGGATTCTGTCACGGTGGCGACCACGACAGCGGGTCGGTTCCTGGCCGCACCGACGGCCGCGTGTAGCCCGCCGGTGTCCTCGAAAGGCGGGCCGCGTGCCGCGTTGCAGTCAGGCTGCCGAAGCCGGACACGCTGGTCTCGAGGAGTGCCGAGAAGTCGGGCACCGGCGCACAGATGCCACCTTCGACGCGGCCGAGCTCGCGCAGCCACTGGCCGGTCCGCGCCAGCGACACCTCGACTTGCCAGCTGCCGCCTTGCGTTCGCTGCCGGCCGAGCGCGGCGGCGATTCCGAAGGCGAGCAGGAAGCCGGAGGCCATGTCGAGGACCTGCATCGGCAGTGGCTTCGGTGCGGCGGCGCCGGCAGCGTGCGCCTCGTCGACGTTGAAGCCGGTGGCAGTCTGCACCAGGGAATCGAAGCCGCGTCGGCCCGACCACGGGCCGAGCCGGCCGTAGGCCGAGAGCGTTGCGTGAACGATGCCGGGTCGGCAGCGCACGACATCTTCGGCGCCGAAACCGAGCGCCGCGAGGCCGCCGGGCCGGTAGCCCTGCAGGAACACATGCGCGTCGGCAAGCACGCTGCGCAGCCCGGCCCGGCCGACTTCGAAGCGCAGGTCGGCGAGCGCCGAGCGCTTGCCTCGGCTGGTGTCGGCGATGGCGTCGATGTTGGGCAGATGCGGTGAGTTCACGAGCATCACGTCGGCGCCATGGGCCGCGAGGGTGCGGCCGGCGACCGGTCCGGCGAGGATGCGCGTGAGGTCGAGAACGCGCAGGCCATCGAGCGGCCGCGACGCTTGCGCCAGCGTCGGCCAGGACAGCGGCGGTGCGTCGCCGATGCGCCGGATCTCCACCAGCGGTAGGCAGGCAATCGCCAGCGACTGCGGATGACGCTGCCACTCGTCGTGCGAGCGCAGGGCGGCGACGGCGAGACCGGCTTCGGTGGCCGCCGCTTCGAAGTCGAGCGCGGTCCAGCCAGTCAATGCCGCGGCCACCGACGCGCGCTCGCTGCCCGATCCCGGCGGCAGGCCGAGCAACCGCAGCACGCCGTCGCGGTGATGGGCGAAGTTGGTGTGAAGGCGGACCCAGCCGCCCTGGCCGTCGACGCCGCACGGATAGAGGCCCGCGACCTTGTCCCAGACGACGGGCGCCTGGCCATCGACGGTGAAGTGGCCGCAGCTTTCGAGCGCCGCCTCGCGCATGTCGACGGCGATCTGCTGATCGAGGCCATTGCGATGCCTTCCGAGCGTGGCCGCGGCCAGCGCGGCCGCCGCCTGCGACACCTGCGACGCCGTGCCGACTGCGAACGACGACGGCAGCGCCGGCTCGGCGCCGCTGAGCAGCACTTCGCCGGGCGCAACTGCGGGCAGGCCGGCCGACGACCACAGCGCGGCGAGCGCGGAGCCTGGTGCCACGGTCACGGCGCCGCTTCCCCCGCGCTCTGAGGTCAGTGCGCGCCGCCGCCCAGATAGGCGGCGCGCACGGCCGGGTCGTCGCGCAGTTGCTCGGCCGGGCCGTGCACGGAGATGCGGCCGTTCTCGAGTACGTAGCCGTAGTCGGCAACGGCGAGCGCGGCCGCGGCGAACTGCTCGACCAGCAGCATCGTCACGCCTTCGGCCTTCAATCGCGCGACGATGCGGAAGACCTCGTTGACGAGTATCGGCGCCAGCCCCATCGACGGTTCGTCGAGCAGCACGACATCGGGGTTGAGCATGGTCGCGCGCGCCATCGCCAGCATCTGCTGCTCGCCGCCGGAGAGCGTGCCAGCCAACTGAAGGCGACGCTCCTTGAGGCGCGGGAACAGCTCCATCGCGCGCTCGAGATCGGCAGCGACATCGCCGCGCGGCCGGCTGCCGGTGAGGCGCGGAAAAGCGCCGAGGCGCAGGTTGTCTTCGACCGACATCGTCGCGAACACGCGCCGGCCTTCCGGCGAATGCGCCAGGCCGAGCTTGGCGATGGTGTACGACTCGAGGCCGTCGATGCGCTTGCCCTTGAGCGTGATCTCGCCGCCGCTCGGCGCGATCATTCCCGAGACGGCGCGCATCGTCGTCGTCTTGCCGGCACCGTTGGAGCCGATCAGCGTCACGACCTTGCCCTTCGGCACTTCGATCGAGATGCCGTGGAGGACTTGCACTTTGCCGTAGCCGGCGACGAGATCCTTGATCGAAAGCATCGGCGCGCTTGCAGAAGAGAGGACGGCGCTCATGCGGGCTGCGCCTCGACTTCACCGCCCAGGTAGGCCTCGATCACCTTCGGGTCGGCCTGCACTTCGGCCGGCGTGCCTTCTGCGATCTTCTGGCCGAAGTCGAGCACCGAGACGCGGTCGCACATGCTCATCACCACATCCATGTGGTGCTCGATGAGGATCACGGTGACGCCGTGCTCGCGGATCTTCCTGATGAAGACGATCAGCTC
>JAYVNL010000251.1:0-3643 GCA_043758495.1 Rhizobacter sp.
AGGAGCGGCTGGCCGACATCGAGGAGCTCGCGCTGACGCTGCAGGAGCTCCATGTTCTGGACCGGCGTCTTGGCGAAGCCGATGCCGGGGTCGACGACGATGCGATCGGCGCCGATGCCTGCGGCTCGTGCGGCCGAAGTGCGATCGCGCAGGAACGCCGTTACCTCGGCAACCAAGTCGGCGTAGGCAGTGTCGCCGAACATCGTCTGCGGGTTGCCGCGCATGTGCATCAGGCAAACGCCGCACGCAGGATGTGCCGCAACCGCCTGCAGCGCACCCGGCGTGCGCAGAGCGCCAATGTCATTGACGATGTCCGCCCCGAGGTCGAGCGCGGCGCGCATCACTTCGGGCTTGGCCGTGTCGATCGAGATCGGACAGCCGAGCTCGACCGCGGCGTGCAGCACCGGCAGCACCCTCGCCAGCTCCGCCTCGACGCTCACCGGCAAGGCGCCGGGTCGACTCGATTCGCCGCCGAGGTCGAGCAAGTCAGCGCCGCTCGCCAGCAAACGCTCGCAGGTCGCGATCGCGCCGGCTGGCGTGAAGCCGGGGTCACCGTCGGAGAACGAATCGGGCGTCAGGTTGACGATGCCCATCACCTGCGGCCTGGCCAGGTCGATGCGAAAACGGCCGGCCTGCCAGATCATGAACGGCACCAAAGAAAACGGGGCCGAAGCCCCGTTGTCAGTTCGAGTCGCCGAGCCAGGGTCACACCACGGCCGGCGCGCTGCCCGGCGTCACCGGTGGCGGGCCACCGACCGACTTCACTACCGTCGGCGTCCAGTCCTTTGGCGTGCGCGGCGGCTTGCCGGACATGATGTCGTCGATCTGCTCGGCGTCGATCGTCTCCCATTCGAGCAGTGCGCTCGCCATCGCGTGCATCTTGTCCTGGTTGTCCTCGATGAGCTTGCGCGCCGCGGCGTACTGCTCGTCGATGATGCGGCGGATCACGGCATCGACCTTCCGCATCGTCTCTTCCGACATCGTCGTCGTCTTGGTCACCGAGCGACCGAGGAAGACCTCGCCCTCGTTCTCGGCATACACCATCGGGCCCAGCTCGTCGCTCATGCCGTAGCGGGTGACCATGTCGCGGGCGATCGAGGTCGCGCGCTCGAAGTCGTTGCTGGCGCCGGTCGTCATCTGGTGCATGAAGACCTCCTCGGCGATGCGGCCGCCGAAGAGCACCGCAATCGTCGACAGCATGCGCTCCTTGTCGAGGCTGTAGCGGTCGCCTTCGGGCAACTGCATCGTCACGCCGAGGGCGCGGCCGCGCGGGATCACGGTGACTTTGTGGACCGGGTCGGTCTTCGGCATCAGGCGCGCGACCAGCGCGTGGCCCGACTCGTGATACGCCGTATTGCGGCGCTCTTCCTCGGGCATGACCATGGACTTCCGCTCGGGACCCATCATGATCTTGTCCTTGGCCTTCTCGAAGTCGACCATCTCAACGACGCGACCCGAACGACGCGCTGCGAACAGCGCCGCCTCGTTGACGAGGTTGGCGAGGTCAGCGCCCGAAAAGCCCGGCGTGCCGCGCGCGAGGATGTCTGCACGAATGTCCTGTCCGACCGGAACCTTCCTCATGTGGATGTTGAGCACCTGCTCACGGCCGCGAACGTCGGGCAGCGTGACATAGACCTGGCGGTCGAAACGGCCCGGCCGCAGCAGTGCCGGGTCGAGGATGTCGGGCCGGTTGGTGGCGGCCATCACGATGACGCCGAGGTTCGTCTCGAAGCCGTCCATCTCGACCAGCATCTGATTCAGCGTCTGCTCGCGTTCGTCGTTGCCGCCGCCGAGACCGGCACCGCGATGGCGGCCGACGGCGTCGATCTCATCGATGAAGATGATGCACGGCGCGCTCTTCTTGGCCTGCTCGAACATGTCGCGCACGCGGGCCGCGCCGACGCCGACGAACATCTCGACGAAGTCGGAGCCAGAGATCGAGAAAAACGGCACCTTGGCCTCGCCGGCGATCGCCTTGGCGAGCAATGTCTTGCCGGTGCCCGGAGGGCCGACGAGCAGCACACCGCGCGGAATGCGGCCGCCGAGCTTCTGGAACTTCTGCGGATCCTTGAGGAAGTCGACCAGTTCCTTGACCTCTTCCTTGGCTTCGTCGCAGCCGGCGACATCGCCGAAAGTGGTGGTGTTGTTGGCCTCGTCGAGCATCCTTGCCTTGGACTTGCCGAAGCTGAACGCGCCGCCCTTGCCGCCGCCCTGCATCTGCCGCATGAAGTAGATCCAGACTCCGATGAGCAGCAGGATCGGGCCCCAGGAAGCGAGGATCGAGAGCAGGAACGAGGGCTCTTCACGCGCCTTGACGTCGAACTTGACGCCGTTGGCGATCAGGTCACCGACCAAGCCGCGGTCGAGGTAGGTCGCGGTCGTGCGCAGCTCTTTCTCGTCGGTGGTCTTGGCACGGATCTCGGTGGAGCCACCCGGGCCGTCCTGCAGCGTCACGCTGCGGACGCGTTTGCCCCGCACTTCCTCAAGGAAGTCGGAGTAGCCGATCGCGCCAGTCTGCGCGCCGGTGCGCTCGAATTGCTTGAAGACGGTGAAAAGGACCAGTGCGATCACCAGCCAGACCGCGACTTTCGAAAACCATTGATTGTTCACCGTGACTCCATTTCGACTGCAGTAGACGACAGCCCGGTAACAGCCGGTGTCGACCCATGTCATCTGCGGCTGATTTTAGTCCCTGCAAGCCCGGGCGGAAGCCGCAAAAGACCCCCCGATTCCTGGGCTACGTGTGAATAGCTTCGCTGGATGCAAGCACCTTCGGGCCGATTCCCACGAGGAACGACTCCGCAGACTTGGCCCGCGACGCCTTCGGCTTGATCGGCTTGACGGTCCGGAAGGCGGCCTTGAACTGCTCCACGAGCTGGCTGTAGCCGCTGCCGTGAAAGACCTTGCAGACGAGCGCACCGTCGCTGCCGAGGTGGCGCAGGGCGAACTCGATGGCGAGCTCGACGAGGTCGGCCATGCGCGCCGCGTCGGAGGCAGCGATGCCGGACAGGTTCGGCGCCATGTCGGAGAGGACGACGTCGACCCGCCGACCCGCGACGCGCGCCTCGAGCTCGGCCAGGACCTCGACCGCGCGAAAATCGCCGGCGACGAACTCGACGCCGTCGATCGGCTCGAGCGGCAGCATGTCGAGGGCGATGATGGTGCCGTGCAGCGGCCCCGGCGGCGCCGTCGGATCGCTGCTGGCGCCGCGCCCAAACTTGCGCCGCAGGTACTGGCTCCACGCGCCCGGCACGGCGCCGAGATCGACCACGAACTGGCCGGGCCGAAGCAGATGCAGCGTCTCGTCGATCTCCTTCAACTTGTAGGCAGCGCGCGCCCGATAGCCCTCGCGCTGCGCCTGCTTCACGTAGGGATCGTTGATGTGGTCGTGCAGCCACGCCTTGTTCAGCTTCTTCTTGCTCTTCGGGCCTGCACTCATCTGTACACCCTGGGCGTTGCGCGCCGTCCCGCCAGGCGGGAGCAGCCGCCTTCCGGCGGCCGTGCGGTGGCTGGCGCGCCGATAATAGAGCGGTGACTGCCCTCTTCCTCACTCCCGCCCAGCGCAAGGCCAAGCGTGCCGATGCCCATCACCTCGACCCCGTCGTCGCGATCGGCAACGACGGTGCCACCGAGTCGGTGCGCC
>JAYVNL010000252.1:0-3639 GCA_043758495.1 Rhizobacter sp.
GCCGCCCGGCGAGGGATGCGATGACCGAACTCGAATTCAAGAGCCTGGCCGGCCAGGGCTTCAATCGCATTCCGCTGATTGCCGAAGCCTTTGCCGATCTGGAAACGCCGCTGTCGCTCTACCTGAAGCTGTGCGCCGACGACAGCGGTGGCTCGGGCCCCTTCAGCTTCCTGCTCGAGTCGGTGGTCGGCGGCGAGCGCTTCGGCCGCTACTCGTTTATCGGCCTGCCGGCGCGCACGCTGCTTCGCGCGACCGGCTTTCGCAGCGAGGTCGTCACCGATGGCCGCGTCGTCGAGAGCGACGACGGCAATCCGCTCGACTTCATCGCCGCGTATCAGCAGCGCTTCAAGGTCGCGTTGCGGCCGGGGCTGCCGCGCTTTTGCGGCGGCCTCGCTGGCTACTTCGGCTACGACGCGGTCCGCTTCATCGAGCCGCGGCTGGCGCAGTCGGCCAAGGAGCGGCCGCTGCCCGACCCGATCGGCACGCCCGACATCCTGCTCGTGCAGTGCGAAGAGGTCGCGGTGATCGACAACCTGTCCGGCCGGCTCTACCTCATCGTCTATGCCGACCCGGCGGCGCCGGAGGCGTTCGCGAAAGCGCGGCGACGGCTCGTCGAGCTCACCGATCGGCTGCGCTGCAGCGTCGTCGCGCCGGCGGTCGAACGAAGCGCGTCGCACCCGGTGCGGCGCGAGTTCGCGAAAGCCGACTTCATCGCCGCGGTCGGCCGCGCCAAGGATTACATCGCCGCCGGCGACATGATGCAGGTCCAGATCGGCCAGCGCCTCACGAAGCCCTACACCGCGTCGCCGCTCAGCCTGTACCGGGCGCTGCGCTCGTTGAACCCGTCGCCGTACATGTATTTCTACGAGATGGGCGAGTTCCAGATTGTCGGCGCCTCGCCGGAGATCCTGGTTCGCCGCGAGGCGGCTGAAGGCAGCGACAAGGTGACGATCCGGCCGCTCGCCGGGACCCGGCCGCGCGGCGCCACGCCGGAGCTCGACCGCGCCATGGAGGCCGAGCTCGCCGCTGATCCGAAGGAGCGCGCCGAGCACCTGATGCTGATCGACCTGGCGAGGAATGACATCGGCCGCATCGCCGTGACCGGCAGCGTCGCGGTCGGCGAGGCGTTCGCGGTCGAGCGCTATTCGCATGTGATGCACATCGTCAGCAACGTCGAGGGCGTGCTGCGCGGCGGCATGAGCAACCTCGATGTCCTGAAGGCGACCTTCCCGGCCGGCACGCTCACCGGTGCGCCGAAGATCCGTGCCATGGAAGTGATCGATGAACTCGAACCGGTCAAGCGCGGCATCTATGGCGGCGCCTGCGGCTACCTCAGCTACGCCGGCGACATGGACGTGGCGATCGCGATCCGCACCGGCATCGTCAAGGCCGGCACGCTTTACGTGCAGGCCTCGGCAGGCATCGTCGCCGACTCGGTCGCCGAGCTGGAGTGGCAGGAGACCGAAGCCAAGGCTCGGGCGCTGCTGCGCGCGGCCGAGCTGGTGGAGGAGGGGTTTTGAGCGCCTTCGCGCGAAGCCTGCTGCCGCCCGCTCAGACGAGGCCCGGCAGCAGCGCGACGACGATGCCGGCGCCGGTCACGACGACGAGGCCGGGAATACGCGCGCGGGCGCGCTTCGTGTCCTGCGGCGCCGACAGGCCGGCGAGCCCGCAGACCGTGCCTGCCAGGGCGGCGGCGACGAACACGAAGGCGGCCGCGGCGGTCATCGCGTCGCCGTTGGCAGTGCGGCCCATCGCCTCGACGACGTGGCCGACGATGAGCCCGGCGGCGAACGCGAAAGGCGTGAGGTTGCCGAAGCGGCTGCGGGCGGCGGGTCGGGTCGGGTGTTCGTTCATGGCGTACGTCGAGGTGCCACGCAACGGTATCGGCGCGACTTGCTCGCGTCTTCGCAATGAGCGGTCGGACACGCCCGCTTTTCGGCCGATCGGCGGCAGCGATGCTTCTCCGCCGCGAGCTGTGCGAGGTGACGCATGCTGCTGATGATCGACAACTACGACAGCTTCACGTTCAACCTCGTGCAGTTCTTCGGCGAGCTCGGCGAGGAGGTCTGCGTCGTGCGCAACGACGAGATCGACGTTGCCGGCATCGCCGCGCTCGCGCCGGACCGGATCGTGCTGTCGCCCGGCCCTTGCACGCCGGCCGAGGCGGGCGTCTGCATCGACGCCATCGGCGCCTTTGCCGGCAGGTTGCCGATCCTCGGCGTCTGCCTCGGTCACCAGGCGATCGGTGCCGCGCTCGGCGGCAAAGTGATACGCGCCGGGCGGCTGATGCACGGCAAGGCCGATGCGCTCGATCACGACGGCCGCGGCGTTTTCGCCGGCCTGCCGGAGCGCTTTCGCGTCGTGCGCTACCACTCGCTGGCGATCGAGCGAAGCAGCCTGCCGGTCGCACTCGAGGTGACTGCGACGGCGAGCGACGGCGAGATCATGGGCGTGCGCCACCGCGCGCTGACGGCGACGAAAACGCCGCTCGAAGGCGTGCAGTTCCACCCCGAATCGATCCTCACCGAGCACGGCCACGCCATGCTGAAGAACTTCCTCGACGCGTCGCGATGAAGATCGCCCGACACCTGCAACCCTGACCGCGAGCCCCGCCATGGCCATCACCAACCTCGACGCACTCGCCCGCACCATCGACCACCGCGAGATCTTTCACGACGAGATGCTCTCGCTCGTGCGCCGCATCATGAGCGGCGAGATGAGCCCGGTGATGATGGCCGCGGTGCTCGTCGGCCTGCGGGTCAAGAAGGAGACGATCGGCGAGATCACGGCCGCGGCGCAGGTGATGCGCGAGTTCGCGAGCAAGGTCGAGGTCGCCGACAAGACGCACCTGGTCGACATCGTCGGCACCGGCGGCGACGGCTCGCACACTTTCAACATCTCGACCTGCGCGATGTTCGTCGCGGCGGCCGCTGGCGCGCGCGTGAGCAAGCATGGCAACCGCAGCGTCTCGAGCAAGTCGGGCAGCGCCGACGTGCTGGAAGCGCTCGGCCTGCCGCTCGACCTGACGCCGCAGGAAGTCGCCGCCTCGATCGAGGCGACCGGTATCGGCTTCATGTTCGCGCCGAACCACCACCCGGCGATGAAGAACGTCGGCCCGGTGCGGCGCGAACTCGGCATCCGCACGATCTTCAACATCCTCGGCCCGCTCACCAACCCGGCCGACGCGCCGAACATCCTGATGGGCGTGTTCCATTCCGACCTCGTCGGCATCCAGGTGCGGGCGCTGCAGCGGCTCGGCGCCGAGCATGCCGTCGTCGTCTACGGCAAGGACGGCATGGACGAGGTCTCGCTCGGCGCTGCGACCATGGTGGGCGAACTGAAAGACGGCGAGGTCCGCGAGTACGAAATCCATCCCGAGGACTTCGGCTTCACGATGGCCAGCAATCGGGCGCTGCGCGTCGAAACACCGGCGCAGTCGATGGCGATGCTGCAGGCCGTGCTCGCCGACGTGCCCGGGCCGGCGAAGGACATCGTCGTCTTCAACGCCGGCGCGGCGCTCTATGCGGCGAATGTCGCATCCAGCATCGAGGCCGGCGTGGCACAGGCGCGCGCAGCGATCGCGTCGGGCCAGGCGCGGGCCCGACTCGACCGTTTCATCGACTTCGCGAAGTCCGCCCG
>JAYVNL010000253.1:0-11173 GCA_043758495.1 Rhizobacter sp.
ATCGACCAGAAGCCCTGGGCGCCGCGCATCCAGGCCGGGCTGAGGTCGCCGATGCCGAAGGCGGCGACGTAGCCGCCGCCGAGGCCCACGCCCCAGACGGCGAGCACGTAGATGAGCACCGGCACGGTGGCGATGCGGTAGGCGCGGAGCACGAAGGCCGCCACCGTTTGCGCCGCGTCGGCGATGTGAAACAGCGCCACCCACGCGAGCAGCGGCAGCGCCGCGGCGACGATCACCGGGTTGTCCGTGTAGAGGCCGACGATGGTTTCGCGCAGCAGGTAGACCGCGCCGCCGACCACCACGGCGATGCCGACGCCGATCTCGAGGCCGGCCCAGCCGATCCGCCGCGCGTCGGCAGCGTCGCCGGCGCCGATGCGTTGTGCCACCAGCGTGCTCGAGGCGTTGGCGATGGCGAGCGGCACCATGAACATCATCGACACCATGTTGACGGCGACCTGGTGGCCGGCGACGGCGGTCGCGCCGATCCGCGAGATGAAGAACGCCATGAAGGTGAAGCCGGTCACTTCGACCGCGATCGCGAGGCCCATCGGCACGCCGAGCCGCAGCAGCGCAGCGAGGCTCGGGCGCGATGGCCGGCCGAGCCCGCGGCCGAGCCCGAAGGGCCGGTAGAACGGGTCGTGCCGCAGGAGGGCGATGGCGACCGCGAGCTGCAACCACATCACGATGGCGGTGGCGATGCCGCAGCCGGCAGCGCCGAAGGCAGGCAGCCGCAACTCGCCCCATGGCAGGGGCGCAGCGAAGCCGAACACGAGCAGCGCATTCAGCGGCACCTTGAGGGCGAGGGCCGCGAGCTGCAGCGTCATTACCGCCTTCGGCCGCGACACGGCGATGTTGAAGCCGCGATAAGCGGTGAAGACGAGCGCCGGCGGCAGTGCGAAGCCGAGGCCGGTGAGGTAGTCGCGCACCTTGGCCGCGACGGCCGGCTCGGCCCGGGCGAGGCTCAGGAATGGATCCGGGTACAGCAGCAGCGCGCAGCCCGGAACCGCCAGCGCCAGGGCGAGCCAGACGGCCTGCTCGGCCTGCCTGCCGCTGTCGCGCAGACGCCCTGCACCGTAGAGCTGGCCCACGATCGGCCCGACTGCGAGCACGATACCCATGAGGCCGATGAAGGTCGACATGTAGGCCGCGGCGCCGATGGCCAGCGCAGCCAGGTCTATCGCGGAGACGCGTGCCGCCATCACCGTGTCGACGGTGCTGAATGCGAGCACCGCGACCTGGCCGACGAAGACCGGCCAGGCGAGCGGCGCGAGGCGTCGGGCGCTCTGCCGCCGACCCGGGCGCGTCATGCCGTGGCGGCAGCGTCGTCAGGCCGGCTCGTCGAGGCGGAGGCCACGCCGCCCTGGGCACGCTCCGCGTAGCGGTTGAAGCGCCAGGCGGTGGCTTCCTGGCTGATACGGCGCCAGGTCTGGCGCTTCTCGGCCGGCGTCATCGAAGTCCAGTGCTGCACTTCGGAAAACGTGCGGCCGCAGCCCTTGCAGATGTCGTCGCCCTGGCTGGTAGAGCAGATCGCGATGCAGGGCGCGTCGGGGGTGGTGCGGTACCAGCCGAGCCAGGCCGCGAGCGCCGCCGGCGGCATCGACGCCTCGTCGCACTCGACCTCGTGGTAGTACACGAGCAGGCCATAAACCTCGGCCAATGCCAGCACTTCGGCACAGGCCGTGATGCCGTCGACCGAGGGCTTCTGCTCGCGCCACCAGTTGATGGCCGATTCGATGTCTGTGATGTGCAGGGCGGCCACGGCGGTTCGCTGAAGCGAGCAGACCATGGTATCTCCGCGGTGTCCGCTGCTCAGCCCGGTGCGCTGGCGGCAGGTGCCGCCGGCACCACCACGACCGGCGTGCCGACCGTGGTCGTCTTGGTCTCACGGAGGATGCCGCCGCCGGCGACGCTGCCGGAGGTCTTCGTTTGCTGGTCGGACGACATCGGGCCTTCGATGCGCGCCAGGCAGTCCGTCTTGTCCTTGCCGCTGATGGCGTTGCAGCGATCGACGGCGTTTTGCCGCATCGAGCCGGTGTTGTCGAGCCGGTTGCGCTTGCGCTCTTCCTGTGCTGCACCGGCTTCCTTCAGGCAGGTGGTGCGATCCTCGGCCGTGCGGCCGGCGTCGCAGTCGGCACGGTCTTTGGCATAGGTCGACTTGGCGGCGGCTGCCGGCGCCGGATCGGCGGCGCGAGCCGGCGAGGTGGCGAGTGCGGCGATGAAGGCAGCGGCGGCGAGGCCGGCCAAGGTATGTGTGGATGGGGTCATGGTTGTTTCCTTGCGTGATGTCCGTCAGACGCGAACGACGACGGTACGACGGCCGCTGTCGGGGCGGCCGTAGGACGGCGCCGCGCCGGCTCGCCGCCCGAATCCGCGCCTGCCTGCCGGCCTCGCGCCCTCCTGCCTAAAATTAGGCATGACCGAAAGCGAGTTCTTGTCGCAATTGCTGGAAGCGCTCGCATTCGCGGCCCACAAGCATCGGGCCCAGCGCCGCAAGGACGTCGAGGCCAGCCCGTACATCAACCACCCGATCGCGCTGGCGCGCACGCTCGCCGTTGAAGGCGGCGTCACCGACACGAAGACGCTGATCGCTGCGCTCCTTCACGACACCGTCGAGGACACCGACACCACGCTCGAAGAAATCGCGGCGATGTTCGGCAAGAAGGTCGCCGACGTGGTTCGCGAAGTCACCGACGACACCCGCCTGGCCAAGACCGACCGCAAGCGCCTGCAGATCGAGCATGCGCCGCACATGAGCAAGCGGGCAGCGCTGGTCAAGCTGGCCGACAAGACCTCGAATCTGCGCGACGTCGCCAGCAGCCCGCCGCGCGGCTGGCCGCTGGCGCGCCGGCGCGCCTATTTCGACTGGGCCAAGGCGGTCGTCGACGGCCTGCCACGCGTCAACGATCGCCTCCGCGCCGCCTTCGACGACGCGTACTCGCAGCGACCCTGACCGTAAAAGTTGGCAACCGCCGCCGGCGCGGTGCTGGCGGCGGCGGCAATGACCGCGAGAATCGCGCGATGCCGCCGATGATCCGATCACCACGAAGCCAGGGCGTTGCCGCGGGCTTCTCGCTGCTCGAGCTGATGATCGTGGTCGCGATCATCGTCATCCTCGCCCTCATCGCTTTGCCCGGCGTTCCCGACAAGTTCGTGCGCGACCAGATCGTCGATGCGATGAAGCTCGCCGACATCGCCAAGGGGCCGGTGGCGCTGGCGTGGGCCACCGGCGCCGAGCTGCCAGTCGACAATGCTGCGGCCGGCCTGCCGGCGGCCGACAAGATCGTCAACAACTACATCAGCGCCGTCGCCGTCGAGTCGGGGGCGATCCAGGTCACCTTCGGCAACCGCGCCAACGCCAACATCCGCGGCAAGACGCTGACCCTGCGGCCGGGTGTCGTCGAGGACGCGAAGATCGTGCCTGTGACCTGGGTCTGCGGCAACGCCGAGCCGCCGAACAAGATGACCGCCAAGGGCCTCAACAAGACCAACGTTGCGTTGAAGTACCTGCCTCTCAATTGCCGGAGCGGCGAGAAAGCGACGCCGATCTGAGCGAGCACGATCATCAGCGCCTGCGCACCGCCGGCAAGGACGTGCTCTCGCTGGCCCTCATCGAGGCCCGCAACGAGACCCTGCGCTGGGCCGCGGCGCTGGAAGCGGCATCTCCGGGCGACATCCTCGCCTTGCCCGAGGAGCTCGCGGCCAACGTCGCTGCCGAACTCGACCCGCCGCTCTGGACCTTCGGCCACATCGGCTGGTTCCAGGAGTACTGGATCGCCCGCAACGTCGAGCGCGGTCGTGGCGACCGGGCCGACCCGTACCGGCCGCGGCTGGCCTCGATCGCGCCAGAGGCCGACCGCTGCTACGACCCGACCGCCGTGCCGCGCAGCGAACGCCGCGCCGTTGCCGTCGGCGGCCCCGACCTGCAGGCGACGCGCCAGTACCTCGTCGAAACGCTGGAGACCACGCTGGAGCTGCTCGACGGCATCGACGACGACGAGGACGACGACGCGCTCTACTTCCACCGGCTCGCGCTCTTTCACGAACAGATGCAGGCCGAGGCGCTGGCGGTGCTGGCGCAAAGCCTCGGCGTCGACACCCATCTCGTGCCGCGGGTCGAGAACCACGTCGCGCGGGCGCCACTGCTCTTTCCGGCAACGCGCTGGCTGCTCGGCAGCGGCGGCCCGGGCTTTCGCTTCGATGTCGCCCGCGAGCCGCATCCGGTCGAGGTTCCGGAGTTCGAGATCGACGCCCAGGCCGTGACGTGGGCGCAGTACGGCGAGTTCGTCGAGGATGGCGGCTACGACGACGCGTCGCACTGGAGCAGCGAAGGCTGGAACTGGCTGACGAAGGAGGGCCGGCGCACGCCGCGCCACGTCGACCAGATGCGCCACGGCGTGCTGCAGCGTCGCTTCGGCCAGCTGGCGCGGGTGCCGCAAGGGCAGCCCGTCGTGCACGTGAGCTGGTACGAAGCCGACGCCTGGTGCCGCTGGGCGGGTCGCCGGCTGCCGACCGAGGTCGAATGGGAAGTGGCGGCGCATCAGGGTGCCGGCCGCGGCTTTCGCTGGGGCGAGGTGCGCGAATGGACGGCGAGCACGCTGCGCCCGTACCCGGGCTTCGTCGCCGGGCCGACTTCGGTCGCCGAGCCGCCGGCGTTCGGCGGCCACAAGGTACTGCGTGGCGCCTCGGCTGCGACCCGCCGCGGCGTTCGCAGTGCCCGCCTGCGCCATTCGGCGAACGCCGTCGCCGACGACGGCTTCTTCGGCCTGCGCAGCTGCGCGCCCTGAGCAACGCGGCTCGCGACACAGCCGACGAGCGGCCGTGACACTGGCGGCGCGCAAACCGCGCCGCGATTAGGGAAAGCCCGGGAAGGCCGGCGCGCGCGAACGCTGCCAAGATCGGCGCGATGAGTCGTTCGCGCATCTTCGCGCGACTCGAGACACATTCCCTCAGGAGACAACGGTGGACCTTCCCATTTCCCTCACCGTCAACGGCAAGGCCGTGACGAAAACGGTCGACTCGCGGACGCTGCTCGTGCAGTTCCTGCGCGAACAGATGCAGCTCACCGGCACCCATGTCGGTTGCGATACGGCGCAATGCGGCGCCTGCACCGTGCACATGAACGGCCGCGCCATCAAGGCGTGCTCGGTCCTGGCGCTGCAGGTGCAAGGCAGCGACATCACGACGATCGAAGGCCTGGCCAAGGACGGCGAGCTGCACCCGATGCAGGCCGCCTTTCGCGAGTGCCACGGCCTGCAATGCGGCTTCTGCACGCCGGGCATGGTGATGTCGGCGGTGCAGCTGCTCGCCGACAAGCCGCAGGCCGACGAGGCTCAGATCAGGGAGGCGCTCGACGGCAACATCTGCCGTTGCACGGGCTACCAAAACATCGTCAAGTCGATCCAGTTCTGCCAGTCGGGCAAGTTGCCCGCCTCGGTCTAGGAGCATCTGATGGGCAACATGAAAGAAGCCGACTTCGCCGTCGGACCGATCGGCCAGAGCATCAAGCGTCGCGAAGACCGGCGCTTCCTCACCGGTGCCGGCAACTACACCGACGACGTGACGCTGCCGCACCAGAGCTACGCCGCCTTCCTGCGCAGCCCGCACGCGCACGCGCGCATCCGCGCCGTCAACCTCGACGCGGCGAAGAAGGCGCCCGGCGTCATCCAGATCTTCACCGGCCCCGATCTCGCCGAGGCGAAGGTCGGCGGCCTGCCGTGCGGCTGGCTGATCCACAGCAAGGACGGCACGCCGATGAAGGAGCCGGCGCATCCGGTGCTGGCGCAAGGCAAGGTCCGCCACGTCGGCGACCAGGTCGCGCTCGTCGTCGCCGAGACGCTGCTGCAGGCGCGCGACGCCGCCGAGCTGATCGAGGTCGACTACGAAGAGCTGCCGGCGGTCATCGACATCAGCGCCGCGTCGGCCAACGGGTCGGCAGTGCACGACGAGGTCGGCGACAACACCTGCTACGACTGGGGCCACGGCGACAAGGCGGCGGTCGATGCGGCGTTCGCGAAAGCCGCGCACGTCACCAAGCTCAGCTTCGTCAACAACCGGCTGATCCCGAACGCGATGGAGCCGCGCGCCGCCAACGCCAGCTACACCCGGCACGACGAGAGCTACACGCTCTACGTCGCCAACCAGAACCCGCACGTCGAGCGGCTGCTGATGTGCGCCTTCGTGCTCGGCCTGCCCGAGTCGAAGGTTCGGGTGATCGCGCCAGACGTCGGTGGCGGCTTCGGCTCGAAGATCTTCCTGTATGCGGAAGAGGTGGCGCTGGTCTGGGCCAGCAAGCGCGTCGGCCGGCCGATCAAGTGGACGAGCGACCGCAGCGAGGCCTTCCTCACCGATGCGCACGGCCGCGACCACGCCACCAGCGCCGAGATGGCGATGGACGCGGCCGGCAACTTCCTGGCGCTGCGCGTAAAGACGATCGCCAACATGGGCGCCTACCTCTCGACCTTCGCATCGAGCGTGCCGACGATCCTGTATGCGACGCTGCTCGCCGGCCAGTACAAGACGCCGGCGATCTACGCCGAAGTGAAGGCGGTGTTCACCAACACCGCGCCGGTCGACGCCTACCGCGGCGCCGGTCGCCCGGAGGCGACCTATGTCGTCGAGCGCATCGTCGAGCAGTGCGCCCGCGACATGAAGATGGACCCGGCCGCGATCCGCCGCCAGAACTTCATCACCGAGTTTCCGTACGCGACGCCGGTCGGCCTCACCTACGACGTCGGCAACTACGCCGCCCACCTCGACAAGGCCATCCAGATGGCCGATGTCGCCGGTTTCCCGGCGCGCAAGGCCGCGTCGGAGGCCAAGGGCAGGAAGCGCGGTCTCGGCTACTCCTGCTACATCGAGGCCTGCGGGCTGGCGCCGTCGAACATCGCCGGTGCGCTCGGTGCGCGGGCCGGCCTGTTCGAGGCCGGCGAAGTGCGCGTCCACCCGACCGGCACGGTGACGGTGTTCACCGGCTCGCACAGCCACGGCCAGGGCCACGAGACCACGTTCGCGCAGGTCGTCGCCGGGCGGCTCGGCATCCCGGTCGAGAACGTCGAGATCGTCCACGGCGACACCGGTCGCGTGCCGTTCGGCATGGGTACTTACGGCAGCCGCTCGCTCTCGGTCGGCGGCACGGCGATCGTGAAGGCGGTCGACAAGGTCATCGCCAAGGGCAAGAAGATCGCTGCCCACCTGCTCGAGGCGGCCGACACCGACATCGAGTTCGAGAACGGCGAGTTCACGGTCAAGGGCACCGACAAGAAGGTGCCATGGGGCTCGGTCACGCTCACGGCGTACGTGCCGCACAACTATCCGCTCGACAAGCTCGAGCCCGGCCTCAACGAGAACGCCTTCTACGACCCGACCAACTTCACCTATCCGTCGGGCAGCTACATCTGCGAGGTCGAGGTTGACGTCGACACCGGCGTCGTCAAGATCGAACAGTTCGTGGCGGTCGACGACTTCGGCAACATCGTCAACCCGATGATCGTCGAGGGCCAGATCCACGGCGGCGTCGCTCAGGGGCTCGGCCAGGCCATGATGGAAGCGTGTGCCTATGACAACGAGTCCGGTCAGCTGCTGACCGGCTCGTACATGGACTACGCGATGCCGCGGGCGATGGACCTGCCGAACGTGAAGGTCGGAGCGACGTGCACGCCGTGCAGCCACAACCCGCTCGGCGTCAAGGGCTGCGGCGAGGCCGGCGCGATCGGTTCGCCGCCGGCCTACATCAATGCCCTGACCGACGCGCTCGGCGTCGTCGACCTCGCCATGCCGGCCACGCCGGAACGCGTCTGGCGCGCCGCCCACGGCATGTCCGCCTGAACTCGAAGGGAATCCCACCATGTATGCATTCGACTACCAGCGGCCGGCCAGCCGCGACGCGGCCAAGGCGGCCGCGACCGGCGCCGACACTCGCTACCTCGCCGGCGGCCAGAGCCTGATCCAGGCGATGCGCCTGCGGCTCTCGCAATCGGAGCGTCTCGTCGACCTCGGAGCCATCGCCGACCTGAAAGGGGTCAAGGTCGACGGCGGCAACGTTGTCATCGGTGCCCTGACCACGCACGCCGCGGTCGCCTCGAGCGCCGACGTGAAGCGGCTGATCCCCGCCCTCGCCGAGCTCGCCGAAGGCATCGGCGATCCGATGGTGAGGAACATGGGCACGATCGGCGGCTCGATCGCCAACGCCGACCCGGCTGCCTGCTATCCCACCGCCGTGCTCGCCCTCGGCGCCACCATCCACACCGACCGGCGCACCATCAAGGGCGACGACTTCTTCACCGGCCTTTACGAGACCGCGCTGCAGCCCGGCGAGCTCATCACCGCGGTGAGCTTCCCGGCGGCGCAGAAGGCGGCCTACATCAAGTTCAAGCAGCTGGCCTCGCGCTTCGCGCTCGTCGGCGTGTTCGTGGCGCAGACGGCGGCCGGCGTTCGCGTCGCCGTCACCGGCGCCAAGGGGCACGTGTTCCGCGCCACCGAGATCGAAGCCGCGCTGGCGAAAGGCTTCACCGCCGCTGCCGCCAAGGCCGTGAAGATGCCGACCACAGGCATCAACGGCGACCTGCACGGCTCGGCCGAATATCGCGCCGCGATGATCAGCGTCATCGCGTCGCGGGCGGTGGCGGCAGCCTTGGCGCGCTGACTGCTTCTCTCCCTCTCCCGGTCGTGGGGAGAGGGCCGGCTGAGGGCGGGCTGCGCCGAGATCCTTCGCTGCGCTCAGGATGACAATCGCGCGCATGGCTTCTGATTCGAACATTCCCGCCTCGGTCGACGACGTCGTCGCCCTTCTCGCCACCGAGAACTACGTCGTCGATCGCCGCCTCGCCACCTCGGTCTTCCTGGCGCTGACGCTCAAGCGCCCGCTCTTCGTCGAAGGCGAGCCGGGGGTCGGCAAGACCGAGCTGGCGAAAGCACTTTCTCGCGCAATGTCGGCGCTGCTGCTGCGCGTGCAGTGCTACGAAGGCCTCGACGTTGCCCAGACCGCCTACGAGTGGAATGTGGCCCGGCAGATGATGGAGATTCGCCTCGCCGAGGCCGCCCACGAGGTCGGCGATGCGCCGGCCCGCGAGCGCCTGACGCAAAGTCTCTACGGCCGCGCCATGCTGATCGAGCGGCCACTGCTGCAGGCGCTCACGCAGGAACGCTCGCCGGTGCTCCTCATCGACGAACTCGACCGCGCCGACGAGCCTTTCGATGCCTTCCTCCTCGAAGTGCTGGCCGAGAACCAGCTGACGATCCCCGAGCTCGGCACGGTGAAGGCGAAAGAGGGCGCCCTGCCGATCGTCGTCATCACCAGCAACCGCACGCGCGAGATCCACGACGCGCTCAAGCGCCGCTGCCTTTACCACTGGGTCGACTATCCCGACGCGCCGCGCGAGCTCGAGATCGTGCGCATCCGCGCGCCGGGCGCGAGCGAGCGCCTCTACGAGCAGGTCGTGAGCTTCGTGCAGCGGATGCGCACGCTCGATCTCTTCAAGGCGCCCGGCATTGCCGAGACCATCGACTGGACCAACGCGCTGGTGGCGCTCAACGCCATGAGTCTGGCCCCGGAGAACGTGCGCGACACGCTGGGCGTGCTGCTCAAGCATCGCGACGACATCGCAAAGATGCAGGGCGGCGAGGTCACGAAGCTGCTCGCCGAGCTGCAGTCGGCGGCCGGCCGGGCGCCGCTGCCGCCGCCCTCGCCGTCGCCTGCCGATGCTCGCTGACAACGTCGTCCACTTCGCGCGCATCCTGCGCAGCGCCGGCATCGCCGTCGGCCCCGACCGGGTGCTGGCGGCGCTCGAGGCGATCGAAGCCGTGGGTCTGGGGCGGCGCGACGATGTGCATGCGGCGCTGTCGGCGGTGATGCTGGACCGTCACGAGCAGCAGCCCCTGTTCGACGACGCTTTCGCCGCCTTCTGGCGCGACCCCAAGCTGCTCGAGCAGATGATGGCGCAGCTGCTGCCGAAGATCAGCGGCCGCGGCGACCGCGCCACGCCCAAACGGCAGAACCGACTCGCCGACGCACTGTCACCGCCGCGCGCCGAGGCACCGAGGCCTGCCGACGATGGCCGCCGCGAAGAGATCGAGTTCGAGGCGGCGTTCACCCACTCCGATCGCGAGCGCCTGCAGCGCGCCGACTTCGAATCGATGACGGTCGAAGAGTTCGCGATGGCGAAGAAGCTCGCCGAAGAGGTGCCGCTGCCGTTCGCGCCGGTGCGCCGGCGCCGCCACGCCACCAGCAACCGCGGCCGCATCGACCTGCGCGCGACTCTGCTGGCGATGGCGCGGCAGCCGGCGACGCTGCTGCCTCGCTACAGCCGGCCCCGCCGCGAGCTGCCGGCGGTCGTCGTCCTGCTCGACATCTCCGGCTCGATGGATCGCTACGCGCGGCTCATGCTGCACTACGTCCATGGCCTCACGCGCCGACATCTCAGGGTCCATACGCTGACCTTCGGCACGCGGCTCACCAACATCACGCGGGCGATGCGCAATCGCGATCCCGACGAAGCATTGGCACACGCCGAGGCGGCGGTCCAGGACTGGAAGGGCGGCACCCGCATCGCGAGCTGCCTCGACGAGTTCAACCACCTCTGGGCGCGCCGGCTGCTCGGCGGCAACGCAGCGCTGCTGCTCGTGACCGACGGCCTCGATCGCGACGAGCACGGCGACCTCTCGCGAGCGGCGAAGCAGCTGCGTCTGTTCGCGCGCGAGATCGTCTGGCTCAACCCGCTGCTGCGCTTCGACCGCTTCGAGCCGCGTGCGGCCGGGGTGCAGGCGATCCTGCCGCACGTCGACCGCTTCCTGCCCGTCCACAACCTGGCGAGCCTCGCCGACCTGGCGGTCGTTTTGAGGACACCGCTCAGACGTGCCGCATTGCTTTAAGCGAGGCTTGATCTTCGGCGCCGGCTCGGCCAAGGTGCGCCGAAGTCAAGCGCAGTCGCTCAGCTGGCCTCGAGCCATCGCTATCGTCGTTGGCGGTGGTTTTCGGATCTGCGCGAGTTGCACCGAACGGGCGTTCGTCATCCATCGAAGGGGCGCACGAATGTTCGCTGGTGCGGGCTGCGGCCTGTCCAACTGGTATCGTTATCGTTAGGCTTCCGCCCAGGCGCCTTTCAGTTCATGGAACCTGACCACAAGACAGCTTCGATGCAGGCACCGGTCAGAGTTGTCCGACGATTGGCCGCAATCG
>JAYVNL010000254.1:0-11158 GCA_043758495.1 Rhizobacter sp.
CATGGCGCCCGAGGCGAGCACTCAAGCTGCTCGACTGAACCAAGCGCAGCATGTACGGCAACGCGAGAACCGGGACCTAACGTTTGACATGAGCGGCGGGTCAAAGGGCGCGAAGCGGCCTTTGGCACGGCCGCTCGATGGAAGGGTTAGGTGCCAGCACGAGTACGAACCACTTCTCAGGCTCCACTCTTCTTTGCGAGGTGATGGGTTAGCGCAGCAGAAATACAGAACGCCAACGCGTCGGCGGGCACAGCCTGACCTGCGCCGAGCACAAGGGCGCGGTTGCCCTCGTATTCGAAGTCTGCAGGGAACAGCGTTCGGAATGTTGCGACGAGGTTCGTTTGGCAATTGAAGTACACCGCGTATTTGCCTGACGCTGACTTCTTCGACCCGAGACGAACGGTGCTCCCGCTCTTGCTGTGGGAAGTGATGTACGCAGGCTCGCCCCACTTCAGCGTTTCCTCCAGCTTGCCAACGCCGGGTGTAGAAGCGGCGATCTCGAAGATGAGTTCCCGCACCGCGAGGAGCTGGTTCCGGACATCTGGCGGAAAGGCCTCAAACGCCTGTGAGACGGACGCACTGGCGAACCGCTTCATTCGTGCCCTCCGATTTTGCAGCGCGTCGCTCATGGCACCTAACGTTCGACATGAGCGGCGGGCCAAGGGGCGCGAAGCGGCTCTTGGCACGTCCGCTCGATGGAAGGGTTAGGCCACATGCAGCCCTGATTCAAGAGACTCACCAGGAAGCCAGCAAGCCATTCGAGTGGCTACGGCACCGTTGCGACGGAACGGCTTTGAGATAGGGAAGAACCCCAGCGCCTTGTAAACCGCAACAGCATATGGGGACGAGTTGAGCTCAACAGTTCGGACGTCCGGATGACGCTGCTCGAGTTCGGCGCGCACCGCACTCCACAGTTTGCGCCCGATGCCATTGCAGAGATGCCCGGGAGCGACAAAGAACAACTGCACGAGCGCGGGCCGCGGCAAAAGGATGACTCCGACTAGCTCGGCATCCTCCGCGCACACCAAACAGAGGGCGGCGTCAGCGATCTTCGAGCGCAGCTTGTTGACTTCGTTCTCTTCGATGAAGTGGCGCTGAGCTTGCGGCTCCCAATCTTGCGCTATGTGCTGATTGAAGCCAGCGCATACCAGTGACGACATGGCGGATGCGTCAGCGATGGTGGCGGCACGCAATTGCAGGTTCATGGGGCCTAACGTGATGTAGATGACATCGTCCATCGAGTCTAGGCGCGAACGTTAACGACGAGCAAAGCAAAGTACGCCCGGTAGCCATGGCGTGGGCTGGGGTGTTTGACAGTGAAAGTGGACGTCCTACGCGAGTCTCAAAGTGGACTTGGGGCGGGACAGGAAGGCACGCCGGACCACGCGGCGACGTTGGCCGCGGGTGCAGCACGGCTAACGCGATTTCCGATGCCCCAACGCCGCCCGCAACTCGGACACGGCCCGCAGCCTCCCCACTTCGATGCCGTTCCAGTTCTTCATCACGACGTCCGAAAGCGCCGCGACGAAGCGGCGCTCGGCATCCTCCTTCAGCTCGACCAGCGCCTCGATCACCGCCGCCATCGCCACCTCGGCACCGCGCGCCTGGCCGTCGTCGACCTTGATGGCGACGCCGAGGCCGCGGCCGGGCAGGGCGGCGCAGTAGACGCCCTCGGCACCGACCTTGCAAAACACACGCTCGCCGAGCCGCTCCATCACCCTGGTGTCGAAGCGCCCCGTGCCGGCGACGAGGAAGGGGTGGCGCGCCACCGCAGCGCGCAGGCGTGACGCGGCCCGGCCATGCTCGGGCGAGAGCCCGTCGCCGGTGGCGACTCGCGCGAAGGCGAGAGCGAGCTGGCGCAACGGAATGGCGTAGGTCGGGATCGAGCAGCCGTCGGTGCCGCGCGCGGCGCGGCCAAGGTCATGGCTGGTCGCAGCGCCAACGGCGGCCGTCACCTCGCGCATCACCGGGTGGTCGGGTCCGACATAGCCCTTCACGTACTGGCGCAAGTCGACGCCGCTGATGCCGCCACCGCCGCCGCCGATGCCGCCGCCACCACCACCCACACCCGCTTCGCACATCCGGCAAGCCAGCCCCAGAAAGCCGGCGTGCTTGCCCGAGCAGTTGTTCGTCAGCGCGCTCGGCTGGCGCCCGGCCGCGGCCATCTCCCGCTGCACGGTCTCGCGATAGGGCCACTGCGTGCCGCACTCGAGCGCATCGACATCGAGGCCGGCCTTGGCGAGCAGCCGCTGCACGACCTCCACGTGCCGGGGCTCACCGCCATGCGACGCGCAGGCGACGGCGAGCTCCTCGTCGTCGAGGCCGAGCCGGTCGGCGGCGCCGCTGGCCACCAGCGGCAACGCCTGCAACACCTTGATCGCCGAGCGCGGGAACACCGGCCGGTCGATGTCGCCGAGCGAAACCACGACGCCGCCGCGCGCATCGACGACTGCCACGGCGCCGCTGTGCGCCGACTCGCGCACGCCGCCGCGCGTCGCTTCCACCAACACCGGGTTCATGATGAGGATCCTTTTCGTCACGGAGCGCGCCACTGTACAGACCGGCCCGGTTGTCCTCGCCACCACAATCGCCGCAGATGTCCGCCTCCGCCTCCGCCCTGGCCCTCGTTCCCGGCGCCGCGATGCTTCAGGCAATCCGGAACGTCGTCGCCAAGAAGACCGGCGGCACCGGCCCGCTGCTCGCTTCGCTCGGCGCCGTCGTCTGGCTCGGCGAAGCGATGAGCGTGGTCGCGATGACGGGGGTCGCGGCAGTCGCCGCCGGCGTCTTCTCCATCGCCGGCGACACGCTGATCGATGGCTGCGCGGTCAAGGTGACGCGGCTGTCGCCGATCCTCGTCGACCCCACCGGCGTCGCCGCGCTCGCGCTCGCATGACGACACCGCTGCTGCTCGCGGGCATCGACTTCAGCTGCAACCCGTCGCGCCGCAAGCCGGTCACGATCGCGACCGGCCACCTCGACGGCGACGTGCTGCGGCTCGACGCCGGCGTCGCCGAAGTGCCGACCCTCGCGGGGTTCGCGGCCTGGCTGCAGACCGCGGGCCCGTGGCTAAGCGCCTTCGACTTCCCGTTCGGCCTGCCGCGCGAATTCGTCGACGGCAACGGGCTCGGCGCGAGCTGCGCCGAGGTCATCGCCAGCGTCCGTGCGCGCTGCCCGACGCGGATGGCCTGGCGCGCCTTCATCGACGCCTGGGGCAACGAGCGGCCGCCCGGCGCGCGCCTCCTGCACCGCCGCACCGACCGGGCCTCGCCGGTGGCGTCGACGAGCCCGCTGCAGACGCGCTACGTGCCGGTCGGCCTCATGTATTACGAAGGCGTCGCGCAGCTGATCGCGAGCGGCGCGACGCTGGCTGGCCTGCACGTGGGCGACCCGCGACGGGTGGCGCTCGAGGGCTACCCGCGCCGGCTCGCGCATGCCGTCGTGGCGCGGCGTTCGTACAAGAACGGCGACGACAGCGACCGCCGGGCCTCGCGCGACGAGATCGTGTCTGCCCTCGAGCGAAGCCAGGGCCGCGACCGCTTCGGCTTCGCCGTCGCGATCGACGCCGTCACCCGCACCTCGCTGCTCGACGATGCCGGCGGCGACCGCCTCGACGCCGTGCTCTGCCTCGTGCAGGCCGCCGTCGCATCGAAGCGGCCGCGCTTCGGGCTGCCGGAGGGCGTCGATCCCGTCGAGGGCTGGATCGCCGCCGACTGAACGCCGTCCGGCACGCCCTCGCGGTCGTGCGCCTCGTATCGCGGTGCCGGTCCCGGCGACCTACCCGGCAGGGAAGACCGCTGCGCATGACCTCGCCATCAGCGAAGCTTGGTGCGGCCCAGGCGCTTCGCGTTGGCCACGGCCTTGCGATGGACCGGCGCGAGACCCTTGTCGAGCACCCCGAGCGCCGCCCGATGAATCGCCGCCGCCGAGCTTGCCGGCGACGGCTTCTTGCCCTGCGCGATCGAGACGAGCGAGCGCACGAACGACATCGCGAGCTGCTGGTTGGCGACAGCCGCCTGCGCCGACATCGCCAGCCAGGCCTCGCTGAAAGCGGAGTGCTTCTCGGCGACCATGCGCTCGAACTCCTTGCGATCGCGCGGTGACAGCGTCGGCCCCGACAGCGCCATCCGCGTCAGCCGATGGGCGACCACCTGCGGCACCGCGACCGCGAGCTCGGCGGCCTGGATGGCGAGCGATCGCGAAGAGGGACGGGGCCGACGACCGGGCATGGATGTCTCTCGTTTTGGCATCAGTCGGCGCGAAAGCCCGACGCCTTCACCACCGGCGCCCAGCGTGCCGTGTCCTGCACCATGCGCGCCGCCAGCTCGCCGGGGCTGCCACCGGTCGGCTCGAGGCCGAGCTTGCCGAGCCGCTCACGCACCTCGGGTGCGGCGAGAGCCTTGTTGATGGCGGCGTTGAGCTGGCGGATCGTGGCTTCGGGCGTCTTCACCGGCGCATAGACCGCGAACCAGGCCGTGCCCTGGGCGCTCGCCATCCCCGACTCGACGAAGGTCGGCACCTCCGGCAACAGCGGGCTGCGGCTCGTGCCCGAGGTGCCGAGGATGCGGATCCTGCCGCTGCGGTGCAACTCGATCTGCTCGGCCGTGGTGTCGATGCCGGCCGTGACCTGGTCGCCCATGACGCCGTTCATCAGCGCCGAGCCGCCGCTGTACGGCACATGCACGAGGTCGATGCCGGCACCGCGCGCGATCATCACGCCGAAGAAGTGCGGCAGGCTGCCCGGCGCCGGGCTGCCGAAGTTCGCCTTGGCCGGGTTGGCCTTGTACCAGGCGACGAGTTCCGGCATCGACTTGGCCGGATGGGTGGCGTTGACCGAAAGCGCGAACTGGAAGTTGGCGACCTGCGCCACCGGCGCGAAGTCGGCGACCGGGTCGTAGGGCAGCTTCGCCAGCACCATCGGCGCCAGCACCGTCACGACGATCGGCGCGAGCATCAGCGTGCTGCCGTCGGCCGGGGCGTTTTTCACCGCCTCGGCGGCGATGCGGCCGCCGGCGCCGGGCCGGTTCTCCACCAGCACCGGCTGCTTCAACTCGTCTTTCATCTTGTCGGCGATGAGCCGCGCAGCGATGTCTGCCGACCCGCCGGGCGCAAAGCCGACGAGCAGCTTCACGGGCTTGTCGACCTGGGCCGTGGCCGGCATCGCCGCGGCGCCGGCAGCGATGGCAACGGCGAGCGCCAGCCAGTGGTTGGGGTTCATGTCTCCTCCTGTTTCGAACCCGCACTGTAAGGCGGGCGACCCGTCTGCTATGGTGGACGGCCCCCTTTCGGTACGACCCTCTCCCGCATGGATTTCGCCACCTGGTCGGCCGTCATCGGCCTGCTCCTGATCGTCATGGCGCTGAGCGCCACCGTGCTGTCGCGGCTACCGCTCAGCACCTCGATGCTCTACCTGCTCGCCGGCGTGGCCGCCAGCCCGCTCTGGCTCGGCTGGTCGCACCTCAGGCCGGCCACGCACACGCAGGTGCTCGAGCGCGTTGCCGAGGTCGTGGTGCTGCTGTCGCTCTTCACTTCGGGCCTGAAGATGAGCGTCGGCCTCGGCGACGGTCGCTGGCTGCTGCCGCTGCGCCTGGCGCTGCTGTCGATGCTGGTCACCGTGGCGATGATCGCCGCCATCGGCGTCGTCTGGCTCGGCCTGTCGGTCGGTGCCGCGATCCTGCTCGGCGGCATCCTGGCGCCGACCGACCCGGTGCTCGCCTCCGACGTGCAGGTCGCCGACGCGGGCGATCGCGACCGCCTGCGCTTCGCCCTCACCGGCGAGGCCGGCCTCAACGACGGCACCGCCTATCCCTTCGTGCTGCTCGGCCTCGGCCTGCTCGGCCACCACGCGATCGGCGCCTGGGGCTGGCGCTGGCTCGCAGTCGACGTGCTCTGGGGCGTCGCCGTCGGACTCGTCGTCGGCGCCGCGCTCGGCACCTTGCTCGGCCGGCTCGTGCTCTACCTGCGCCGCATCCACAAGGAAGCCGTCGGCAGCGACAACTTCCTCGCCCTCGGCCTCGTCGGTGTCGCCTACGGCGGCGCCATCCTGCTCCACGGCTACGGCTTCCTCGCGGTGTTTGCGGCCGGGGTTGCCCTGCGCCGGCTCGAGCAGCGGGCGACGGCCGAAGGCGCCTCGGCCACTCCCGCGAAGGTGGCCGAACAAGCGCACGCCGACCCCGACCTCTCGCATGCCGTACGGGTCGCTACCCATCCCCAGCACGCGCCGGCCTTCATGGCCCACGCCGTCCTCAGCTTCAACGAGCAGCTCGAGCGCATCGGCGAGGTCACGGCGGTGGTCGCCATCGGCATGCTGCTCTGGGCCGTGCAGTGGCATCTCGCGTCGTGGCTGTTCGTCGCCGCCATGCTGGTGCTGGTGCGGCCGGTGTCGGTCGCGCTCGGCCTCGTCCGCTCGAAGACCTCGCTGTCGCAGCGCGCACTGATCGGCTGGTTCGGCATCCGCGGCATCGGCTCGCTCTACTACCTGATGTACGCCGCCAACCACGGCGTCGAGTCGGCGCTGGCATCGCAGCTGACAGCGCTGACGCTCTCGGTCGTCGTCGTCTCGATCGTCGTTCACGGCATCTCGGTGACGCCGCTGATGGTGCTCTACGAGAGGGCCAAGCCGCGCGTGCGGCGGCGCGCCTGAGGCGCGTCATCGCTTGGCAAAGGCCGCTGATGCAACCGAGCGATGAGCCAGAGCCGGCCGCCGCGATCGTGCGCGGGCCGGCCTCGCCGGCGCGGCGACGAGCGGCCAGGCAGCTCCTGCCTTCGGCGGCCTGCCCGCCTATGCGATCAGCGGGGACCGCAATGCGCCCGATGCGATCGCCGGCGTCGTCGGCGGCTACCGGCTGAGCGCGGCCATCCACGAAGCCGGGATGATCGGTGCGGTCGCGCACGCGCAGCGCGCCGTGGCCGGCTTCGGCCTGGCTCACAAGGCCGCGATGCGGCGCAGCGTCGGCAGCCTCGTCGCCATCGGCGCCATCGGCGCGGTCGGCGCGGTCGGCGCGGTCGGCGAAAGCCTGCCGGACGAGCGCTGCTAAACAGACCTCGACCCGAAGCAGCGCGACGTTTTCGGCCGGCCGCTGGCGCGCATCCACTCGCACGTCGACGCCATGACGATCCGGCGCCTGCAAGCCATGGCAGGCGCAGCCCGTGCGTTGCTGGCAGCGAGCGGCGCGGTGCGGCGGGTCGAGGAGTTCGGCACCTTCGACCACTTCTCGTCCACCCACGTCTTCGGTGGCTGCCGGATGGGCGCCGACCCGCGCAGCTCGGTCGTCGATGCCGCCGGCCGCATCCACGGCGCGCTCGACCTGCACGTCTGCGACGCCAGTGTTTTCCCGAGTTCGGGCAGCGGCGGCGAGGCGCCGGTGCTGACGATCCAGGCACTGGCCCTGCGCGCTGTCGATCGTATGCCCGGTTGAGCGGTTCATCCCTCAAATTGGGATTGGACCGATGCCTGCCGCGGCCACGAAATGCCGCGCCAATTCAATCCAGCGGTTCCAAGATGAAGAACACATTGCTGCTGTCGCCGCCCCTGGCCGCCCTCGCTCTCGCCATTGCCTGCCCGGCCCAGGCGGGCGCGACCGGCCCGGCACCGGTGACGACGATTACCAAGCAGAGCCGCAAAGACAACAAAATCTTCGTCGGCGTCAATGGCGGCGTGCGCGTGCCGTACGCCTACGTCGGCACCGACTATCTCTTCGGCAAGGGCTGGCAGCCCTACGTCGGCGTCGACACCCTCAAGCGCGTCAAGGCGCACGAGGAAACCTCCACGACGAGCTGCCCGAGCGGGTTCGACCTCAGCAAGGGCGCCTGCGTGGCCACCGACTGAGCGGGCGGCGTCGACCGCAGGCGCGGTCGCTGCTCGGCGCGGCGCCTGCTAACGTGGCGGCGTGAAGGCGAAGTCGCGGGCCTCGACAACACGGCCGGCAGCGGCTGCGGCCCATCTCGCCGAGAGATGGTTCGCGGCGCGCGACTGGCAAGCGTTCCCGTTCCAGCGCGAGGTCTGGGCGGCCATGGCGGCCGGAGAGAGCGGCCTGCTGCATGCGACCACCGGCTCGGGCAAGACCTACGCCGTCTGGTTCGGCGCCCTGGCGCGCGCGGAAGTGCTCGGCGTCGCGGTGGCGGCAGAATCGCCGCCGCTGGGCGTGCTCTGGCTGACGCCGATGCGCGCGCTCGCTGCCGATTCGGCACGGGCCATGAAAGCGCCGCTCGAAGAGCTCGCCATCGGCTGGACGGTCGGCATCCGCACCGGCGACACGCCGTCGTCGGAGCGCACCAGGCAGGACCGGCGCTTCCCGACCACGCTGGTCACGACGCCGGAGTCGCTGAGCCTCATGCTGACCCGCGAGCATGCGCACGACGAGCTCGCCGGCATCCACACCGTGATCGTCGACGAGTGGCACGAGCTGATGGGCAGCAAGCGCGGCGTCCAGGTCCAGCTCGCGCTGGCGCGGCTGAAGCGCTGGAATCCGGCGCTCGTCGTCTGGGGACTGAGCGCGACGCTCGGTAACTCGCAGGAAGCGATGGCCGTGCTGCTCGGCAACGAGCACGGCAACCTGGTCCGGGGCCGCGTCGACAAGCAGCTGATCATCGACACGCTGTTGCCCGTCAACCCGGGCCGGTTCTCGTGGGGCGGTCACCTCGGCAAGCAGATGCAGACGCCGGTCGTCGAGGAGATCGAGCGCTCGACGACGACGCTCGTCTTCGTGAACATGCGCTCGCAGGCCGAGGCTTGGTACCAGCTCATCCTCGAGCAGCGGCCGGAGTGGGCCGGCGTCGTCGCCCTGCACCATGGCTCGCTCGACAAGGAAGTGCGCGAGTGGGTCGAGCTCGGGCTGAAGGAAGGCCGACTGAAGGCAGTGGTGGCGACCTCGTCGCTCGACCTCGGCGTCGACTTCCTGCCGGTCGAGCGGGTGCTGCAGATCGGCTCGGCGAAAGGCGTGGCGCGGCTGCTGCAGCGCGCCGGCCGCAGCGGCCACGCGCCGGGGCGCGCCAGTCGCATCACGCTGGTGCCGACGAACACGCTCGAGCTCGTCGAGGCGGCGGCGGCGCGGCGGGCAGTGCAGGCCGGCAACATCGAGAAGCGCGCCACGCCCGAAAAGCCGTTCGACGTGCTGGTGCAGCACTTCGTCACCGTCGCCCTCGGTGGCGGCTTCACGGCCGACGCAATGTTCGAGGAGGTGCGGCAGGCCTGGGCCTACCGCAAGCTCACGCGCGCCGAATTCCAGTGGTCGCTCGACTTCGTCGTGCAGGGCGGCTCGAGTCTCACGGCCTACCCCGAGTACCACCGCGTGCAGCTGGTCGACGGCCTCTACCGCGTGCCCGATCGCGGCATCGCCCGCCGCCACAAGCTGGGCATCGGCACGATCGTGAGCGACTCGTCGATGCAGGTGAAGTACCTCACCGGCGGCCGCATCGGCACCGTCGAGGAAGGCTTCGTGGCGCGCCTGCGAAAGGGCGACTGCTTCATCTTCGCCGGTCGCAACCTCGAGTTCATCCGCGCCGAGGAGATGACGGCCTACGTGAAGAGGAACGAGAGCAAGAAGGCAGCGATGATCAGCTGGGCCGGCGCCAAGATGCCCCTGTCGAGTGAGCTTGCCGACGCCGTGCTCGACGTGCTCGCTGGTGCCGCGCAAGGCGACTTCTTCGAGCCGGAGATGGCAGCGGCGCGGCCCATGCTCGAGACCCAGGCCCAGCTGTCGCGCCTGCCGACGCCGAGCACGCTCCTCATCGAGCGATTGCAGTCGCGCGAAGGCCAGCACCTCTTCATCTATCCGTTCGCTGGCCGCAATGCCCACATCGGCCTCGGCAGCCTGCTCGCGTGGCGGCTCGCGAAGGACGCGCCCAACACTTTCAGCATCTCGATCAACGACTACGGCCTGGAGCTGCTGAGCGCGCTGCCGGTCGACCCGGCGCCGCTGCGCGACCAGAGCCTGTTCGATGAGGGCGAGCTGCTGCACGACGTGTTCGCCAGCCTCAACTCGAGCGAGCTGGCGCGGCGCCGCTTTCGCGAGATCGCGCGGGTCTCGGGGCTGGTCTCGACCGGCTACCCCGGACAGCCGAAGAGCAACCGCCAGCTGCAGGCGTCGAGCACGCTGTTCTACGAAGTGTTCCGGAAGTACGACGCCGACAACAGGCTTCTCGGCCAGGCGCAGAGCGAGGTGCTGAGCCAGGAGCTCGACATCAAGCGACTAGCCGAGGTGCTGGCGCGCATGCGCAGGCAGAAGGTCGCCTACGTCGACCTCGAGGTGCCGAGCCCGTTCGCGCTGCCGCTCATGGTCGAGCGCTTCCGCGAGAAGCTCAGCACCGAGAAGCTGAAGGACCGGCTCGACCGGATGCTGAAAGACATGGAGAAGGCAGCGTCTCGCGATGGCTGAGCATGCCGAAACTATTGCAGCCGCAGCCAAAAATGATCTTTCGAGCAGGGGTCGGCAAGGTCTGTTGGTGCGACAGCACCAAACGCCGTCGACGCTCCATCGGCGTCAACTCCCGGCCAAGAGCGGCTGTACAGCAAGGTCGCGGAGAGCGGTCATTGGCCGGTCGTTGGCGGTTTCCACCGACCCGAGGCGACGCGCCCCATCTGGTTCACTCCATTGCCTCGTAAGATACGGCGTTGAGCACTTTTCGAGGCGGTTCGTGTGGTATTGCGACCGAGCGTTGTGATCGTCGGAGGCGGCATCGGTGGCTTGTTCGCCGCCAATGCGCTGATCGCGCAGGGGCTGCGTGTGGCGGTCTATGAACAGGCGCCTGCACTGGGCGAAATCGGCGCTGGCGTTTTCTTGACCCCGAATGCGGTGCGCCATCTCGAGCGAGTCGGTCTCGGGCCCGCCGTCGAGAAATGGGGCGCACGGGTCGGCACCGGCTCGCAGTACTTTCGTCACGACGGAATGCCTATCGCCCCGGTGCAGGTGACGGATGCGACGGGCTGGAACGCGACATTCGGGATGCATCGCGCTGATTTCGTCGCGTTCCTAGCCGCCAAGCTGCCGGCAGGGATCGTCCACACCGATCACCGTGCAATAGGCTTCGAGCAGGACGACGACCGCGCGCGCGTCGAGTTTGCCAACGGCATTACGGTCGAGGCCGATGTGGTGATCGCCGCCGATGGCATCCATTCGGCGCTGCGACCCCACGTCTTTCCGCCCTCCGATCCTGTCTTCCA
>JAYVNL010000255.1:0-3612 GCA_043758495.1 Rhizobacter sp.
CGGCGTCAATGGCGCTGCGGCGTTGTCGAGCAATCGGGCCAACGCCGTCGCCGCGATCAATGCCCAGTCGGCCGCGACCGGCGTCGTCGCCACCGATACCGGCGCCGGCGTCAGCCTCAGTGCCGCCGACGGTCGCAACATCGCGCTCGGCTACGCCGCCGGCAGCTTCGCCGGCTCGGCCGCCGCCGACTTCGGCCTGCCAGCCACCGCGATCACCGGCGGCACGCTCAACATCAGCTATGCGGCGCCGAGCGGCATCAGCGGCAGCGTCGTCTTCGCGCAGACAGGCGGCCTCGCCGGCTCGACCGCGATCGCTGCCACCGGCACTGCCGTCGCCGCCATCGACATCACTTCGGCGAGCGGCGCCAACGCGGCCCTGACCGCGATCGACGCGGCACTGCAGACGATCAACGGCAGCCGCGCGGCGCTCGGCGCCGTGCAGAACCGCTTCTCGTCGACGATCGAGAACCTGCAGTCCACGAGCGAGAACCTGTCGGCGTCGCGCAGCCGCATCCAGGACGCCGACTTCGCGATGGAAACCGCGGCGCTGTCGCGGGCCCAGGTGCTGCAACAGGCGGGCACGGCGATGGTGGCGCAGGCCAACCAGCTGCCGAACCAGGTGCTGCAGTTGCTGAAGGGCTGAAGTCTCTCAAGTCGCGCTCGGACAGTCCGATAACCCTACACAGGGAGCGGCCGCATGACGAATCTGACTTCAGCGACCGGCACGATCTCCTCGGCCGGCATCGGCAGCGGCCTCGATGTCAACAACATCGTCACGTCGCTCATGAGCGTCGAACGGCAGCCACTGCTCCGCTTGCAGGCGGCGGCGACGACGCTGCAGACCAAGCTCTCCGCCTTCGGGCAGCTGAAGTCGGTCGTCTCGGCATTGCAGGATGCCGCCAAGCCGCTCTTCAATCCCGACTCGTTCTCGCTCACCAACGCCGGCTCGAGCGACCCATCGAGCGTGTCGGGCGGCACGAGCCCGAACGCCGTTCCCGGCATCTATTCAGTGTCGGTCGCCTCGCTGTCGGCATCGCAGTCGGTGGTGAGCACGGCCGGCCAGTTCGCCGACAGCGCGGCGGTCGTCGGCACCGGCAGCCTGACGATCCGGCTCGGTACCTGGAATGCCGGCCAGACCGCGTTCACGGCGAAGACCGGCTCGGTCGACATCACGATTCCGATCGGCGCCACCGAGAGCACGCTGGCCGGCATCCGCGACAAGATCAATGCCGCCGCCGCTGGCGTCAGCGCCGCCATCGTCACCGACGCCAGCGGCTCACGACTGTCGTTGCAGTCGACGGCAACGGGGGCGGCCAACGGCTTTCGCGTCGTCGTCGCCGACAGCGACGCCGGCAACAGCGACGCGATCGGCCTGTCGCGCCTGGCCTATGACCCAGCCGGCGCCGGCGCCCAGCTCACGCTCGCGCAGTCGGCGGCCAATACGCAGGCCACCATCAACGGCATCGCAGTGAGCTCGTCGAGCAACACGCTCGACAACGTCATCGACGGCATCACTTTCAATCTCGGCAAGGTGACGACACAACCGGTCACCGTCAACATAACGCGCGACACCGACGCCATCAAGGCCAAGGTCGCGGCTTTCGTGGCCGCCTACAACACGCTCAACGGCTTTCTCTCCAGCGCCACCCACTACGACGCCACCAGCAAGCAGGGGGCGCTGCTGCAGGGCGACGGCACGACCACCGGCATTCAGAACCAGCTGCACGCGCTGGTCTCGCAGGGCAGCCCGGCATCGGCGGCGTTCAAGACGCTGAGCACGATCGGCATCCAGGTGCAAAAAGACGGCTCGCTCAAGCTCGACGACACCGCCTTCAGCGCCGCCGTCGCCAAGCTGCCCGAGCTGATCAAGGCGCTTTCGAACGTCGACACGACCAGCGCCGCCAACAACGGCATCGGCAAACGTTTCGCGGCCTGGACCGACAAGCTGCTCACGAGCAACGGCTCGTTGCCCGGCAAGACAACGGCGCTGCAGAGCCAGCTCACCTCGAACCAGAAAGACCAGGACAAGATGAGCGACCGGCTGGTCGACGTCGAAAAGCGTCTGCGCGCCCAGTACACGACCCTCGACACGACGATGTCGAAGGCAAACGCCCTGGCCAAGTACATCACGCAGCAGTTCTATACGAGATCGAACACGGACAACTCGAACGGCTAGCGCCATCGACCCCCAAACCGCTCGATCGAGGCGGTAAAGATTCAGGGCCCGGCGTCGATAAACAAGGCTCAGATCGAGGAGCCACCCGATGTTCACTTCCTCCCACTCGCCCGGCATTCGCACCCCCGCGGCCTCGATGTATCGCAGCGTCGACGCCAGCACCGCCGTCGAGGGCGCCAGCCCGCACAAGCTCGTCAGCATGCTTTACCAGGCGGTGTCCTCGGAGATCGCGGCGGCGCGCGGCGCCCTGGCGCGGCGCGACGTGGTCGAGAAAGGCCGCGCCATCGGCCACGCCGTGCGCATCGTCGAAGAGGGTCTGATCGCGCCGCTCGACATGGCGGCCGGCGGTCCGCTGGCGCAGAACCTGCGCGACCTCTACCAGTACATGGTCTACCGGCTGACGATCGGCAACCTGAAGTCCGACGACGCGGCGCTGGCCGAGTGCGCCACCCTGGCCCGCTCGATGAGCGAGGGCTGGGAGGCCATCGCCGGCCAGGTCCGCGTTCACGACGATGCCCGCGCGCGGGCGGCGGCATGAGCGGGCTGACGAGCGACCTACGGAAACCGCAGACCATGAACTCCGTCCTCATGAACTACTACGAAGCCATCGAGAAGGCCAGCCAGGACATGCTGGAAGCCGCCCGTGTCGGCAACTGGGACCACGTCGTCAAGCTCGAGGGCGCCTGCGCGGTGTTGATCGCACAGCTCAAGAACACCGCCGCCGAGCAGCCGCTGCCGGCCGACGAGGCGCAACTGAAGTCGCGCATCATGCAGCGCATCCTCGTCAACGACGCCGAGATCCGTCAGCTCGCCGAGCCCTGGCTCGACGACCTCGACGACATCCTCGCCGGCCGGCCGAAGACGCTGCATTGAAAGCAGGGTAGCGCGCATGCAAATCAGACCGGCATCACCCGACGCCATGACGAGCCAGAACGGCCTCGAGGAGTTTCGCGTTTCGACGCCGCGCGACATCGGCATCCTGCTCAAGCAGCTGCTCGACGGCTCGGTCCTGCTCAACCTCAGGGCCGGCGACGGCAGCGTCGTCACCAGCGCGATCTGGACCATGGACAGCGCCCGCGGCACCATCGGCTTCAACGCCGACCCGAAGGACCCGGCCCTGCCGGCGCTGCTCGAATGCGAGGAGGTCGTCGTCGTCGGCTTCCTCGACAGCGTCAAGCTGCAGTTCGACGTCCGCGACCTCGTGCTCGTGCGCGGCAACAAGGCCAGCGTCCTGAGCTGCCCGTTCCCGCGCGAGATGTTCCGCTTCCAGCGCCGCAATGCCTTTCGCGTGCGGCCGCTGATGCGCAGCGCGCCGGTCGCGCGCATCCGCCATCCCGACATGCCGGAGATGGAGTTCGCGCTGCGCATCATCGACATCAGCATCGGCGGCTGCGGCCTGTTCCTTCCCGAAGACGTGCCGTCGATGAACCCCGGCA
>JAYVNL010000256.1:0-3608 GCA_043758495.1 Rhizobacter sp.
TCCGAGTATAGCCCGCCGCTTGACCGCGGCCCTCCGGCGCCGGCTTGCCCCGGGCCACAACGGCGCTGGACGGCCCGGCCAAAGTGAGCGGAATTCCTCGCCGCACGCGCGGTCCTCCTCCATTCGGAGCAGACATTTGCCGCCACGTGCGGTTTAAACTCCGACCGAGCGCCGCCGGCGTCGCCAGCGCGGTGAATCGCAGCGTCCGATGCGAGTCGCTCGCCTGACGCTTCTGACGGGAATCTGTCGATGAGCAATTCGAGCAGCGGCGGCAAGTTTGCCTGGGAGTCGCCGAAAGCAACCGCCCCTGCCGGCGCGCCTGCGCAGGACGAATGGCCAGCCACGCGAGCCCACTCGGCCACGCCGGAAGAACTCGACGAGTGGCAGGCAACGCGCATCCAGCAGCGCAGCGACGATGCGCTGCGGCGGGCCAATGGCGCGCCTCCACCGCCAGCGGAGCGTGACCCAGTTCGCCCGCGCAGCGGCGCCGAGTCACCCGATGCCTGGGCGGCGACCCGCGCGCAGACGGCGCTCGCCACCCAGTTTCTCGGCGACGAGAACGACTACCTTGCCGGCACCAAGGACGAGATCGGCCGGCAGATTGGCGGCAACGAGCGCGAGTTGTTCGTGTCTTGCGCCCCGGCGGAAGCACTGCAACAGCAGTTCGAGCATCTCCAGCCTGAGTTCATCGCTGTCCATGACATCGCCACGGCATCGTCGAGAAAGCTTCTCGCCGGCATCGCCGCGGCCAGCGGCCAACAGGTGCAAAAGCTCGTCATCCGCCGACAGGGCTACGGCACGGCACTGGCCACGCTCGAATTCGTCGAGCTGCCCACGGCCGACCACCAGGGCCTGCGCCTTTACACGACCGAGGCCGACGCCGACACCACGCAACGCCATGCCATTGCCAAGATGCTGCTGGCCTACAGCCGGCTCGGCGTCGTCATGGTCGGCGAGTTGCCCGGACACGCGATCGCTGCAGCCCTGAAGCCCCTGCACGACGACATCCTTGCCGGGCCCTGGCTGAACCGCAACCTCCTGCTGCTGCCGCTGGCCTCGGCGAGCACGCTTGTCACCCACGGCCTCGACCTCGGCCGGGGCACCGGTGTCGCCGTGCGGACGACTCCGCAGGTCGCTCGCCCGGCCGATGCCTGGGCCTTCATCACCGGCACCTGGGGTCGTTTGCGCGAGCAGGCACCGACCAACGGCCGCGCCGTACCGGAGCTGGGCGCATTCCGCCCCAGCGCCTACCAGGCGAAGCGGCCGACGCAGGAAAGCGGCATCCCGTCCGGCGACACGATGCCGATGGAAGATCCGGCGACGCCGATCGTGCTGTCGATGCGGCCGATGCCGGCGATCTCGAGCGCTTCCTATCTGCAGCCGGCGCCCTCCACGTTGCTCGAGCGCTACGTCAAGCAGTTGAGCGAGCTCAACGGCGTCATCAGCTGTTGCGTGTTCGAAATCCAGACCGGAAACGCAATCGCACATGCTGGCGCGAACCCCAGTTCGGTGGAACTCGCAGCACATGGCAGCGCCCTCATCGCCTCGATGATGACGGCGAGCCGCAACCTGGGCTTCGGCCATGCCGCGCCGGAAGCTTCCATCACGCTCGGCTCGCACCACCTGCTGCTGCGCGGCGTGCCGAAGAACCCTGGCCTCGGTGTACATGCCGTGCTCGACAAGACCAGCGCCAACCTGACGCTGGCCCGCCTTCAGATGCTGCGCATGGACGCTCTCTTCGACGAGGCTCCCGCAGGCTGAGAAGCGCTCAATGGACGGTCCGTTCGAACACGAACCGACCATCCTCGAAGCCGACGGGGATCACGTCCTTCGGGCCGAAGCGGCCCTCGAGGATCAGCTTCGACACCGGATTCTCGATCTGGCGCTGAATCGCCCGCTTCAAGGGCCGCGCCCCGAACACCGGATCGAAGCCGGCCTTGGCCAGCTCGGTCAGCGCTGCCGCCGACACGTCGAGCTTCATGTCCATCTTCTCGAGCCGCGACGCCAGCACTTTCAGCTGGATTTTCGCGATCTGCTGGATGTTCTTCTGATCGAGCGCGTGGAACACGACCGCCTCGTCGATCCGGTTCAGGAACTCCGGCCGGAAATGCTTCTTGACCTCGACCCAGACAGCAGCGTCGATCGCCTCCGACTTCTGCCCGGCCATCTGCATGATCTGCTGCGAGCCCAGGTTCGAGGTCATGACGATGACCGTGTTCTTGAAGTCGACGGTGCGACCCTGGCCATCGGTGAGGCGACCATCGTCTAGCACCTGCAGCAGCACGTTGAAGACATCGGGGTGCGCCTTCTCGACCTCGTCGAGCAGCAGCACGCTGTACGGTTTCCGGCGGATCGCCTCGGTCAGGTAGCCGCCCTCGTCGTAGCCCACGTAGCCGGGCGGCGCGCCGATCATGCGCGCCACCGAGTGCTTCTCCATGAACTCGCTCATGTCGAGCCGGATCAGGTGGTCAACGTCGTCGAACAGGAAGTCGGCGAGCGCCTTGCACAGCTCGGTCTTGCCGACGCCGGTGGGACCGAGGAAAAGAAACGAGCCGGTCGGCCGGTTCGGGTCCGAGAGGCCCGAGCGTGAGCGCCGGATGGCGTTGGCCACGGCGGTGATCGCCTCGTCCTGGCCGACGACGCGCTCGTGCAGTTTCGCTTCCATCTGCAGCAGCTTGTCGCGGTCGCCCTGCATCAGCTTGCTGACCGGAATGCCGGTCGCGCGGGCAACGACCTCGGCGATCTCTTCGGCGCCGACGGTGGTGCGCACCAGGCGAGCACGACCGCCGTCGTTGCTGCGCGCTTCCTCGGCCGCCTGCGCGTCCTTGAGGCGCTTCTCCAGCTCCGGCAACTTGCCGTACTGAAGCTCGGCGACCTTGTCGTACTGGCCCTTGCGCTTCAGGTCCTCGATCTGGAAGCGCATCGCGTCGATGTCTTTCAGCAGATCGCCCGAACCCTGAGCAGCGGCCTTCTCGGCCTTCCACAACTCGTCGAGGTCGGCGGCCTCGCGGCGCAGGCGCGTGATCTCCTCTTCGATGAGATCACGACGCCGCTGCGACGCTTCGTCCTTCTCGCGCGTCACGGCCGCAAGCTCGATCTGCAGCTGGATGAGGCGGCGGTCGAGCTTGTCCATCACCTCGGGCTTGGAGTCGATCTCGATGCGGACCTTGGCGGCCGCCTCGTCGATGAGGTCGATCGCCTTGTCGGGCAGGAAGCGGTCGGTGATGTAGCGGTGGCTGAGCTCGGCCGCGGCGACGATCGCCGGGTCGGTGATCTCGACGCCGTGGTGGACCTCGTACTTTTCCTGCAGGCCGCGCAGGATGGCGATCGTCGCCTCGACCGTCGGCTCGCCTACCAGGATTTTCTGGAAGCGCCGCTCCAGCGCGGCGTCCTTCTCGATGTACTTGCGGTACTCGTCGAGCGTGGTGGCGCCCACGCAGTGCAGTTCGCCGCGCGCCAGCGCGGGCTTCAACATATTGCCCGCGTCCATCGCGCCCTCGGCCTTGCCGGCGCCGACCATGGTGTGCAATTCGTCGATGAACAGGATGGTCTGGCCCTGGTCCTTGGACAGTTCGTTGAGCACGTTCTTGAGCCGCTCTTCGAATTCG
>JAYVNL010000257.1:0-3606 GCA_043758495.1 Rhizobacter sp.
CCCTGCGTGACCGCGTCGCCCACGTTCTGCACGCGCAGCACATAGCGCGGCACGCTCGAGTAGGACACCGCCTCCAGGCGCGTGACGCTGCGCATGTAGTTGCCGATATCGCGGCGGAACACGTTGGCGCTGAGGATGCCGCTGCCGGCCAGGTAGCGCTCGACGGCAATGTCGATGCCGGTCGCGAGCTCGGGCTTGAGGTTCGGGTTGCCGGCGCGATCGGCCTGCGTCGGCGTGTTCGGGCCGTCGATCGGGTAACGCGTGTTGAAGCTCGGCCGCGCGATCAGGTTGGTCAGCGTCGGCGAGCGGTAGCTTCGCGTCAGGCTGATGCGGACCTGGTCGCGGCTCTTCGGATCGGGCTTCCAGACGGCATGCAGCAACGGCGACCAGACGCTGCTGCGGTTGCTCGCGTCGGGCTCGCCCTCGCCGACGCTGCCGCGCGTGCGGATATCTTCCCAGCGCAGGCCGGCGTGCGCCGACCACTTCGGCGTCACCGTCCATTCGTCTTGGGCGTAGGCCGCGAAGCGCAGCGCCGAAGCGCTGAGGTTGTCGCCGAACCCGGACACGATCGGGTCGGGCTGCTGCACCGTGGTTCGCATGTCGGCGCGGCGGTTCGATTCGGTCTCGATGCCGGTGACGAGGCTGTGCTTCTCGAACACGGTCGCGATCCACTTGCCGCTGGCGGTGAAGCTGGTGTCGCGCGAGTCGCTGCGGTCGTCGAGCGTTCGCGTCAGCGCGCCATCGGTGGTCTCGCTGCGAAAGCTCTGCGACGGCGAGCGCGACTGGCCGATGCCGCCGCGCCACTCCATGCGGCTGCCGGCGCCGAAGCCATGCGTCCACTCGCCATTGAGCCGCGCCAGCGAGGTGCGGCTGCGACCCTCGGTCACGGCCTCGTCGTACGGCGCCGGGATCTCGCCCACCCTTTGCCCGAGGCGGCCCGCGCGATAGGAGCTGAAGCGGTTGGTGACGAGGATCGGCGTCAGCGTCACCGAGTCGGCGCCGCCTCCCGGCCGCCACTGGATCCGGCTGGTGGCATGCAGGCCGCCGCCGCGCACGCGCACGCTGCCTTCGTCTTTCTGGGCCAGCGTGACGGTGCCGTCGTCGAGCCGGCGATCGACGGTCATCGTCGTGCTGCTGTTGTCGCGGCTATACCGGAAGGCGCTGATCGAGTAGTTGACGATGAACTGGCCCGCCGCGAAGTTGCGCGTCCACGAGGCCGAGGGTTGGAGGCTGCCGTTCTCGTAGCCCGTGGTCAGCTTGACGTCGTTGACGCGCTTCGAATAGCCGCCCCGCGTGACGATGTTGATCGTGCCCGCGATGGCGCGCGCGCCGGTCTCGGCGGTGGGCGCGCGCAGGATCTCGATGCGCTCGATCTGGTCGGGCGTGAGCGAGTCGAGCGAGAAGCCGGGCGGCACGCGCTCGCCGTCGAGCAGGATCTGGGTGTAGCCGTTGCCGAGCCCGCGCATCGCGATGGCGCCGCCGCGGCCGGGCCGGCCCTGCAGCGTCACGCCGGGCAGGCGCTTGAGCACGTCGCCGAGCGTGGCGTCGCCAAAGCGGTCGATCTCGTCGCGGCCGATCACGATCTTGGCAGCGGTGGAGTTGTGGCGCTCCTGCACGTCGTCGGGGCGGCTGCCGGTGATCTGCACCGGCGCGAGTTGCTGCGCCTTGGCGTCGGCCGCGGTCGGTGCTTTCGGCGTTGCTTCGGACGCCGGCAGCGCCGGCGTGGCGTCACCGTTGTTGCCGTTCTGCGCCCGGGCCGCCGAGATCGCTGAAATCAATGCCAGCGCTGTCACTGCGGCACGCACCGGCAGTGCGCGCTCGCCGAGGCATGCGCGTGCGATCGATCGAACCATGCGGGCAGTCTAGGGGCGGCGCCGCGGCCGCGGCCAGGGGACTCTCTCGCAGCCCGCCACGGCAGCGCGCGGACTCAGGCTCGGCCCGATTGACGAGCACCCCACGGTCGCAAGAATAGCGTCACGACAAAGAAACTGGAGACACCTTCATGCCCTCTTTCTTCACGCCACCGGAACCTCCGATTCGACATCGGCGCCGCGCGCTCCAGGCCGCTGCCGGCGCGGCGCTGCTGCCCGCGCTCTGGCCCCTGGCCCGCGCCGAGGGCGCGTGGCCGACGCGGCCCGTCACCGTCGTCGTGCCGTTCCCGGCCGGCGGCGGCACCGATGCATTCGCCCGCCCGCTCACCGCACTCCTGACGCGCGGCCTCGGCAAGCAGGTGATCATCGACAACCGTGGCGGCGCCGGCGGCACGCTCGGTGCCGGCATCGCCGCGAAGGCCGCGCCCGACGGCACCACCTTCCTCATGGGCGCGGTGCATCACACGATCGCGCCGTCGATGTACCCCAAGCTCGACTACTCGATCGAAGGCGACTTCGTTCCGGTCGGCCTGATCTCGAGCGTGCCGCAGGTCATCGTCGTCAATCCGCAGCGCGTCGCCGCCACCGACCTGCAGGGTTTTCTCGCCTACGTTCGCAAGAACCCGGGCAAGCTCAACTACGCCTCGGCCGGCAACGGCACCTCGCATCACCTTGCCGGCGAGCTCTTCAAGCTGCAGACCAAGACCTTCATCACCCACATCCCGTACCGCGGCTCCGGCCCGGCGCTGCAGGACCTCATCAGCGGCCAGGTCGACATGATGTTCGACGGCCTCGGCTCCTCGGCCACGCACATCCGCAGCGGCCGCATCCGGGCGCTGGCCACGGCGTCGACCAAGCGCGCGCCGGGATTCGCCGACCTGCCCACCGCCGCCGAGCAGGGCCTGCCCGGCTACCAGGTCGCGACCTGGTACGGCCTGTGGGCGCCGAAGGGCACGCCGAAGGAAATCGTCGAGCACATGCAGGCCGAGATGAAGAAGGCCTTCGCCGCGCCCGACCTGCTCGCGATCTGGACCAGCTTCGGCGCCGAGATGCCGAACCTCTACGGCGACGCTTTCGGGCGCTTCGTGGCGAGCGAGATCAAGCGTTGGGCGGAAGTGGTGCGCACGTCGGGTGCCAAACTCGACGGATGACCAATCTTTACACCGCCCTGCGCGCGGGCTTTCCCGCCGACCTCGACAGCATCGCCATCGAGACCCTCGACGACGACGAAGGCGGCCTCTTCTACACCTGGCGCGATATCGAGCGGGCGAGCGCGATGTTCGCCAACCTGCTCGCGTCGCTCGACCTGCCGGCGGGCAGCCGCATCGCCGTGCAGGCCGAGAAGTCGGTCGAGTCGCTGCTCTTCTACCTGGCGACGCTGCGCGCCGGCTTCGTCTACCTGCCGCTCAACACCGCCTACAAGAGCGACGAGATCGCCTACTTTCTGGCCGACGCCGAGCCGGCCGTCTTCGTGTGCCCACCACGCGACTTCGCGGCGGCGTCGAAGCTCGCGTTCGCGGCCGGCACCACCTTCGTGTTCACGCTCGGCGCCGACCGCAGCGGCAGCCTGCTCGAGCGTGCCGCGCAATTCGGCAGCGAGCACGAGCCGGTGCCGCGAGCGGCCAGCGACCTCGCCGCCATCCTCTACACCAGCGGCACGACCGGCCGCGCCAAGGGCGCGATGCTGAGCCACGGCAACCTGCTGTCGAACGCGGCGACACTGAAGCGCTACTGG
>JAYVNL010000258.1:0-3588 GCA_043758495.1 Rhizobacter sp.
TCATGTCGCGATTGTCGCTGCCCATAATCGGCCGATGACCCGCCTGCATGATGCCTTCGGTTGTCGCACTGGCTGCGTTGTCCTCGCGGCCGTCGCGATGGTCTTCACGCTCGCCGCTGCTGCCTGCTCGCCAACCTTCGACTGGCGCGAGGCCCGCCTCGAAGGCAGCGCCGTGACGATGCTGTTCCCGTGCCGGCCAGTCCAGGTCGAGCGTGCAGTCCGCATCGCCGACGCTTCGGTCGTGATGCAGCTGCATTCGTGCAGCGCCGGTGGGGCCACCTTTTCGCTCGTAGTCGCGGATGCCGGCGCGCCCGAGCGCGTCGGGCCACTTCTCGCCGCGCTGCGCAGCCAGGCGGTCGCGAACGTCGCCGGCATGGTCCTGGCGGTGCCCGCATCGGCCGTTGCCGGCGCTTCCTCGGCCGCATTCGCCGGTCGTGCCCGCATTGACGGCCGGCTGCCGGATCAGCGAGCGGTTGTCGAGCATGTCGCTTGGTTCGCCGCAGGGACGCAGGCCTACCAGGCGACGGTGCTCGGCACCGACCGGGTCGTCGATCCGCAGACGCTCGACACCTTCTTCGACGCATTGCGGGTGCGCTGAGCAGACACGCTGGCCCGCGCCAACTCCATAATCCCCCGCCATGCCGGGACTTCTGATCATCGCCCACGCACCGCTCGCATCGTCGCTGCGGGCAGTCGCCGAACATGCGTTTCCCGACTGCGCCGCTCAGCTCACCGCGTTCGACGTGCCGCCCGACATGCCGGTCGAAGCAGTCGAAGCCGAAGCCAGGCTCATTCTTGAACGCATCCGAACGCCCGAGGCACTGATCCTGACCGACGTGTTCGGCGCGACGCCCTGCAACGTCGCTCTTCGTCTGGCCGACGGCGTGCAGGTCAAGGTCGTCGCCGGCGTCAACGTTCCGATGCTGTGGCGCACGCTGTGCTACGGCCATGAGTCGCTCGACGCCGTCGTCGCGCGTGCCGTCGCCGGTGCCACCCAGGGTGTGATGCAGGTGACAAGTTCACGCCCGCAATTTCAGAAAGCGCGCAGCGGTGGTCAAGGCGACGATCAGGATCAGTAACAAGCTCGGTCTGCATGCACGCGCATCAGCCAAGCTCACCAAGCTCGCCGGCAGCTTTCGCAGCGAAGTCTTCATGAGCAGAAACGGCCGCCGCGTCAATGCCAAGAGCATCATGGGCGTGATGATGCTGGCCGCCGGTATCGGCACCGACGTCGAGCTCGAGACCTCGGGCGACGACGAGCAGGCCGCCATGGACGCGCTCATCGCGCTCATCGTCGACAAGTTCGGCGAAGGCGCGTAGCGATGGCGGGAGCGTGTCTGCGTCACGCGAATCCTCGCTGCTAGCATCGATTCCATGAGCTTCCAGCTGTTCGGATTGCCGGTTTCACGAGGCATCGCGATCGGCCGGGCCGTGCTGGTCGCGTCGAGCCGGATCGACGTTGCTCACTACTACGTGGCCGAGGCCGACGTCGAGGCCGAAATCGAGCGACTGCGGCGTGCCCGCGACTTCGTCGCCGCCGAGTTCAGCACCCTCCAGCGTGAGTTGCCGGCCGAAGCTCCGGCCGAGTTGTCGGCCCTGCTCGACGTCCATCTCATGCTCCTGCACGACGACACCCTGACCGGGGCGACGAAGCACTGGATCCGTGAGCGCCGCTACAACGCCGAGTGGGCGTTGTCGGCGCAGCTCGAGGTGCTGGCGCGCCAATTCGACGAGATGGAAGACCTTTACCTGCGCGAGCGCAAGGCCGATCTGGAACAGGTCGTCGAGCGCTTGCTTGGCGTGCTTGCGCGCGGCGGCGAAGGCGCCTCGCCACTCGCCGCCGACCTGCGAAACCGCGGCAGCAGCGGCGATCCACTGGTCCTCGTCGCCGGCGACATCTCGCCGGCCGACATGCTGCAGTTCAAGGGCGGCGTTTTTCTCGGCTTCGTCACCGATGTTGGCGGCAAGACCTCGCACACTGCGATCGTTGCCCGCAGCATGGACATTCCTGCCGTCGTGGGGGCACGAGAAGCGAGCCGACTGATCCGCCAGGACGACTGGGTTGTGATCGACGGCGACACCGGCACCGTCATCGTCGATCCGCCGGCCGCGGTGATCGCGGAGTACCGCTCGATCAAGCGCGACCGCGACCTCGGCCGTGCCGGCCTGGCGCGTCTGAGACACCTGCGTGCTGCGACGCTCGATGGTGAATACGTCGAGCTGCTCGCGAACATCGAGCAGCCCGGCGACGCCGCCGGCGCGCTCGACGCGGGTGCCGTCGGCATCGGCCTGTTCCGCAGTGAGTTTCTGTTCATGAACCGCGAGGGCGAGCTGCCAGGCGAAGACGAGCAGTTCGAGGCCTATCGCACCGCGGTCGAGGCGATGCGTGGCTGGCCCGTCACGATCCGTACCGTCGACATTGGCGCCGACAAGGCGCTCGATCGCATGTCTGCCAACGAGCTGCGTCACGAGCACGCGCTCAATCCGGCGCTCGGCCTGCGCGCCATCCGGTGGAGCCTGTCGGAGCCGACGATGTTTCGCCAGCAGCTGCGGGCCATCCTGCGCGCCGCAGCCCATGGACCGGTGCGCATCCTTATCCCCATGATCGCGCACCTCAGCGAAGTGCGACACACGCTCGATGCGCTCGCACGGGCCCGCCAGCAGCTCGACGATGCCGGCAAGGCTTACGGCAACGTCGAAGTCGGCGCGATGGTCGAAGTACCTGCTGCGGCGCTCATGCTGCCGACCTTTCTACGGCACTTCGACTTTGTGTCCATCGGCACCAACGATCTCATTCAGTACACGCTGGCCATCGACCGCGCAGACGAGTCGGTCGCGCATCTCTACAACCCCTGGCACCCCGCTGTGCTGCAGCTGATTTCGCAGACGATCGTGCAGTCGCGAGCGATGGGAAAGAGCGTATGCGTGTGCGGCGAAATGGCCGGCGATCCTGCGTTCACGGAGCTGCTCATCGCCATGGGACTGCGCAGCTTTTCGATGCACCCGTCGCAGATCGTCGCCGTCAAGCAGCGGGTTTTGTCGACCGATGCCGCGCGTTGGTCACAGCGGATCGGCGCGGTGCTCGGTGCTGACGATCCCGAACGCGAATGCCTTGCCGTCGCAGCGGAGATGGCATCGACGTCGGACAGTGCCGGCGCAGCGCGAGAAGCGTCCGTTACAGCTGCGCGATAGTCGCGCCCCGCGAGTCGATTCGCGCACCCGAAGCGCTGCGAACAGGACCTGGCTCTTGGTAGCAGCAGACCTCACGAGTTGACAGCCTTCTTCAAAACGTGCAAGAATCGCGGTCTTCGCTGATGACGGGTTTGCCCTCCAGCCGCGTCTCTTCAGGAGGCGCCCGCTCTTTAAAAACTAACAGCCGATAAGTGTGGGCGTTCGAGGCCGAGTGCCTGGGTCGCAAGACTCAGGTCGCAGTCACGCAAGTGACTAAGACCTTAAACGCTCATGAAGTGAAGTTCACTTCAATTCATTGAGTAGATAAATCAAGATCGAACTGAAGAGTTTGATCCTGGCTCAGATTGAACGCTGGCGGCATGCCTTACACATGCAAGTCGAACGGCAGCACGGGAG
>JAYVNL010000259.1:0-11050 GCA_043758495.1 Rhizobacter sp.
CGATCGAGAAAACGACGAGCAACAGCGATGCGACGCGCTCGTCGCCGTGCAGCACGTCTTTCGCGAACGCCGGGAACAGCGACAGGAACACCGCGCCGAAGAACCACATCCACGAGATACCCAGCAGCGAACGGAACACGACGATGTTGCGACGCGCCAGCAGCAGATTGCGCCAGGTCTCGGTAACCGGGTTCCAGTTGATGCACAGGGCCGGGTCGCTGCTCGGCGACGCCGGCACGACCTGTGCCGTCATGCGGCCGAGCAGCGCGACCGCCACGCAGCCGATCGCGACACAGTGCCGGCCGACATCCGGGATCGCCACCAGCAGTCCGCCCGCGACCTGGCCAAGCAGGATGGCCACGAAGGTGCCCATCTCGACCATGCCGTTGCCGCCGGTCAGCTCGCGCTCGCTCAGGTGCTGCGGCAGGTAGGCAAACTTGACCGGGCCGAACAGCGTCGAGTGCAGGCCCATGAGGAACACGCAGCCGAGCAGCATCACCACGTCGGCAGTGATGAAGCCCCAGCCGGCGAGCGCCATGACGGCGATCTCGAGCCACTTCACGAAACGGATCAGGACCGCCTTGTCGAGCTTGTCGGCGAGCTGGCCGCTGGTGGCGGAGAAGAGCAGGAACGGCAGGATGAAGAGGGCACCGATCGCCAGACCGGCGAGCGCTGGCGGCAGCCACGCCACCTGCAGCTTGTAGGTGACGAGCACGGTGAACGCGAACTTGAAGAGGTTGTCGTTGCCGGCGCCGAGGAACTGGGTCCAGAAGAACGGCGCGAAGCGGCGCTGGCCGAGCAGGGCGAACTGGTTCGGATGAGCGTGCGCGTCGGCGGTGGAAAGCGCGGGCGGGGCGATGTCGGCGTGAGTGTCCAAGAGCGCTTTCGAATCGTCGCAATGGGCAGCACGACGCGTCGAAATCTAACGTATCAAGGCAGCGACGAGCAGGCCTTCGCGTCAACGACCGCGCAGTCGCGCGACCGGAATCGACCCGTGTCGCCGGGCGATACTTCGCAAGCCTTTCCTCCGGACCCATGAGCACGACCCAGGATCTCGTCGCGGCGCTGAAGAGCGAGCTGCGCGCCGCCGGCATCACCTACGCGGCGCTGGCCGAGGCGCTCGGCATGTCGGAGTCGAGCATCAAGCGCGTCTTCGCCAAGGCCGACATGCCGCTGTCGCGCATCGACGAGATGCTGCGTGTGCTGAACATGGATTTCTCCGAGCTGGCGCGCAAGGTCGCCGACGCCCAGCCGATGCGCCGCCAGCTCAGCGTCCAGCAGGAGGCCGCGGTCGTCGCAGACCGCAAGCTGCTCCTGATGGCGATCTGCTGCCTGAGCCAGTGGAGCGTCGAAGCCATGATGCGCGAGTATCTCTACAGCGAGGCCGAGTGCGTCAAGCATCTGACCGCGCTCGACCGCCTCGGCATCATCGAGCTGCGGCCGCTGAACCGCTACTCGCTCAAGGTCGCCAAGGGCTTTCGCTGGCTGCCGCACGGGCCGGTGATGAAATATTTTCGCGAGCACGTCGCCGCCGACTATCTGAGCGGCGGCTTCGACGGCGAGGGCGAACTGCTGATGCTCGTGCACGGCGGCATCACGCCCAGCCTGGCGCGCACGCTCGTCGAGCGGCTGCAGCGCGTCGGCCAGGACTTCGCCCAGGGCCACCTCGCCGAGCAGCATCTGCCGGACGAACAGCGCACGTCGTACACGCTGCTGGTCGGGATGAGGACGTGGCTGTTCGCGGCGTTCAGGGATTTGAAGCGGGAGCCGGCGTAGGGGCTCAGCGTTTGCTTTTCGGCCCGATGTGGATGTCGAGGAAGTCGAGCTTTTGCATGTGCAGATCGAGGTTGTTCTCGACCCGTCCGAAGCCGCGGCTTGCCCTTCGGTTGACCAGCACTGGATTCGATCCGGTCGGCAAAGCCTCGGGCGATCGTTCAGCGCGTTGCGTCGTCCTGGTCCGTCACCCTGCGTCAGACGGCGACGCGGTCGATCGAGAAATGGGCGCCGTCGTACTGGCCGAGCACCTCGACCAGGTACGGCAGCAGCTTCGCCAGCGGCCCGTGCAGCGAGTGCGGCGGGTTGACGATGAAGATGCCGCTGCCGGCCAGGCCGAAGCCCTGCGCGTCGGGCTGCTGCACGGTAAGGCGGGCGTGCAGCCAGGCGCCCGGGGCCAGCGCCTGCAGCCGCCGCGGCAGCTCGGCCGCCTCGACCTTGGTGACCTGCGGGTGCCAGACCATGTAGACGCCCTCGGCGAATCGCGACACGGCGTCGCGCAGGGTGGCGACGACCTTCGGATAGTCGCCGTTGCCCTCGTAGCTGGGATCGATCAGCACGACGGCGCGCCGCGACGGTGACGGGATCTGCGACTTCAGGCCGACGAAGCCGTCGCCGTCATAGACCGTCGCCCGGCGGTCGCCGGCCAGCGTCGCGCGCAGGATCTTCTGCTCGGTCGGATGGAGCTCGAAGCCGCGCAGCTGGTCCTGTGGGCGAAGCATCATCTGCGCGAGGGCGGGCGAACCGGGGTATTGCGAGAGCACGCCGTCGGGATTGAACCGGCGCACCAGTGCCAGGTAGTCGGCGAGCGGCGCCGGCAGGTCGTCGCGGGTCCACAGGCGCCCGATGCCGGCCTCGTACTCGCCCTTCTTTTGCGCATAGCGGCCTTCGAGCGAGTAGCCGCCCGCACCAGCATGGGTATCGACATAACGGTAAGCCTTGGGCTTGGCGTTCATGTGCGCCAGCACCAGCATGAGGACGACGTGCTTGAGCACGTCGGCATGGTTGCCGGCATGGAAGGCGTGGCGGTAGGCCAGCATCAGGCCGGCCGGATCGGGAGCCGCTGCGTCACGGCGGCGGCGAGCGCTTCATGCGGGCCCGGAACAGTTCTCCGATACCGACCTCGCGCGGCCCCGGCTCGAGGCTGAAGGTCTGGCCGGCGGCGATGCTGCCCGGCTCGCGCACCGCCAGATAGGCGCCGCACCAGCCGCTCTCCGCCATCAGCTTGGCAGCGTGCTTGAAGCCCATGGCGGCGTTGAACTTGAAGCAGGGGTAGCGCGGCTCGCTGACGGCCAGCACGCAATGCGCGAAGCGCAGCACGTCGCCGATCCACAGGTCGCTCTCGGTGACGCCCGAGAGCGTCAAGTTCTCGCCGAGCGAGCCGGGCGGCAGCGGCTCGTCCCAGAGCGAAACGCCGGCTTGCGCCCGCACCGTCTGCCAGAACGCGTAGTGCTCGCCCGGGTAGGCGTAGACGGCCTTGCTCGGGCCGCCATGAACCGAGAGATCGGCCTGCTCGTCGCCCTCGATGCCGAGCGGGAGGACGGCGCGCGCGCCTTCGACCGGCCGCTTGCCGATGGCCGTCATGACGCGGCGGCCGTTGATGGCGACGGCGCTGGCGCGGGCGAGGTTGAGGCTCTGCAGCTGGTGGATCGTCTTCATGCGGCGCGGTAGCCCCGGTGCGAAACCGCGACTCGTTGGCCGCGACCGCCGGCGATCCAGGCCACGAAGATCTTGCCGGCTGGATGGCTGACGCGGAACGAGCGCATCGCATGCACCGATTCCGCCAGCGCCGGATCGCCTTCGACGACGACCGAAAGCGGGTCGCCGCCAAGCGCCGCCCAGGCGCCGCGCTCGACCAGCGCGTAGGCGGCGCGGCCACGTACCTGGCCGAGGAAGTTGCCGCCCGGTGCCGCGGCGGCGTACCACGGCGCCACCGGCTCGATGCGGGCCGCTCGCCAGAGCGCCTGCTCGACGACGTGGCTGCCGGAGCCGTCGGCCGCGGAGAGAAAAGTGAATTCAGGCGCGCCGGCCTGGGCGCGGTCGCGCAACGAAGTCAGCAGGGCGACGCCGCTCCGGGCGGCCACCGGCGCTTTGCCGCGGGCGCGCGCCACCGGGCCGACCAGGATGAATTCGCCACGGGCAATGGCGCGGCGGTCGTGGACCAAGCCTTGGCGGTCGAGTTCGACCTCGGCATCGGGCGCATTGCTCAGGGCAGCGTCGACTTCGCCGTTCTGCAACGCATCGAGGACGGCGAGAGCCGGTGCCGACACCAGCTTCACGGCGATGCCGGTATCGCCGCCGAAGGCACGCGTGAGGCTGGCGGCCAGGCCCGACTCTGCGAGCTCGCGGTCAACGCCGACGCGCAGCGGACCCGCCCCCGCCGCCGGACCGCCACTCGGGGCCGCCAGGGCAGGCGGCGCAGCGAGCACCGCGGTGGCGGCGAAGAACAGACGGCGGCGCAGCATCGCGCGATTATTGCGGGCGGGGCGGATCTGGGCGGGCGGTCAAGGCCTGCAGATTGCCGAAGGCTACACTTTCCCACCTCTTGAAACCGTGGCTGAAGTGGTGCCTGCCCACGAGCAGCTGCCGGCCCCTGCCGCCCCTTGGATCCGCTGATGAATCGTCAATCCGCCCTCGGTGGCGCCATCGGGGCGCCGCCCGGCGTGCGCCACGGCAAGCTCGCCGAATGGGTCGCCGACATGGCCGCCCTCACCGGTGCCCGCGACGTTTACTGGTGCGACGGCAGCGCCGCCGAATACGAGCGGCTCTGCGCCGGCCTGGTCGCCGCCGGCACCTTCATGAAGCTCAACCCGGAACTGCGGCCGCGCAGCTTCCTGGCCCGCAGCAGCCCGAGCGACGTCGCCCGGGTCGAAGATCGCACCTTCATCTGCTCCGAACGCCAGGAAGACGCCGGCCCCACCAACAACTGGAAGGCGCCGGCCGAGATGCGGGCACTGCTGCAGACCGGCCAGGCCGACGGCACGCCGCCGCTGTTCGCTGGCTGCATGCGCGGCCGCACGATGTACGTGGTGCCGTTCTCGATGGGTCCCCTCGGCTCCGACATCTCGCACGTCGGCGTCGAGCTGACGGACAGCCCGTATGTCGCCGTCAGCATGAAGATCATGACGAGGATGGGCAGCGCCGTCCTCGACGTGCTGGGCAGCGACGGCCACTTCGTGCCGTGCATGCACACCGTGGGCGCGCCGCTCGGGCCGGGCGAGAAGGACTCGTCCTGGCCGTGCAACCCGATCAAGTACATCGTCCACTATCCCGAGACGCAGGAGATCTGGAGCTACGGCTCAGGCTACGGCGGCAACGCGCTGCTCGGCAAGAAGTGCTTCGCCCTGCGAATCGCCTCCGTGATGGGCCGGGCCGCCGCCGACAAGGCTTCTGGCAACCCGGGCTGGCTGGCCGAGCACATGCTGATCCTCGGCGTCACCTCGCCCGAGGGCCGCAAGCACCACGTCGCCGCCGCCTTCCCGAGCGCCTGCGGCAAGACCAATTTCGCGATGCTGATCCCGCCGCCGGCGCTTGCCGACTGGAAGGTGACGACGATCGGCGACGACATCGCCTGGATCAAGCCGGGTGCCGACGGGCGGCTGCATGCCATCAACCCCGAGGCCGGCTACTTCGGCGTTGCCCCCGGCACCAACGAGAAGACCAATCCGAACTGCATGGCCTCGATCGGCCACGACGCCCTGTTCACCAACGTCGCCCTCACCGACGACGGAGACGTCTGGTGGGAAGGCATGACCGACGCCGCGCCGGCGCACCTGATCGACTGGCAGGGCCGGGACTGGACGCCGGCGAAGGCCCGTGAAACCGGTACCAAGGCCGCCCACCCGAACGCCCGCTTCACCGTCGCCGCCACCAACAACCCGGCCCTCGACGAAGCCTGGGACTCGCCGGTCGGGGTGCCGATCGACGCTTTCATCTTCGGTGGCCGCCGCTCGACGACGGTGCCGCTGGTGGCGGAGGCCCGCGACTGGACCGAAGGCGTCTACATGGCGGCGACGATGGGCTCGGAGACCACGGCGGCTGCCGCCGGCACCCCGGGCATCGTTCGCCGTGATCCGTTCGCGATGTTGCCGTTCATCGGCTACAACATGAGCGAGTACTTCCGTCACTGGCTCGATCTGGGTGGCGAACTGGCCCGGACGGGTGCCGCGCTGCCGAAGATCTTCTGCGTCAACTGGTTCCGAAAAGGTGCCGACGGTCAGTTCGTCTGGCCCGGTTACGGCGAGAACATGCGCGTGCTGCGCTGGATCGTCGAGCGCGTCGAGGGCCGGGCCGGCGGCGAGCTCAACGCCTTCGGCCTGACGCCGCGCTACGACGATCTCGACTGGACCGGCATCGATTTCGACGCCGCCCGTTACGCCAGCGTCGCCAGCGTCGACGCGGCGCCATGGGCGGCGGAACTGGCCCTGCACGACGAGCTGTTCCGTCAGCTCGAGCGCGGCCTGCCGGCCGAGCTGCCGCAAGTGCGGCAGCGGCTGGCCCAGCGCCTGGCCGCCTGACTCCCGGCGAATGAGCTTCCTGTCGTCGGCGCCGCCGTCGCGGCCGCCGCCCGGCGCCGCCGCCCAGGACTTGAGCGACGCCGAGTTCGCCGAGCTCGACGAGCTGCTCACCGCCATCCCCGAGCCGCTCGAGCCGCTCGACGTCGTCATGCTCGATGGCTACCTCTGCGGCGTCATCGTCCAGCCGAGCCTCATCGACGCCGACGAATGGCTGCCCTTCGTCTTCGACGCCGGTGGCCATCGCTGGGGCGAGGCCGAGCCGGGCCCCGAGCAGCGACGGGCGCGGGCGCTGATCGTGCGCCGCCACGCCGCCCTCAACCGCGCGATCGCCGAGTTCGGCGGCTTCGATCCGTTCATCCTCGAGCCGGCGGCCGACGAGGCCCGGGTCGATGCACCGATCGAGGCCGATGCCGTCATCGACGCGCCCGACGGGTCCGCCGCCGCCACGGAGGCCGCCCCCGCCGACGCGGCACCGCCGGACCCCATCGCCGACGCGCTGCTGCCCTGGGTCGCCGGATTCGAGCAGGCGCTGCAGGTCTTTCCCGGGCTCGACGAGCTCGAAGAGCCGGCCGTTTCGACGACGCTGGCGCGATTGCTGCGCTTCCTGCCGCCGGCCGGCGACGACGACCGTGCCGTCGCCGAGGTGCTGGCGCGCGAGCGCCCGCTCGACGATCTCGACGACGCCATCGGCGAGATCGTCAACTGCGTCGCCGAGCTCTACGACCTGACCGAGCCGCTGCGCTACAAGGTCGAGCCGGTTCGCCGCGAGGCGCCGAAGGTCGGCCGCAACGACCCCTGCCCGTGCGGCAGCGGCAAGAAGTGGAAGCAGTGCCACGGCGCGGCGGGTTCCGGCCCCTGATGCGCCTGCAGCTGCTCAGCGACCTCCACCTCGAGACCGAAGCATTCGACCCCGAGCCCGCGCCCGGCGCCGAACTGCTGATCCTGGCCGGTGACATCGACAGCGGCTGGGGCGGCCTCGAGCGCTTCCGCGGCTGGCCGCAGCCAGTCGTCTTCGTCGCCGGCAACCACGAATTCGACGGTCGCGACCGGGGCACCGCCGAGGCGGCACTGCGCGAGCGTTGCGCCGGCCTCGGCATCACGATGCTCGAGTGCGACAGCCTCGTCGTCGCCGACGACCGCGGGGCGCGCATCCGCCTGCTCGGCACCACCCGCTGGTGCGACTTCGACCTGCTCGGCTTCGCCGGCCGCGCCAAGGCGATGCGCGCCGGCGCCTATTTGATGAACCTGATGCAGGCGACCGACGGTGGCCGGCCGTTCGATGTCGACGCCGTGCGCGAGGTCAGCCTGGCGTGTCGGGCGTGGCTGGCCCGCGAGCTGAAGCGGCCACGCGACGGCTGGGACCGCACGGTCGTCGTCACCCATTTCGCGCCGAGTGCCCGCAGCGCCGACCCGCGCTACGGCGTGCGCAGCGGCACCGCCAGCTTTTGCAACGCCGACGACGAACTCCTGCCGTTCGCCGACCTCTGGTTGCACGGCCACCTGCATTGCCGCCACGACTACCGGGTCGAGCACGGCGGCGGCTCGACCTGCGTCGTCGCCAATCCGCGCGGCCACGTCCGCCGCGGCGAGGCCGAGGGCCATGACCCGCTGCTGATCGTCGAGGCCTGAGTCAGGCCTCGAGCCTGGCCTGCGGGCGGCGAAACACCCAGACCACGGCCGCCGTCATCCAGAGCGACAGCAGGCCGACCGCAGCTGCTGCTTGAACGACGTCGGGGCCGCCGAACACCGGCCGCGATCGCCCGGCCAGCAGGCCAGCGTAGACGATGCCGGGCGCGGCGAGCCACGGCGGCAGCGTCTTTCGCGCGGCGCCGGCGACCGTCAAGGTGCCGAGAGACGCTGCCATCAACAGGCTGACGCGGAGCACCTCGCCGATGCCGTGCCGCGGGCCCTCCGGTCGTTCGAGTGAGGCCAGGCGCGAACCAGGTGGCCGCGCTCGCGGCTAGAAACTGGAGCGGCGGTGCAGCCGGTACTGCAGGCGGTTCGCCGGCGCTGCGACCTCGCGGGCGGCGGCTTCGGCGGCCGACTCCGGCTGCAGCGTCGTGATCGCGTCGAGGCCGAAAGCCGTGCCCATATCGGCCCAGTCGTCGACGCGACGCGCCGGCCAGCGCGTAGGCATTGCGAAGAAACGGCGGGCACGTGCGATCAGGTTCATGGTCCGGCTCCGAAGCGACGCCTCGTGCTGCCGAGTATCGGCCGCCGACTACTTGCCCGCATCCCCGGAACGAGGGTCCGTGCGGTCGTAAGTCGCGTCGACGTTGTCAACGCGCAACCGGCGCCTTCGGATTACGGAGCGACGTACTTGTTGCCAGCCGCCTTGTAGCGGGCGACCGCCTTCTTCAGGTCGGTGTGCTCCTCGCAGGGCATGAAGCAGGCCTTGTCGAGCCGGCTCAGGCGCTCCTCGGCCATCGGCAGGTTGCCGGTCATGAGGTAGAGCTCGCCGGAATACTCGAGGGCGCCGCGATGCTTCGGGTCGATCTGCAGGGCGTCGTTGTAGTAGCGCTCGGCGCTCTGGTAGTTGGCGGGGTTGGCCCTCCTCAGGCTGAAGCCCATCAGGTTGTTCCAGTCGGCGCTGCCCGGGTCGTTCACCTTCTTCAGCTCGTCGGCGGCGCCGCTCCAGTTCTTCTGCGCGAGCAACGCCCGCGCCGGTGACAGCTTGTCGGCTTTGGCCGGCGCCGTCGAAAAATCGGCGGCATGGGCGCTGCCGGCGACCGCGATCGCGAGCGTGGCGGCCAGGATGCGCAAGGTCGGGAGGGTCATGGGAATCCTTTCAGTCCGGGCGAGAGGGGCCTTCAGCATAGCGCCGCGGGTCGGCCCTAGAATCGCGCCCCTTTTGTGACGCCGTACGCGGCCGACGGCATGGCGAACGCCGATTTCTGCGCGATCGATTTCGGCACGTCCAACTCGGCCATCGCCGTCAGGACGGGCAGTGCCATGCGTCTGGTCGAGCTCGAGCCCGGCTTCACGACGATGCCGACGGCGGTCTTCTACGTCGCCGACAGCCCGCCGCACGAGGCGCCGAGGTGCGAGTTCGGCCGTGCCGCCATCGCCGCCTACGTCGACGGCATCGACGGCCGCCTGATGCGCTCGATGAAGAGCATCCTCGGCAGCACCCTCGCACAGCAGACCACCGACGTCGGCGGCGGCCGCGGCGTGCGCTATCTCGATGTCGTCTCGACCTACCTCGCCCACCTGAAGCGCTGCGCCGAGCGGGCGGTCGGCGCGCCGGTCTCGCGCGCCGTCATCGGCCGGCCGGTGTTCTTCGTCGACAACGATGCCGAGCGCGACGCCCGTGCCGAAGAAGCGCTGCGCACCGCCGCCGGCCGCGCTGGCTTTCGCAGCGTCGAATTCCAGTACGAACCGATCGCGGCGGCTTTCGACTACGAGCAGGGCGCGACGGCGGACGAGAACGTCCTCGTCGCCGACATCGGCGGCGGCACCTCCGACTTCTCGCTCGTGCGCGTCGGCCCGACGCGTGCGAGGCTTACCGACCGCAAAGGAGACATCCTGGCCAACCACGGCGTCCACGTCGCCGGCACCGACTTCGACCGCCGAATCGAGCTCGCCACCATCATGCCGCTGCTCGGCTACGGCGCCTTCGGGCCGGGCGAGTTCGGCCGCACTGGCGCGGCGGCGCCGGCGCGCGAGGTGCCGAGCGCGGTCTACTTCGACCTCGCCACCTGGCACCTCATCAACACCGTCTACCACCCGCAGCGGCTCGCCGAGCTGCGTTCGATGCGCTCGTTCTACGCCGAGCCGGCGCATCACCGCCGGCTCATGACGGTGGTGAACGAGCGCCTCGGCCACGAGTTGGTGGCGCGCGCCGAGAGCGCCAAGATCGCGGTCGCCGGCGGCGGCGGCGGCGGCACGTCGATCGACCTCGACCACGTCGAAGCCGGTCTCGCCGCTAGGCTCGACGACGCCGAAGCGGCAAGCGCGCTCGACGCCGACTTCGCGCGCATCGCCGCCGCGGCGCACGAGACGATGGTGCAGGCCGGCCTGCCGGCAAGCGCCGTCGACGCGCTCTACTTCACCGGCGGCTCGACCGGGCTGACCCTGCTCGGCGACCGGCTGCAGCAGGTCTTTCCCGCCGCCCGGGTCGTTCGCGGCGACCGTTTCGCCAGCGTCGCCACCGGCCTGGCCCTGTACGCCGAGCGGCTCTTCACCGGCGCCTGAGCGGCACCGGCGCAGGCCTCAAGCGTCGAGCACTGCGGCCATCGCCATCGCGGTGGCATCGACGTTGCCCGAGTTGAGCCCGGCCACGCACATCCGCCCGGAGCGCAGCACGTAGACCGCGAACTCGTCGCGCAGGCGACCCACCTGCGCGGGCGAAAGCCCCGTATAGCTGAACATCCCGCGCTGGCGGAGGAGGTAGCCGAAGTCGCTACCCGGCGCCTTGGCGGCGAGGATGCCGTGGAGCGCGCGGCGCATCGCCTGGATGCGCTCTCTCATGGCGCCGAGCTCGGCTTCCCACGCCGAGCGGAGAGCCGGCGTTCCGAGCACCGCGGCGACGATCTGGCCGCCGTGGATCGGCGGGCTCGAGTAGCTGCAGCGCACCGTGAACTTCAATTGGCCGAGGACGTTGCCGGCCTCGACGGCGCTGCCGCAAACGACGCTCAACGCGCCGCAGCGCTCGCCGTAGAGGCTCATGCTCTTCGAGAACGAGTTGGCGACGAAGAAGCGCATCGGCAGGCCGTCCTTGCCGCGCGCCGCGGCGAGTGCGCGCACGGCATGGGCGTCTT
>JAYVNL010000260.1:0-3557 GCA_043758495.1 Rhizobacter sp.
GCCAACAGCAACCAGATGCTGCTCGAGGCGATGGGCCTGCACGTGCCGGGCGCGGCGTTCGTGCACCCGCACGCCGAGCTGCGCGAGTCGCTGACGCGCGAGGCTGTGCGGCTGGTGCTCGCCAACGCGGGATGGCAGCCGGCGGCAGGCGCCGGCGCAGCGCGAGTGGCGCCGATCGGCCGCATCGTCGACGAGCGCGCCATCGTCAACGCGATGGTCGCCCTGCTCGCCACCGGCGGCTCCACCAACCACCTGATTCACTGGGTCGCGGTGGCGCGCTCGGCCGGCATCACGATCGACTGGAGCGATTTCTCCGAGCTGTCGCGTGTCACGCCCCTGCTGGCTCGCGTGTATCCGAACGGCGCTGCCGACGTCAACCAGTTCCAGGCCGCCGGCGGCCCGGGTTATGTGATCCGCGAGCTGCTCGAGAGCGGTGGCATGCACGGTGATGCAGCCGCGGTGTCGCCGGGCGGCATGGCCGACTACGCGCGCGTGCCGGAGCGCGGTGAAGGCGGCACCGTGGTCTGGCGTTCGCTGCCGCCGGCCAGCGGAGACGACAGCGTGCTCCGCCCTGCGAGCGCGCCGTTCAGCGACGAGGGCGGCCTCAAGCTGCTCGAAGGCAACCTCGGTCGCGCCGTCATCAAGGTTTCGTCCGTTCCGGCCGACCGCTGGGTGATCGAGGCGCCGGCCGTCGTCTTCGACTCGCAGGAGGCGATGCTCGCCGCCTTTGCCGCTTTCGAGCTCGAGCGCGATTTCGTGGCCGTGATCCGCTTCCAGGGCCCGCACGCCAACGGCATGCCCGAGCTCCACAAGCTCACGCCGCCGCTCGGCGCGTTGCAGAAGAAGGGCTTTCGCGTCGCCCTGGTCACCGACGGTCGCATGAGCGGCGCATCGGGTCAGGTGCCGGCCGCCATCCACGTGAGCCCCGAGGCGCTGGCCGGTGGCCCGCTGGGCAAGGTTCGCAGCGGCGATGTCGTGCGCCTCGACGCCATCGCCGGCACGCTGAACGCGCTGGTCGCCGCAGACGAATGGCAACGTCGCGAACTCGCCGTGCTGTTGCCCGAGCACGCCGCCGCCAACGGCCACGACCTCGGCCGCGAGCTGTTCGCCGGCATGCGCAGGAACGTCGGCTCGGCGGAACAGGGAGCTTGCACATGGCTTTGAGCGAAAACAACGGCGTGGTCAACGGCGCGAGATTCCTGCTGGCGTTCGGGCCGGTCATCCCGGTGATCGTGATCGAGCGCATCGAGCATGCGGTGCCGATGGCGCGTGCGCTCGTCGACGGCGGCATTCGCGTTCTCGAGGTGACCTTGCGCACGCCGGTAGCGCTGGCTGCGATCGAGGCGATCGCCCGCGACGTGCCGGATGCCGTGGTCGGTGCCGGTACGGTGCGCAGTGCTGTCGATGCCCGCGCTGCGCTCGGCGCTGGCGCCCGATTCGCAGTCAGCCCCGGTTTCACCGAGCGAATCGCGGTGGCCTGCCGCGACCTTGGTCTGCCGCTGCTGCCCGGCGCAGCGACGGCGAGCGAGGTGATGTGCGCCGCCGAACTCGGCTTCGACTTTCTCAAGTTTTTTCCAGCCGCCGCGGCGGGCGGTCCGGCGCTTCTCAAGGCGTGGGCGAGTCCATTTGCCGACATGACGTTCTGCCCGACCGGCGGCATCACGGCCGCGTCGGCGCCGGACTACCTCGCCTTGCCCAACGTGGCCGTCGTCGGCGGCTCCTGGCTGACCCCGGCCGACGCGCTGGCCGCGAACGACTGGCCGCGGATCACCGCGCTGGCGCGTCAGGCCGTGCTGCTGTAGGTGCACGCCGCGCCGGCGTTCAATCGGCGCGTTCGATCAGCTCGATCTTGTAGCCGTCGGGATCCGTGACGAAAGCGATGACGGTCGTGCCGCCTTTGACCGGGCCGGCGTCGCGCGTGACGTTGCCGCCGGTGGCGCGGATCTTGTCGCAGGCGGCTCTGGCGTCGGGCACGGCGAGGGCGATGTGGCCATACGCGGTGCCCATGTCGTAGCTCGAGATGCCATGGTTGTAGGTCAGCTCGAGCTCGGCCTGTTCGGGATTTGCGGCGTAGCCGAGGAAGGCGAGCGAGTAGTTGTTGGCCGTGTTCTCGCTCTGCCGCAGCAAGGTCATGCCCATCACGCCGGTGTAGAAGTCGATCGAGCGCTGCAGGTCGCCGACGCGAAGCATGGTGTGGAGAAATCTCATGGCACTGCGCGCCGGGCCGCCCCAAGTGCAATAGCGCCCCCTCGGGGGGTAGAAAACGAAGTGAGAGTGGGGGTCATGGTTCGAAGATGAAGCAAGTGGTCGGGCCGTGAGCGTACAGCTTGCCGTCCGAGGCCACCGATGGCTGAAGCGACTGCCGCGCCGTCCTCATCGGCGCAACGCCCCGCCGTCGCCTTCGGCATCGTCCTGCTCGCGGCCGGCGGCGTTTTCGCGGTGACGATGGGAGCCCGACAGTCGATGGGTCTTTTCCTCAGCGTCATCAACACCACGACGGGCCTCGTCGTGGTCCTCGTCTTCGCCGTCTTCATCGGCCTGGCCTACCTGTCGACGGTGCCGGCCACTGCAGGTCTGGTCGCCAAGTTCTTCGGCACGAGCCGGATGGCGACGCTGTTCTGCTTCGTGATGCTCTCGCACCAGCCCGGCGGCTTGCCCGGTGCGTGGCTTGGCGGCAAGGCCTTCGAGTAGCACGGCAACTACGACTGGATGGGGTGTGCCGACATCGTGCTCGCGGCCGGCGCTGCGCTCGTCCACCTGCCGATCCGGGAGGCGCGACTGCCGGCCCGCGCGGTCGCAGCGCCGGCCTGATCAGGGCCGCGGCGGCATCGTGTAGTTGAGGGCCAGCCGGCCGCCGTCGACGACGACGATCTCGCCGGTCATGTAGCTCGCCGCGCTGCTCGCCAGGAAGGCGCACACCGTGGCGATTTCGTCGGGCTCGCCGAGGCGGCGCAGCGGCGTCCGGCTCATGATCCGCGCCTCGGCTTCGGCGCTGCCGAGCACGGCCTGGCGAGCCAGTTCGGTGGCGATCGTGCCCGGCGCGACCGCATTGACGCGCACGCCGAGGTCAGCCAGCGCCAGCGCCATCGCCCGCGTGAGCTGGTTGATGCCGCCCTTGCTGGCGTTGTAGCTGGCGATGTTTGGGATCGCGGTCGTGCCGTTGACGGAGCTCATGTTGACGATCGCGCCACCGCCCGTCGAAGCCATCGCCCGCGCCACCGCCTGGCCGACCAGAAAGGCGCCCTTGAGGTTGACGCCGAGCACCGCGTCCCAGTCGCCCTCGGCGATGTCGAGAAAGGCGGCGGCGCGAAAGATGCCGGCGTTGTTGATCAGGACGTCGACGCGGCCGAAGGCGGCGAGCGTGGCCTGCAGCGCGGCCTCGACGTCGGTGCGGCGGGAGACGTCGCAATGGAAGGCGCGTGTTTTCGCGGGGCCGGCGGGCAGGGTGGCTGTCTCGGCAGCGATCGCAACCGCAACCGCAAGGGCATCGGCTCCGGCGTCGTCGATGTCCCACAGTGCGACCGCCGCGCCGCTGTGAGCGAACAGGCGCGCACAGG
>JAYVNL010000261.1:0-3549 GCA_043758495.1 Rhizobacter sp.
GCCGCGCAGGGCCACCGAGAGACCGAGCCGGGACAGCGAGAGCGCCAGGGTCTTGCCGACGACGCCGGCGCCGCTCACTCTCACGTCGAAGGCTTGCACAGCCATGATTGTAGGGAGGCGGTCGGAGACAATCGCGGGCCATGAGCGATGTCCACGTCAGCGTCGAGAGCCTGCACATCTATCCCGTGAAGTCGTGCGCCGGCATCGCGGTCCGCGAAGTCGAGTTCGCACCGACCGGCTTCGACCTCGACCGCGCCTGGATGGTGACCGACGAGCACGGCGTTTTCGTGTCGCAGCGCGAGCTGGCGCGGATGGCGCTCGTGCAGCCGGCGCTGAAGGGCGACGAGATGATCCTGCGCGCGCCCGGCATGCTGGCGCTGCACGTGGCGATCGATCGCGTCGAGGCCGCGGCGTCGGCCACGGTCTGGAACGACCGCGTCGCCGCCTTCGACATGGGGCCGCTCTGCGCGCAGTGGTTCAGCGACTTCCTCGGCAGGAAGCTCCGGCTCGTGCGCTTCGACCCGGAGCAGCGCCGGCTCGCCAGTCGCGACTGGACCGGCGACGTCGAGGCCGAGACCTCGTTTCAAGACGGCTTTCCGCTTCTCGTGGCATCGACGGCGTCGCTCGCCGAAGTGAACCGCCGCCTCGCGGCAGCCGGCCAGGCGCCGGTGACGATGGCGCGCTTTCGGCCGAACATCGTCGTCGCCGGCATCGAGGCACACGACGAGGATCACCTCGACGAGATCGCCTTCGCGGCCGAAGGCGACAACGCCGGCGAGGCCATCCGCCTCAAGCTCGTCAAGCCTTGCGCGCGCTGCCCGATCCCCGATGTCGATCCGGCGACCGGCATCCGCGGTCACGCCGTTGGCGACGTCCTCGCGCAATACCGCGCCGACGCCAGGCTCGGCGGCGCCCTCACCTTCGCGATGAACGCGATCGTCGTCGCCGGCGACGACCGCAAGCTCGCGGTCGGCATGCGCGGCGCAGGCCGCTACGCCTTCGCCTGATCCCGCTGGCTCCGGCAGTGCATCGTTTCAGGTCCTGGCAGCTCTTTGCCATCTGCGTGCTCGTCTGGGGCACGACGTGGCATGCGATCACCTGGCAGCTCGGCGACTTCCCTGCCGAGCTCGCGGTCGCGATCCGGTTCGCGCTGGCCGGCGCGGCGCTGCTGCTGTTCTGCCTCTGGCGCGGCGTGCCGCTCGCCTTCGCCGGCCGCGATCACGCCCTGCTGGCGCTGCAGGGCACGTTTCTCTACGGCGTCTCGTACGTCTGCGTCTATCAAGCCGAGCGCTTCGTGCCATCGGGGCTGGTCGCGGTCGGCTATTCGGCGTCGCCGCTGCTGACCGGCATCGGCGCGACGCTGCTGTTCGGCGCGACCCTGGGCGCGCGCTTCCTGATTGGCGGCGCGCTCGGCATCGCCGGCGTCGCTGTCATCTTCTGGCCCGAGATCGCGCGGCCGGGCGATGGCGAGCGGGCCACCCTCGGCGCCGTTCTCACGATCGCCTCGGTGCTGCTCTCGACCATCGGCAGCCTGGCCGCCAGCCGCAATCGCCACCGCGGCCTGCCGCTGCTGCCGGCGATGGGCTTCGGGATGCTCTATGGCGCCGCCGCCGCCGCACTCGTTGCGGTCGCCCTCGGTCGCAGCGGCACGCTGCCAGCGGCACCGAGCTGGTGGCTCGCCCTGGCCTATCTCGCGCTCGCCGGCTCGGTGCTGACCTTCGCATGTTTCCTCACACTGCAGGACAGGGTCGGCGCCGGTCGCGCCGGCACCGTCGGCGTGATGACGCCGCTGATCGCCCTCGTCGTCTCGCTCGCCTTCGAGGGCTTCCGGCCGAGCCTGCTCACCTTCGCCGGCGCCGCGCTCGCGGTCGCCGGCAACGTGCTCATGCTCCGGCCGGCGTCGTCCGCTCCGGGCCGGCCGGCGGAGGTTGCCGCTGCGGCAGCGGAATGAATTCGGTCTCGCCCGGGACCGCCGGGAAGCGCTGCGTCAGCCAGTCGTCCTCGGCGGCGCGGATGCGCTCGCGCGTCGTGGCTACGAAATTCCACGACAGGAAGCGGTGGCCGAGCGACTCGCCGCCGACAACGACGACGCGGCCGCCGCGCGGCGCCGTCAGCACCGGCGCGCTGCCAGGCGCAAGTACGGCGAGGGTGAACTCGTCGACCATGGCGCCGTCGATCTCGACCGGGTGGTCGATGGCGTAGACGGCGCGCTCGGTCGCGAGGTCGGCCGGTAACGCAATGCCGGTGCCGCGGGCGACGTCGAAGTCGAGCACCACGGCAAGGGTGGGCGACGCCGTCGCGACCGGCGAAGTCGCACCGAACCCCGTGCCGGCGACGACGTGGGCGGTGGCGCCGTCGAGCCGCACCCGCGGTATGGCCTCGGCGGCGACGTGCTGGAACGACGGCGCCGCGTCTTCCTGGTCGGCAGGCAGCGCGATCCAGAGCTGCAGGCCGTGGCTGGTGTGCGGCACGCCGAGCAGGTCTTTCGGGGTGCGCTCGGAATGGACGATGCCGCGCCCGGCCGACATCCAGTTCACGGCGCCTGGCTCGATGCGTTGGACCACGCCGGTCGAGTCGCGATGCATGATCGCGCCCTCGAAGAGGTAGGTCAGCGTCGCCAGGCCGATGTGCGGGTGCGGGCGAACGTCGTTGTTCGGGCCGAGCTCGACCGAGATCGGCCCGAAGTGGTCGAAGAAGACGAACGGGCCGACGGCGCGGCAAGCGGCCTGCGGCAGCAGGCGGCGAACGGTGAAGCCGCCGCCAAGGTCATGGGTCTGCGGCGAAAGGATGTGCAGAGGCGTCACGGCGGTTTTACAAGTGCCGACGAGTGGCGGTGAGTCAGTGTAGGCGCCGACTAAACTCTCGGGCTGCACTCTGCCCTGGCGCCTTTTTCATGAGCCTCAAATGCGGCATCGTGGGCCTGCCGAACGTCGGCAAATCCACCCTCTTCAATGCCCTGACCAAGGCCGGCATCGCGGCCGAGAACTATCCGTTCTGCACGATCGAGCCGAACGTCGGCATCGTCGAGCTGCCCGACCCGCGGCTGGCGCAACTGGCGGCGATCGTCAGGCCCGAAAAGATCGTGCCGGCGATCGTCGAGTTCGTCGACATCGCCGGCCTGGTCGCTGGCGCCTCGAAGGGTGAAGGCCTCGGCAACCAGTTTCTGGCCCACATCCGCGAGACCGACGCGATCGTCAACGTCGTTCGTTGCTTCGACGACGAGAACGTGATCCACGTCGCCGGCAAGGTCGATCCGGTCGCCGACATCGAGGTCATCCAGACCGAGCTCTGTCTGGCCGACCTCGCCACCGTCGAGAAGACGCTGGCACGCTCGCAGAAGGTGGCGAAGTCGGGCGGCGACAAGGAGGCCAAGCGGCTCGTCGAGGTGCTCGAGAAGTGCAACGCGGCGCTCGATGAAGTGCGGCCGGTGCGCAGCATTGCCTTCAGTAAAGAAGAGCTGCTGGTGCTGAAGCCGCTCTGCCTCATCACCGCCAAGCCGGCGATGTTCGTGGCCAACGTCGCCGAGAACGGCTTCAAGGACAACCCCTA
>JAYVNL010000262.1:0-10882 GCA_043758495.1 Rhizobacter sp.
GCGTGCTTGCTGTCATCTCGAATCATGTCGGCGGCCTTCTCGGCCATCATGACGACCGGTCCGTTGGTGTTGCCGGAGACGAGCGTCGGCATCGCCGAGCAGTCGACGACGCGCAGGCCGCTGACGCCGCGCACGCGCAGCCGCTCGTCGAGCACGGCGCCCGCGTCGATGCCCATCCGGCAGGTGCCGCTCGGATGGAAGATGGTGGCGCCGTTGTCGCGACAGAATTCGAGCAGCTCGGCGTCGCTGGCCGCGGCGGCGCCAGGCTTGACCTCGCGTTTCACGAACGGCCGCATGGCACGCGACGCGGCGATGGCCCGCGCCGCCTTGACGCCGGCGATGGTGGTGCGGCGGTCGAGGTCGGTGGCGAGGTAGTTGGCCTGCATCGCAGGTGCCTCGAACGGATCGGCCGAGCGGATGCGCACGTGGCCGCGCGACTCGGGCCGGAGCTGGCAGGTCGACATCGTGAAGCCGGAGAACGGATGGACCTTGCCGCCGGCCATGTCGGCCGACAACGTCGCGACGTGGAACTGGATGTCGGGCCGCGCTTTCGCCTGCGCTTGGTCGGGCAGGGCGCGCATGAAGCAACCGCCCTGGTTGATGCCGACCGCCAGCGGGCCGCTGCGGTGCAGCAACCACTGCAGGCCGAGCCGGGCCTGGCCGAGCAGCGAGCCGAGCTGGTCGTTGGTGGTCGGCCGCGTCGCCTCGCAGGTGACGCGGATCTGCAGGTGATCCTGCAGGTTCTCGCCGACCCCCGGCGCGTCGTGGACGACGGCGATGCCGTGCGCCTGCAGCAGTGCCGCCGGGCCGATGCCGGAGAGCTGCAAGAGCTGTGGCGACTGGATCGCGCCGGCCGACAGCAGGACCTCGCGGCGGGCCCGTGCCGTCTTCATGGCGCCACCGTGGCGAAAGCGCACGGCGCCGGCGCGGCGGCCCGCGAAGTCGATGCCGGCGGCGAAGGCGCCGGTCTCGACCTTCAGGTTGGCGCGGCCGCGCGCCGGCGCCAGATAGGCCGTGGCGGTGCTGCAGCGCCAGCCCTTCCAGGTGTTGAGCTGAAAGTAGCCAGCGCCTTCCTGAGCCGCGCCGTTGAAGTCGTCGGTCGCCGGCACGCCGAGCTCGCCCGCGCCGGCGATGAAGGCGTCGACCAGCGGATCGCGGCTCTCGATGTCGGAGACTTTCAACGGCCCGCTGCCGCCGTGGAATTCGCTGCTGCCGCGCACGTTGCCTTCCGACCGGATGAAGTAGGGCAGCACGTCGTCGTAGCTCCAGCCGGTGTTGCCGAGCGCGGCCCAGTGGTCGTAGTCCTCGCGCTGGCCGCGGATGTAGATGAGGCCGTTGATCGAGCTCGAGCCGCCGAGCGTCTTGCCGCGTGGCCAGTAGATCCGGCGGCCGTTCATGCCGGGTTCGGGCTCGGTCTCGAAGCGCCAGTTGACCTTGTCGCTCCACATCGTCTTGCCGTAGCCGATCGGCAGGTGGATCCACAGCGAGCGGTCGGCCGGCCCGGCTTCGAGAAGGAGAACGCGCGTGGCCGGGTCTTCGGAGAGGCGCGCTGCCAGCACGCAGCCCGCCGAGCCGGCGCCCACCACGATGTAGTCGAACTCGTCGTCGCCCACTTCCGGCCTTGTCTGCGGCTGAGATCGCGCCAATACTAGGCCGTCTGTTTCGGGACGCAACGTTCCGTTTTCGAAGGTTTACCCGGATGCCGAAAGCGACGACGACGACCCGCAGCCTGGCGATCCTGTCGACCGTCGCAGGCGCCGAGCGGCCGCTCTCGCTGGCCGAGCTGGCAACGCGGAGCGACCTGCCGAAGGCCACCGCGCATCGCATCTGCGAGCAGCTCGTGGCTGGCGGTCACCTCGCCCGCGACTTCGCCGAGCGATCCTTCGTCACCGGGCCGGCGCTGCGCCGGCTCGCTTACGAGACGCTCAATCACGGCACCATGCGGGGCCTGCGCCACGAGGTGCTGGCCGCGCTGGTCGGCAGGATCGGCGAGACCTGCAACTTCACGACGCTCGACGGCGTCGGCGTGCTCTACCTCGACCGCGTCGAGGCGCCGTGGCCGCTGCGGCTGACGCTCGACGTCGGCTCGCACGTTCCCTTGCATTGCACCGCCAGCGGCAAGCTGTTCCTGGCCGCGATGGCCGAGCCCGAGCGCGATGCCGTGATCGCCCGCATCGCGCTGACGCGGATGACCGCGACCACCATCACCAGCGCGCGGGCGCTGCGCAGCGAATGCCGCGCCATCGCCGCCGCCGGCTACTCGTGCGACCGCGAGGAATTCGTCGCCGGGCTGATCGCCGTCGCGGTTCCGGTGCGCGACGCTGCCGGCACGGTCCGCGCCGCGATCGCGGTGCACGCGCCGACGGCGCGCATGAGCCTGCGTGCGGCGGTGGCCAAGCTGGCGGCGATGAAGGCGGCCGCCGCGACGATGGCAACGCTGCTCTGATGCCGTGGCGAAGAGGCCGTCGCACGTCAGCGAGACCCCGGCGACGCAGCTGCTGCGGCGCGCCGGCGTCGCCTTCAGCGAGCACGTCTACGCGTATGTGGAGCGCGGCGGCACGGCCGAGTCGGCGAGCCAGCTCGGCGTCGACGAGCACGCCGTCGTCAAGACACTCGTGATGCAGGACGACCGCGGCCGGCCGCTGATCGTGCTGATGCACGGCGACCGGCAGGTCAGCACAAAGAACCTGGCGCGCGCGATCGGCGCCAGGTCGGTCGAACCGTGCACGCCGGAGGCAGCAGAGCGGGCCAGCGGCTATCAGGTCGGCGGCACGTCGCCGTTCGCGACCCGCAAGGCGATGCCGGTCTACGTCGAGGCGACGGTGCTCGCGCTCGAGCGCATCTGCATCAACGGCGGCCGCCGCGGCTACCTCGTCGGCATGGCGCCGTCGGTGCTCGTCGATCTGCTGGCCGCGAAGCCCGTGAGTTGCGCGTTGTAAGCGGCGCGGCGGCGCAGTATCGTCGTCGCTCGCAACCGCTTCGCCACGACCCTTGAACATTGCACTGCCACTTCTCGCGGCGCTCGCCGCCTACCTCGTCGGCTCGCTGTCGTTCGCGGTCATCGTGAGCCGCGTCATGGGTCTGCGCGACCCGCGCACCTACGGTTCCGGCAACCCGGGCGCCACCAACGTGCTGCGCACCGGCAACAAGGGGGCGGCGATCGCGACCCTGGTTCTCGACGCTCTCAAGGGCTACCTGCCGGTGGCGCTGGCCGTCCACTTCGGCGAGCGCCACGGCCTCGGCGCCGGCACCGTGGCGCTGGTCGCGCTTGCCGCTTTCCTCGGCCACCTCTGGCCGGTGTTCTTCCGGTTCAAGGGCGGCAAGGGTGTCGCCACCGCGGCCGGCACGCTGCTCGCCATCGACCCGCTGCTCGGCGGCGCGACGCTGCTCACCTGGATCATCGTCGCCGCGTTCTTTCGCTATTCGTCGCTCGCCTCGCTCGTCTCGGCGGCGTTCGCGCCGTTCTGGGAACTGCTCACCCATGGGCCGGGGCCGATCGCGCTCGCCGTCGCCGTGATGGGGTTGCTGCTGGTCTGGCGCCATGCCGGCAACATCAGGAAGCTGCTCGCCGGCAAGGAGAGCCGACTCGGCCAGAAGGCAGCGGCGCGCTGAGCGCCTCACCCGGTTCCCGTTCAGTAGTTGATGCCCATCGCGTCGCGCACTTCGCGCATGGTCTCGCGCGCGACTGTGCGGGCACGCTCGGTGCCGACCTCGACGATCCAGTGCACCTGCTTCGGGTTGGCGAGGTAGGGCTCGGCCCGCTCGCGCCACGGCGCCTGCTCCTTGATGATCGACTCGATGACGGGCTGCTTGCAGTCGAGGCAGCCGATCGCGGCGGTGGTGCAGCCGTGCACGACCCAGGCTTTGGTGTCGGCGTTCGAGTAGAGCTGGTGGAACTGCCAGACCGGGCACTTCTCGGGATCGCCCGGGTCGTCGCGACGAACCCGCGCCGGGTCGGTCGGCATGCGGCGGATCTTCTTCGTCACCTCGGCCGGCTCCTCGCGCATCGCAATCGAGTTGCCGTAGCTCTTGCTCATCTTGTCGCCGTCGAGGCCGACCACCTTCGAGGTCGTGGTGAGCAACACGTCGGGCTCGACGAGGATGGTCTTGCCGGTGCCGCGCAGGTGGCCTTCGAGCCGCTCGCGGTCGTCCGTGCTCAGGGCGCCGCTGGCGGCGACGAGGGCGCGGCCGCGCTCGAGCGCGGCGGTGTCGCCGCCCTGAGTGAAGGCGAGGCGGGCGGCTTCGAACGCCTTGGCGCCGTCCTTGCCCAGCTTCTTGACGACGGCCTTCGCGCGGTCTTCGAAGTCGGGCTCGCGGCCGTAGAGGTGGTTGAAGCGTCGGGCGACTTCGCGGGTGATCTCCACATGCGGCGCCTGGTCGACGCCGACCGGCACGAATGCCGCCTTGTAGATGAGGATGTCGGCCGCCTGCAGGAGCGGGTAGCCGAGGAAGCCGTAGGTCGCGAGGTCGCGTTCCTTCAGCTTTTCCATCTGGTCCTTGTAGGTCGGCATGCGCTCCAGCCAGCCCAGCGGCGTGCCCATGGCCAGCAGCGTGAACAGCTCGGCGTGCTCCGGCAGGCGGCTCTGGATGAAGAGCGTGACCTTGTCGGGGTCGAGGCCGGCGGCGAGCCAGTCGGTGACCATGTCGTACACCGAGGCCTCGATGACGTCGCGCTCTTCGTAGTGCGTGGTCAGCGCGTGCCAGTCGGCGACGAAGTAGAAGCACTCGTAAAGGTCCTGCAGCCGGACCCAGTTCTTCAGCGCACCGTGGTAGTGGCCGAGGTGCATGGCGCCGGTCGGGCGCATGCCGGAAAGCACGCGCTGGCGGGGGAGTGTGGGGGTCATCCTGAGCGGAGCGAAGGATCTCGTGAAAGGCGGCGCCGCAATCCTTCGCTTTGCTCAGGATGACCGACGGCCGGGCGGGCGGATTGTAGGCAGCGTTCCTCGCGGCCCGGAGGCGTCGATACACTCGCGCCGCGCATGAAGAACATCGTCATCCTGCTCTCGGGCCGCGGCAGCAACATGGAGGCGATCGTGGCCGCCTGTTCGCGCGAGCGCTGGAGCGCGCGCATCGCCGCCGTGATCAGCAACCGCGCCGATACCGGCGGGCTCGCGCTCGCGGCGTCGCACGGCATCGCGACGGCCGTCGTCGACCATCGCTCCTTTGCGGCGCGTGCCGACTTCGACGCCGAGCTGGCCCGCGTCGTCGACGGTTTCGTGCCCGACGTGATCGCGCTGGCTGGCTTCATGCGCATCCTCGGCGCCGCCTTCGTGCAGCGCTTCGACGGCCGCCTGGTCAACATCCATCCGTCGCTGCTGCCCGCGTTCCCGGGGCTGCACACCCATCGGCGCGCCCTCGAGGCCGGCTGCAAGGTGGCCGGTGCGAGCGTCCATTTCGTGACCGCCGATCTCGACCACGGGCCGATCATCGGCCAGGTCGTGGTGCCGGTGCTGGGCGACGACAGCGAGGCGACGCTGTCGGCGCGCGTGCTCGCCGAGGAGCATCGGCTCTATCCGCTGGCGCTGCGCTGGCTGGTCGCCGGCGAATTGATCCGGGAAAGCGGCATCGTTCGCCATCGCCACGGCGAGTCGCAGCTGCTCGCTGCCGTCAGTTGAACATGCCGGCAGCGGCGTTGATCGAGAACGCCAGGATCGTCGTGTTGAAGACGAACGACAACACCGACTGAACGACCACCAGCTTGCGCATCTCGCGCGTGCTGACGGCGACGTCGGCCGTCTGCGACGCGACCGCGATGGTGAAGGAGAAGTAGAGGAAGTCGGTGTGGTCGGGCTCGAACTTCGCCGGCGCACCCGGGAACATCAGGCCGAGGCCCGGCTCGGCGCCGTAGTACTGGCTGGCGTAGGTGAGGCCGAACAGCATCGGCAGCAGCAGCCACGACCCGACGACGGTCAAGAACGCCAGCGCGAGATGCCAGAGCCCGTGGTGCGGCGCCGCCGACTTCGCGGCCAGGATCTCGAGCACGACTGCGACCAGGCTCACGATCGAGGCGATGACCACGACCGTGAGCACGACCGGTGCACTTTCGGCCTGCGCGATCGCGATCTTCCGCAGGTGGCCTTTTTCAGCGCGATAGATGCCGGCAACGACCCAGGCGAGGTAGAGCCAGACCAGCACGTTCCAGCCGATCAGGCTGCGCGTCAAGACGTTGTCGATGCCCGGGACGGCGACGGCGGCCACCGCACCGGTGACGACGCAGACGAGCAGCCGTCGATGCGCGAGCATGTGACCTTCCACGGATTGCGTCGGCGCGGATGCAGGCGGTCGTCGCATCTGGCTAGGATAATCAGCGATGCATCCGAAGGAATTGCTCGAGGCCACCACCGAGCTCGTGCATCGCGTCCTCGCTTTCCAGCAGCCCGCTGATCGCATCGCCGCCGACTTCTTCCGCTTGCAGCATGGGCTCGGCGGCCGCGATCGCCATGTCGTTTCGGAAACCACCTTCGCGCTGCTGCGCCGGCTGCCGACGTTTCGCCACCTGGCGGCGACGGGGAAGGGAGAGCTCGCGCGAAGGCTCGCGATGCTGGCCTGGCAGGGCAACGACGGCGTCCTGCGCGCCGCGCTCGACGATGCCGAGCGGGCCTGGCTCGAACGCTGCCGCGCCGTCGATCCGGCGTCGTTGCCGGCGGCTCTGCAGCATCACCTGCCAGAGTGGCTCGCGGCAACCATGCAGGCCACGCTCGGGCCCGAGTTCGCCGCCTGGGCCGCGAGCATGGACAGGCCGGCGCCGCTCGACCTGCGCGTCAACGTCGCGAAATCGAGCCGCGACGAGGTGCTGGCCACGCTCGCGAAAGACGACATCGCTGCCGCGCCGACGCCGTATTCACCGGTCGGCATCCGCGTCGTCGGCAAGCCGTCGTTGCTCAAGCACGCGCTCTTCACGAGTGGCGCCGTCGAGGTCCAGGACGAGGGCAGCCAGTTGCTGGCGCTGCTCACCGGCGCCAAACGGGGCGAAATGGTGGTCGACTTCTGTGCCGGCGCCGGCGGCAAGACGCTCGCGCTCGGCGCCCAGATGCGCAACACCGGCCGCCTCTACGCATTCGACGTCTCCGGCCATCGCCTGGCGGCGTTGAAGCCGCGGCTGGCGCGCAGCGGCCTCGCGAACGTGCACCCGGCGCAGATCGCGCACGAGCGCGACGACCGCGTCAAGCGCCTCGCCGGCAAGATCGACCGCGTCCTCGTCGATGCGCCTTGCACAGGCCTCGGCACGCTGCGCCGGCATCCCGACCTCAAATGGCGCCAGTCACCGGCCACGCTCGCCGAGCTGGCGGCGACGCAGCGCGACATCCTCGCCGCTGCGTCACGCCTTCTCAAACCGGGCGGCAGGCTGGTCTACGCCACATGCAGCCCGATCGAGACCGAGGACGAAGCCATTGCCCGCGGCTTTGATGAAGCCTATGGCGGCGACTTCGAGCCACTGCCGGTCCTGGATGCGCTGCTGCGCGCCCAGGTCGACGATGTCGAAAAGCTGGTCAGCGGTCCGTACCTGCGCCTGTGGAGCCATCGTCACGGCACCGACTGCTTTTTCGCCGCGGCCTGGCAGCGCCGTTGAGTTCCGGCCGCGGCGCTCCATGTAGCGGTTGGACCGTGATATCCGTTGATTTCGAAGGCTATCCCGCCTGGACCGGTCGAATAGAATTCCCGCTTCGCTTGAGTGACTCACAAGGCCCCGATGGACGTGCTGATTTCCGTGTTTGATGCTCTGATCGGCTGGCTCGCGCACGGCTTTTCCGGCTTTAGCGGCTGGCAGGTTCTCGCCTTCACGCTGATCGTCACGCACATCACGATCGCTGCGGTCACGATCTTTCTGCATCGCGCCCAAGCGCACCGGGCGCTCGATCTGCACGGCATCCCGTCGCATTTTTTCCGGCTCTGGCTCTGGCTCACGACCGGGATGGTCACCAAGGAATGGGTCGCCATTCACCGTAAGCACCACGCCAAGTGCGAAACCGAGGAAGACCCGCACAGCCCGCAAACGCGCGGCATCAAGACCGTGCTCCTGACCGGCAGCGAGCTCTACCGTACCGAGGCGAAGAACACCGAGACACTGACCAAGTTCGGCCACGGCACGCCCGACGACTGGATCGAGCGCAACCTCTACACGCGTTTCAGCTGGCAGGGGGTGGGCCTCATGCTCATCATCAACCTCTTCCTCTTCGGTGCCATCGGTGCTGCGGTGTGGGCGGTGCAGATGCTCTGGATCCCGATCACGGCGGCCGGCATCGTCAACGGCATCGGCCACTGGTGGGGCTACCGCAACTTCGAGGCGCCGGACGCCAGCCGCAACGTGCTTCCGTGGGGCTTGGTGATCGGCGGCGAAGAGCTGCACAACAACCACCACACCTACCCGACCTCGGCCAAGTTGTCGGTCAAGCCCTATGAGTTCGACATCGGCTGGGCCTACATCCGCGGCCTCGAGATGCTCGGCCTGGCCAACGTTCGCAAGACTGTGCCACAACTCAAGCTCGGCATCGTCAAGCCGGTGGCCGACAACAAGACGCTCGAGGCGATCATCGCCAACCGCTACGAGGTCATGGCCAACTACGCCCGAAGCCTTCGCCACGCCAGCCGTGCTGAGCTGGAGCGACTGGAAGGCGAGGGCGACAGCGCCGCCGCGAAGCTCGCCAACCTGCGCATCGCCCGCCGCTGGCTGCACCGCGACGACGACAAGATTCCTCAAGCGTTGAAGGCCAACGTCGCCCAGGCCGTCGCGGGCAGCCCGTATCTGGCCAAGCTCGTCGCCATGCGTGAAGAGTTGCGCATGCTCTGGACCCGCACCAATGTGTCGGTCGAGCAGCTGGTCGTCGATCTGCAGGCCTGGTTACGCAAGGCCGAGGAGAGCGGTATCGCCGCACTGCAGGAATTCGCGCTTCGGCTGCGCGCGGTCCACGCCTAGTCGAGCCTTCGCCGATCAATGAAAAAGGGTCGCCGCGGCGACCCTTTTTTTGGTTCAGCGAAACGCTACTTCAGCTTCGTTTCCTTGTACATGACGTGCTTGCGCGCCTTCGGATCGAATTTCATGATCTCGAGCTTCTCCGGCGTCGTCTTCTTGTTCTTGTCGGTCGTGTAGAAGTGCCCTGTCCCGGCGCTCGACTCCAGCTTGATCTTCTCGCGTCCACCCTTGGCCATGGTCGTCGCTCCCCGACTCAGATTTCGCCGCGGGCGCGAAGGTCGGCGACGACCTGCTCGATGCCCACCTTGTCGATCAATCGCAGCGCCGCGTTGCTGATACGCAGCCGCACCCAGCGGTTCTCGCCTTCGACCCAGAACCGGCGGTAGTGCAGGTTCGGCAAGAAGCGCCGCTTCGTTTTGTTATTGGCGTGGGAAACGTTGTTCCCCACCATCGGGCGCTTGCCCGTGACCTGACAGACGCGTGCCATGACGCTACTCCCTGACTTGCATAGCGGACCTCGGATGGTCAGCAAAGCCCGAAATTATAGCCCGTCAAGCCTGCTCGAGGAAGCGCTGGGCATCGAGGGCGGCCATGCAGCCGGTGCCGGCGCTCGTGATCGCCTGCCGGTAGACGTGATCCTGGACGTCGCCAGCCGCGAAGACACCGGGCACGCTGGTCATCGTGGCGAAGCCGTCGAGGCCGCTCTTCGTGAGGATGTAGCCGTCCTTCATCTCGAGCTGGCCCTTGAAGATGTCGGTGTTCGGCTGATGGCCGATGGCGATGAAGCAGCCGGTGACGGGGATGACCGAGGTCTCGTCGCCCCGGGTGCTGCGGATCCGCACGCCGGTGACGCCGCCGGAGCCACCGGTGTCGCCGAGCACTTCGTCGAGCGTCGACCAGAGATGCAGCTGCATCTTGCCGGCCTCGACCTTGGCCATCAGCTTGTCGACGAGGATCGCCTCGGCGCGGAACTTGTCGCGGCGATGGATGAGATGCACCTTCGAGGCGATGTTCGAGAGATAGAGAGCCTCCTCGACGGCGGTGTTGCCGCCGCCGACGACACAGACTTCCTGGCCACGGTAGAAGAAGCCGTCGCAGGTGGCGCAGCCGCTGACACCGCGACCCATGAAGGCCTGCTCCGACGGCAGGCCGAGGTACTTGGCCGAAGCGCCGGTGGCGATGACGAGGGCGTCGCAGGTGTAGGTGGCGGAGTCGCCCTGCAGCGTGAACGGCCGTTCCGAGAAGTCGACCTCATTGACATGGTCGAACACGATGTTGGTATCGAAGCGCTTGGCGTGCTCGAGGAAGCGCTGCATGAGGTCGGGACCCATGACGCCGTCGACGTCGGCCGGCCAGTTGTCGACGTCGGTCGTCGTCATCAGCTGGCCGCCTTGGGCGATGCCAGTCACGAGCATCGGCTTCAGGTTGGCGCGCGCGGCGTAGATTGCGGCGGTATAGCCGGCCGGGCCGGAGCCGAGGATGAGGACACCGGCATGATGGAGCGGAAGAGCCATGGAGGGAAGCGATCAGACGAGGGTTCTGGGGAGGTGTCGCAACGACGCCGCAAGTCTGACATGGGGTTGCCTTGGGCTGGCAGCAACGCGCTTAATGGTGACAATAGTCCCGCTGGCGTGTCATGGCCCTCGGAGCGCGCAACAGCCAAGCAAACAGAAAGGCACTCACGATGGCGATGCTCTCGAATCTCGATCTCATCCGGCGCGTGCCGTTGTTCTCGTTGCTCACCAACGACCAGGCGCAAGGCATCGCAGACAGCGTCGTCAAACGGCGTTTCAGGCGCGGCGAGATCGTCGTCGAGCACAACAAGAAGTCCAACGCCCTGTTCATTCTGCTGACAGGTCGCGCCCGCGTGCTGACCGCCGATGCGCGCGGCCGCGAGGTCATCCTCGCTGTCCTGCAGTCGGGCGACTACGTGGGCGAGATGAGCCTGATCGACAACGAGCCGCACTCCGC
>JAYVNL010000263.1:0-3516 GCA_043758495.1 Rhizobacter sp.
GTCGAGGTGGGCGATCTTCACGGCCTGGGCGAAGTTCTCGAGCATGTCGTGGTCGCCGTAGGCATGGAACGGATCGCGGCAGTTGTCGCCCGCCACGGCAACGCGCAGGCCGCGCGCCTTCATCTCGTGCAGCAGCGTCACGCCGCGCCATCTCGGCGTGACCTGCGGTCGGCGTGCCTGCAAATACATGTTGACCGTCGGCAGGCTGACGATGTCGATGCGCGCGTCGGCACAGGCCGCGAGCGTGTGCTCGACGACGTCGTCGGGTTGCACCGCGAGCGAACAGCAATGGCCGCAGAGGATGCTGCCGCGAAAGCGCAGCTCGACGGCGAGCTGGGCCACGCGCAGCAGCGTGCGCGCGTCGGGGTCGCCCGACTCGTCGGTGTGCAGGTCGAGGTCGAGGCCGCGCTCGCTGGCGAGTGCGAACACGCTGCGCATCGCGACGTCGAAAGCTTCGTCGACGGAACCGGCAGGCGGCGTGCGAAACCGCGTCACGCAGCCGAGCCGGCCGCCGAAGCGGGCGACGATGTCGGCGAGCTCGCGGCCCTCGTCGCCGAGGAAGGCGTCGACCGGCGCGATCGACGAGGCCTGCAGTTCGATGCGGCCGGCCCAGCGCGTGCGCAGGCGGTCGAACACCGGAAACGAAACCCGTGCTTGCGGTGCGAGCGAATCGAGGTGCGTGCGGATCGCGACCGTGCCCTTGGCATGCGCCGTCAGCAGCGCGAACTCCATGCGGGCTTCCACGTCGGCTGCGCACCAGCGTGCGGTGCGGTCGACACCTGTCGCCAGCAATGCACCTGCGAAGTCGCCGGTCGCATTCGGCGCCCGCGGCCAGATGTGGCCTTTGTCGAGGTGGGTGTGGCAGTCGACCAGGCCGGGCAGCAGCATCGCCCCGCGCAGGTCGGGGCCGAGGTCGGCGGGCAGCGTGCCGGCGCGCTCGACAGCGGCGACGCGGCCGGCGTCGATCAGCACGTCGGCCGCGGTCAGGTCGCTGCCGGAGGGCACGTCGAGCGCGGTCAGGCAGGCCGGCACGGTCACATGGCGCAGGGCGAATCGCGAAGCGGCGGGGATGTCGAAGAAGGGCATGGGCGGTCCTAAGCGTTGGGCCGGTCGGTTCGCAAGGTCCGTGCACGGCGTTGCTCGTGTGCCTCGGTGGCGTCGATGGTGCCTGATCGGGTGCCCGCGCACCGAAACGGTACGCCCCGGCCCGCCGTCGTGCCTTTGCCGGCTGGCACCGCTCTTGCGCGACACTCCGCTATGCGCGTGCTCGTGCTCTATTCGCATCCGGTCGAAACCAGCTATCACGCCGCGCTGCACAGCGAGGTGGTGGCGCGCCTGACCGACGCAGGCCACGAGGTCGACGATTGCGACCTGTACGCCGAAGGCTTCAACCCGGTGCTTTCGCGCGAGGAGCGCCTGGGCTACCACGACGTGCCCTCGAACCAGATCCCGCTCAGGAGCCACATCGACCGCCTGATGCGGGCCGAGGCGCTGGTGCTGTGCTTTCCGACCTGGTGCTTCGGCCTGCCCGCGATGCTGAAGGGCTACTGCGACCGCGTCTTCATGCCGGGCGTCGCCTTCGACCTCAGCGACCCGAAGAACGTGAGGCCGTCGCTCACGCATCTGAAGCGCATCGCCGCCGTGGTGACCTACGGCCGGCCGCGCTGGGTGGCCTGGTGGATGGGCGACCCGCCGCGAAAGATCGTCACGCGCTACCTGCGGCGCCTGACCGGTGGCAAGGCCAAGGTCGACTACCACGCGTACTACCACATGAACGTCGCCACGCGGCCCGAGCTCGAGCGCTTTCGCCAGCGCGTCGGCAGCGCCATGGCGAAGCTGACATGAGCATTGCGCAACCGCTCGCTCGTTACGCAGCCTGGCGGCGTGCCGGCGACCTGGTGTTCCTTTCGGGCGTGATCGCGGTCGACCCGGCCGCCGGTCGCATCGTGCGCGGCTATGCCGACATCCCCAATGCCGCGGCTGACCAGATCGGCCGCTGCGGCGAGTTCTCGGTCGACCTGCGCGAAGGCCCGATCCTGGCGCAGAGCTGGTACGTGCTCGACCGCATCCGCATGACCGTCGAGGCGGCCGGCGGCCAGATGAGCGACGTGTTCAAGCTGGTCCAGTATTTCCAAGACCTCGATCACTTCCCGCACTACAGCCGCGTGCGAAAGCTCTTCTTCCCCGGCGAGCCGCCGGCCTCCACCGTCGTCGAGGTGAGCGCGATGCTGCCCTCGCCGGAGATCCTGGTCGAGGTCGAGGCGACCGTCTACCTTCCGCTGCCCTGATCTTTTCGAGTGCCCCATCGGAGCCCCCATGCTGCACGGCTACACCCCGCCTTCACGCTTCTTGCCCTACCTCGCGTGGACCGACGTGGCCGCGCTGCCCGACCGCGAGAACACCGTGATCGTGCTGGCCACCGGCGCCATCGAGCAGCACGGGCCGCACCTGCCGTGCGCCGTCGACTCGATCATCTCGTCGGGCGTCGTCGGCCATGCGTTGGCGCGGCTGCCGGCCTCGGTGCCGGCGTTCGCGATGGCGCCGATCACCTACGGCAAGTCGGAAGAGCACCTCCACTTCCCCGGCACGATGACGCTCTCGGGGGAGACGCTGCTGGCCACCATGAACGAGATCGGCGAGTCGGTCTACCGCGCCGGCTTTCGCAAGCTCCTCATCGTCAACGGCCACGGCGGCCAGCCGCAGGTCATGGAGATCTCGGCGCGCGAGATGCGTCTGCGCCACGGTGACTTCATCGTCGTGCCGAGCTCCACCTGGCGGCTGCCGCACGTGGGCGGCCGCTACTTCTCCGACAAGGAAAAGAAGCTCGCCATGCATGCCGGCCACGGCGAGACCGCGATCATGCTGGCGCTGGCGCCCGACACGGTGCGCATGGACCGCGCCGTTGCCAACTACCCGCCCGAGTTCCCCTCGAAGCTGCTCTCGGCCGATGGCCGCCCGGCCTGCGCCTGGACCGCGCGCGACTTCGGCCCGAGCGGCGTGATCGGCGACCCGCTCCCGGCCACGAAGGAGCAGGGCGAGGCCATCCTCGACTCGCTCGCCACCAGCTGGGCCCAGGCCATCACCGAGCTGCACGAGCTGCGCTGGCCGGCGCGCGCCGAGGCCACCTGGGGTCGCGCGCAGCACACCGGCCACATCGAGAGCGGCTTCGAATGATGCCTGGTCGCCCGCGCCTTCTCTCGTTCATTTCAACCCTGGAGCCTTCATGAAACTCAGCCCTGTCTCGCGCGCCGTCGTCGCCACCTTGGCCGTGCTCGCCAGCGCCCCCGCCCTCGCCGACGAGAAGTTCGTCTACATGACGAACTGGTTTGCACAGGCCGAGCACGGCGGCTTCTACCAGGCCATCGCCACCGGCCTCTACAAGAAGGTCGGCCTCGACGTCACCGTGAAGATGGGCGGCCCGCAGGTCAACATCCTGCAACTCATGGCGGCCGGCCAGGCCGACTGCGTGATGGGCTCGAGCGACCTGCAGATGATCCAGACGCGCGAGAGCGGCGT
>JAYVNL010000264.1:0-29200 GCA_043758495.1 Rhizobacter sp.
CTGCAGGGGCATGGCCAAAGTATGCCGCCCGATCGGCCGATGCCGCAGCCGGGCCGCCGCCTTGCCGGCGAGCGGATGACAAAACGCACGCTGCGATGCAGCGCGTGGCCGTTTCAGGGCGCTCGCACCCGCTCGGGGCCGCTCCGGAAGCCGGCGCGGACAGCGGCCGGCAGAAACGACACGAGGGCATGGAGCGCCATCGGCAGGAGGACGAGATCGTCGACGATGCCGAGCAACGGAATCGCGAAGTTGGCCGGCTCGAGTGCGAAGAGGGCCAGCACGGCCGCGGCCGGCAGCAGCCACGCCGGCCGGCCGGGATGACGCAGCGCGAACCACAGCATCCGCAAGTCGCTTCGACCGACGCGCCAGAACAAGAGCAACCGCCTCATCGCCGTCTCCAGCAGTAACGATGGTGCGATGTGCCTGCCCTCGGCCGCCATTCAAGGCGAGTGTTGCGGTCGCGACCAAAGTTTTTCTTCGCCGATGGCCGTCGTCTGGACGTGCCTCTACGGCGTTGTAGAGGCGAATTTCAGCACATGGCCTGCGCACGCCGCTGTTTTGCCAAGAAACGTAGTCTTTCGAAAAGCCGGCGGCGTTGTCCGTCGCCGGGCGCACTTGGCGGCCGTCTGCATCCTGCAGTGCGGCTCGGGCAGTGGCGGGCTTTCTTTGTGTGGAGGAAAAATGATGTCGATTCTTCGTGTGATCGCACTGACATTGCCGCTTGCGGGCACGTTGGTTGCCCTGCCTTCGCCCGCACAGTCAATCGGCGCGACCGCCGCAACCCAGGGCGTTTCTTCTCTGGCCGTCGAGGGCTTCGTCGCCGAGAAAGTGCCGCGCCTCGCGCGCGGCGTACCGCTCAACTTCAGTGTCTTTGGCAGCGAGCATGCGGCGGTGGTCGTCTACGTCGAAGGCGTGGCCGGGCTGGTCGATCTGCGCGAGGTTCAGCCAGGCGTCTACGAAGGCAGCCACGTCATCGCCGCCGGCGACGCGCCGCGCGCCGACAGCCGCGTCGTCGCGACGATGCAGCGCGGCGGCCAAGTCGCTCGGGCGACTCTCGCGGAGCCGTTGGTGCCGACGGCGACCACAGCGTCGCTGCCATGGAGCGCGAGCCTGCCGTTCGCGCGCGACGGCCATCCGGTCCCGGCATTCGCCGATGTGCCGGAGCGCGTCGATGTCACGACCGGCCCGCCACTCGGCGTCGTGGTGCAGCTTTGCGATCACTGCGGAGTCGTCGAGTCGATCCGCGTCGTCGAGGCGCCGGCGCCTGCCGATCTTCCCGGCAAGGCGGCGCGCGCGTTCGATGACCATCGCCGCCACGTTCTCGGCGTGCTCGACGCCATCGGTCTGCCCTTTGCCGGCCGCGAGCGCCAGCGGATCTCGGAAAGCATGACGGAGTTCGAGGTGACGCTTCGCCTGGCCGACGGCCGCACGATGGCGCGACGCTACGGCACGCGACCGACGTTTCGCGTCGGTGACAGCGTCACGCTGCCGCCGGCCGACGCGCGCGTCGCCACCGACTGACCGACGCGCCCGTCGTCGGTCTCGCTTCCTCCTTCGTCGCACCGGGTCGACGCATGTCCGGCTCGCCAGCCCTCCCTGACTCGTCGATGCCGCTGCGGGAGAGGGCGCACTCCGCATCGGCGAGGTCGTGGACAGCCCGGGTCCCGGCCTTCGCGGAGCTCGCCGCGACGGTTGCCGTCGTCGTCGTCTTGCTGCCGTTCTTCGACGACGCCGCCGGCCTCGGCGCCGGCCGGGACGCGCGCTTTCTCGACCGCGGTGTCGTCATCGCCGGCCTGCCCGACCCCGCCCTGCCCGAGGCCTGCCGCGCTGCCGGCGCGCTCGCCGATCCGGTCGTGCGCGACGCGTTGTGCACCGCGCGTGAACGGTCCCCCGCCGCGGCCACATTCACCGCCCTGCCGGCTCAGCTCACCGCGAAGATCGCTCGCACCGGGCAGGCCTTCGCGGCACCGCTGCACGAGGTCGAGGTTCGCCGTGACGCGCTGAACCGCAGCGCCGCCGTAGGCACCGATGCGCTCCGCGAAAGTGGCGACGCCGTGGCCGCGCTCGAGGCCGACATCGCACCCTACATCGAGCGCTATCGCCTCGACCGCGACGGCACCAGCGGCCCGGCACCGGTCCGCTGCGCAGTCGCATGGGCCGAGCGCCTTTTCCGGGAGCGGGCTTCGGCCACGGCCGACAACACGCGGGCCGACGCGACCCTGCTCCTTGCCGCCGCGCTCGATGGCCGGCCCGCGACCCGCGCCGTTGCCGACGAAGCCGGCCTGGGCAGTGATGGCGCAGCGGCTCCGGGTTGCGCCGGCATCGTCGAAGCGCTCGGCGCAACGGCGTCGTTGATGGCCGATGCCCGCCAGGCCGAGACGCGAACCCGCAAGAACGACGCCATGCGTTCGCTGGCACCGCTCGCCGGCCTGCAGTGGGCCGTCGCGATCGGGCTCGGCTATTTGTTTCTGGTCTGGAGCCGCATCGCGGCCAGGCCCGCGCTCGGCGCCGGCGTTGCGCTGATGGTGTGGTCGGCAGCGGCCTGGGCAGCACGCGTGCCATGGCCGTTCGCTGGCGCCCATGCCTTCCTGCCGGCACGGAACGGCGGCGACGGGTCCGGATGGCCAGCGACCTTCGTGTTCGTCTTCGCGCTGGCCGGCGCTGCGCTCGCCATCGCCGCGCTGCTGCGGCCCGCGGCCGCGTCGTCAGCCGCTGTCGACGCACCGCAGGCGATGAGCTCGCGCATCGGCTACGCGGGTCTCGCTGCGGCGACCGGCATCGGCGCGTTGCTGATGCTCGATCTTTCATTCGACGGCCAGCCCGGCAACCGCTACCTCGCGCTCTATCACCAGGGCCACCTCTGGCTGGCGATGACGCTCCTGTCGGTGCTGCTGTTTGCGCGCCGCCGCCTTGCCGCCGGCCTGGCCTGGGCGCTCTCGCTCGGCGCCGAGGCCAACGCGCGCGCGGCGCGACGATTTGGCAGCGGCGGTGCAGCGCTGCTCCTCGTGGTGCTGGCGGCCACGGGCGTGCTCGCGATCGCGTTCGCACTCGCCAACATGCGCCAGCTCACCTCGGAGCTCGGCCGCATCTGGCTGATCGGCGGCGCCGCCTGGTTCTTCTTCCTGCGCGCCGGGCCGATGACCGAGCAGCTCGCGCGCTCCGGCCGGCCCGGCCGCTCCTTCCTGCGCTACGCGTGGCCGGTGCTGTTCGTGGTCGGCGTGCTCGTCGCCGTGATGTTCGCGACCCGCGACATGGGCCCGCTGCTGATCGCCGGCTACGCCTCGGGCGCCTTTGTGGCGGCGACGGTGGCGATGTGGTGGCACCACCGCAGCGGCGCCGTCTGGACCGCGTTCGCCGCGGCCACGGTGCTGTTCGCGGCCTGGATCGCGGCGGTCACATGGGCGCTCTTTCGCGTCGGCGTCTACGACAGCGTCACTGCCAGCCGGCTCGAAAGCGTGGCCGCGCCGTTCGCCTCGATCAACGACCAGCTGGCCCTGGTGTCGTGGTTCCAGCAGGCGGCGCCGGCCGGCGGCTTCGGCATCGGCGCGGTGCCGTGGTGCGGGTTCGCGGCCGGACGCTGCAGCGGCGTGCCGGCGCAGATCCACAGCGACTACACCTTCACGGCGATGGTCGGCCTGTTCGGCCCGCTCGCCACCTGGGCAATCTCGATCGGCGCCACGCTGTGGCTGCACCGGCTCGTGCGTCACCACGGCCGCATCACCCGCGGCGAGCCGAGGCTCGTCAGCAGCGGCGGCCGCCTGGCCATCGACGGCCAGGCGCTGATCAGCTGGATCGCGGTCGCCTGGGTCGTGCTGGCAACGACGCAGCTCGTCGTCACCGTCGCCGGCAACCTCGCCGTGCTGCCGCTCACCGGCGTCACCTTTCCGTTCGTGAGCTTCGGCATGAGCTCGCTGCTCGTCAACGTCGTCTTCCTGTCGCTCTGCCTCAACGTCGACGTGGCTCGCCGAGGCTCGCATGGCTGAGCGGCGCCAGCTGTCGCTGCTCGACTGCGCGATCGCTGCCAGCCTGGCGCTGGTGCCGGTGATGTTCGCGGTGGTGCTCCTGGTCGCGCTGGTCCGCCCGACGGAGCCGGGCGCCTTCGGCCAGGCCGGCAGCAGCGACCACTATGTCAGCGTCCGCCACGTCGCGGCGCTGAAGACCTTCGAGCGCGCCATCGTGGCGCGCGACGCGCTGCCGAGCGGCGCAACGACGGCAACGGCGGCCGACGTGCTCGCCGGCATCGCCGGCTGCCGCCACGAATGGCGCGGCGACCGCAGCGTCCTGCAGGCCGTGCAGGCCGTGCTGTTCGGTGCCGCCGCGGAACCTTCGCCGGCCGAGCGCGTCGCCGGCCAGCTCGCCGAGCTCGACGCGGCGCTGCTTCGCTTCAGTCACCGTGCCGACGCGCGCGTCGACCATGCCGTCGGCCTCGACGCGACGCGCTGGTTCGCGGCCGCCGGCGACGCGCTCGACGCGCCGGTCGAGTCGGGCGGTGCGCCGGGGCAGGCCTTTCGCGTTCGCTGCAGCGACCTCGCCGGCGCCCTCGGTGCGCTGCGCCGCGGCGATGCCTCGATGCTGGAGTCGCTGGCGTGGCGAGGCACCGCCGGCAGCACGACGCTGGACCGCTGGCGGCCCGAGCAGGAAATGGCCGTCGCCGCCCACGACGTGATGCGTCGCAATCCGTGGAGCGGCATTGCCGGCTGTATCTACCTCGGCGCCGGCGACGCGGGCGACGGCAGCCGCGACTTCGTCGCCGGGCCACGCAGCCTGCAGAGCCGTCTGTGCCTAACGCCTTCACTGAGCGGCACCCGGACGGCTGTGGCTGGCCGCCCGCCGACACCGATCGCCGGCGAGCCCGGCCTCGCCGAGGCCGCCGACTCCGCCCGCTGGCAGGTGCCGCCTTCCCTGCAGGCGCTGCTGCAGCCGCTCGAGTCGCTGCGCCAGCCGACCGGCGCCCTCTACCGCGCTTCTACCGACAACGACGAGCCGGTCGACGCCCTGCACCGTGCGCCGGTCGGACCCGACCGGCGCAACCGCGTGACCGTCGACGGTGCGCCGCTCGATGTCGGCTACTCGATCGACCTCGCCATCGACCCGGCGATGCAGGCCCTCGCGCAGAAGACGGCCGCCTGCTACACCGGCCGCCACGCGCTCTGCGACGCGCTCGCCATGCATCGTCGCGAAGACGGCGTCGGCGTGCTCGGCGGCAAGCTGCTCGAAGGCGCGATGGTGCGGATGGCGGCGGTGGCGGTGATCGACGTTGCCAGCGGCCGCATCGAGGCGCTCGCCGGTGCGCTGTCGCCGTGCGCCCGCGACGAGGTCGACGGGCCGCGCCGCGACGCCGGCTGCGACGCGCGCCTGCCCTTTCGCGCCCGCTATCGGCCCGACGCACTGCTCAACCCCGCCGTCTATCACGACGCGATGCCGGCCTCGACCATCAAGCCGATCCTGGCGGCCACTTTCCTCGCCGATCCCGTCGTCGGCCCGCGCCTGCTCGCCGCCGAGCGTGCGGCGATGGCGAAAGGCGGCGTGCCGGCGCGCGACAGCCTGCGCGGCCAGCTGATGCGCTCCGACTCGGCGCGCTTCCTCGACCGCATGTTCTGCGGCGAGCGCGACTTCGTGGCCTGCCGGCGGCCGTGGGACGTGCAGCAGACGGCGCGCGCGTTCGGCTGGAACGCGGGCTGCAGCGACGCCGGCGGCGCCTGCGGCAAGGCCGACCTGCTGTTCGGCCGCCCGCTCGGCGGCGCAACCGGCATCGCGACCCGCGATCCCGGCCCGACGCCCTTCGCCTACGGCCGCCTCATGAGCGCGCCGCTTGCCGGTGCCAGCATCGCCATGCACCTGATGCCGCCCTTCGCCCTCGACGCAGACATCCTGCGCCGCTGCGCCGCCGGTGCCGACGGCCGCCGCGCCAGCGACGACGACTGGGAGAAGTGCCGCGGCGGCGCCGTCGTCGATGTTGTTGCCGAGGGCTGGGGCCAGGGCCACGCGCGGGCCAGCGCGCTCGGCGTCGCCGGCATGATGGCCACGCTCGCCGCCGCCGCCAACGACATGGCGGCGGTGCCGCGACCGCACCTCGTCGACGGTGTGCGCGGCGTCACCGGCACCGACGCCCTGTTGCGGGCCGATGCGAAGCGCTGGATCGCGGCACCGCTGCCCGCGCCTTCCCGCGACGCCGCCGAAGTCATCCTCAGCGGCCTGTCCTGGAGCCACCGTGCCGGCACCGCACGCAGCGCCTGCGAGCAGGTGTTCGATGCCAGGCGATGCGCCGCGATCGACTGGCTCGCCGGCAAGACCGGCACGCCGAGCTTTCCGAGCGACGGTCTCTCGCTCGACGCCATCGCCGCGCTGTGCCGGGACGGCGCCGCCACGGCGGCGCCGACAGCCGCTCTGACCGATCCCGTGAAGAAAGGCGTGTGCGGATCGCTGCGGCCGTACAAGTGGTACGTGGCCGCGTTCCGCTCCGACCGCGCGTCGAGCGGCCCGTGGACGAAGGCGATCGCGGTGCTGACCGAACGCAACTGGCTGCGCATCGGCGGCAAGGTCCATGGCGCCGGCGACCTCGGCCCGAACCCCTCGGCCGAGATCGCGATGCAGATCGTCGGCCGCCGCACCGGTTTCATCGAGGGCTTCACGCCATGACCGGAGTCCGCCCGCGTCGCAACGACGCCGCGGCCGAGGCGCTTGCGGCCCCCCTTGTCTGGACCTTCGACGGCCCTTTCGAGCGCTGCCTCGGCGACCTCGAGGACGCCTTGCGACGCGCCCTCGTCCTCGTCGGCGACGTCTCCCGCATCGCCGTGCAGATCGACCTCTCGCTGCCGGCGTTGCTGCTGCGCGTGCGCGCCGGCGATGCATTGCAGCCGGCCTGGGGCCGCTTCGTCGAGCGCGTCTCGGATGACTACGGCCTGCCCGCTTTCCCGCACGTGCGCCACCTGCGCACGGCTGCTCCCCTGGCCACGCTCATCGTGGCCTATCGAAGCTGAATCGACCGATGAAGGAATCGACATGACCGTCAAATCTTGGGTGCTCCAACGCGTACAAGCCCTCGGTGCCGCCACCGGCCGACCCGACCTGCCGGCACGCAACGCCGCGGCCAGCCGCGACCCCGAGCCCTCTTCGCCGGCCGGCGAAGCGCGCGCCCGCGCCGGCCTGTTCGCCGAGCCCGCTCTCGCCAACGCCGACGCGCTCGGTGCCTATGCGCCGCTGATCGGCGCCATCCGCGAAGAGCTCGAGCGCTTCGTTGCCAGCCACGTCCGCCTTCACGTCGTCATCGCCGACCGCGACCGCTTCGTGCTCACGGCCATCGGCGTGCGCTCGCCGGCCGGCGACGCGGCCCGCGAACGGCTGCAGCAGTTCATGCGCGAGTTCCGCCCCGAGCAGGTCAAGCGCTACTTCGCCCGCGAAGTGATCGGCCGGCTGCCGAACGCCGCTGTCATCGACCTTTCTCAATTTGCCGGCCTCTCCGACCTCGAGGCGCACGGCGGCGAAGCGCAGGACGACTATGCCGAGTTGCTGGCAGCGCTTCGCGTCGACTCGCCGGCGGCGGTCGCGCCTTACGAGATCAGCATCCTCGGCCGCTGGACCGAAGGCGAAAGCCGCCGCGGCGACAGCGACGACGGCAGCAGCGGCAGCGAAAGCCGCGGTGGCCCGGGCCGCGACCGCGGCCGCGCCACACCGGCGACGCCGCTCGCCGGCCGCCGCGCCGAATTCGACCTCGACGACGGCAGCGGCATTCGCCAGACGGTGCTTGCCGCCGTTGTGCCCGGCCGCCGCTACGTCGTCGGCAAGGGTCTCGATTGCGACATCCGCATCAGCGGCACTTACACCAGCCGCCGCCACGCCGAGCTCTGGTTCGAGCGTGGCCAGTGGTTCGCCGGCGACGCCGGTTCGACCAACGGCATCCGCGTCGAGCCCGCGGCCGGCAGCGGCGGTCGCATCGAGGTCGCCGGCGGCAGCGGTTCGCGGGCCGGCGAGCCGCATGCATTGCCGCTCGGCGCGGGCAGCCGGCTCGTCTTTTCGGCGCGCGCCGAAGGGCCGCCCGGCGACTATCCGTGGCTGGCAGTGCACGACGGGCGCGCGGCCGTCGCACTGCCTTCAACGCTGCTCGGCGCTGCGAGCCTGGCCCCGCTGGCCGTGCCCGTGACCGAGGCCGAAATCAGGGTCGCCGCTGCGATGCCCATCGCCGCAGCCGAGCCCGCCCTGCCGACGACGCAGCGATCGGCACCGTCGACGCCGCGCACCGCCATCCTCACGAGCCGCGCCGCCGAGCCGGTGTTCGTGATCGGCGAGGTCGGCGGCGAAGGCGCGCGCGAGCACCTGCTGCGCGCCAGCGAACTGCCGATCAGCGTCGGCCGCTCGCGCACGCAAACGCTGGTGATCGACTGGCGCCATGCCGGCGTCTCCGGCCATCACCTCGACATCGACCGCATCGACGGCTTCGCGGCCCACGGCACCGTCCACGGCGACAACGGCGTCGAGCTCGGCGGCGCCCACCTCGGCCCCGGCAGCCGCTTCCGCTGGCCGCTCGGCGAACGCATGGTGCTCGGCGGCGCGTTGCCGGGCGAAGCGGCCTGCTCCCTGACCTTCTCGCGGCGGAGCGACGCCTGACATGGCCCTCCTGACGCCGATCGAGCCGGAGCGCGCGACCCGCTCCCATGTCGCAGCGCGCGGAATCGCGGCGAGCGAAGCGACCTACGCGACCGCGTCGGGTCGCCTCGTCGCCGCCGTGGCCTCGTCGTGCGGGCCGCACCACGACGCCAACGAAGACACGCACAGCGCCCTCACCGGCAGCGGTCGCCTCTTCGTCGTCGCCGACGGTGTCGGCGGCGGCGCGATGGCGCAGCTCGCCAGCCGGCTGCTGGTCGCGCATCTCCACGACGCGCTGCAGGCCGGCACGCCCGACGCCGCCACCGTCGCTGCGGCGATGCTCGATGCCGACCGCGTCATCGCCGCTGCGATCGCGCGCGCCACCCATCTTCCCGGCGCTGCCACCGTGGCGCTGTGCGCGCTGCTCGATGCGGCCGCCGCGAGCTGGCTCGTCGCCTGGGTCGGCGACTGCCGCGTCTATCGCTGGTCGCCGGCCGCGTCGCGACTCGAATGCCTGACGCGCGACGACAGCTTCGACCATCTCGGCGAAGCGCCGCCGCCTGGCGGCTCCGCCGACGACCCCGCCCGGATGGTCGGCAACGGCGCCACCGACGGCGCCAACTGCGCCCTGCACACGCTGGCGCCGCGCGAGCTGCTCGCGGTCTGCAGCGACGGCGTCCACAAGTACCTCGACGCCGCCGACTGGCGCCGACATCTCGCCGAGCCACGGCCGCTCGCGCAGCGCTGCCAGGCACTCGTCGCCCGCGCCCGCGCCAACGGCAGCGGCGACGACGCCACCCTGCTGCTCGTCGAGCGGCACGGGCGTGAGCGCCAGCGCGCCGCCCTGGCCCAGAGGAGCGCACCGTGACGCCGACCGAGATCGATCGCGTCTTCGGTCGCGGCCGCCTGCGCATGGTCACCGGCGACCACGTCGAGGTCTTCCGCGAAGCGTCGGCGCCGGGCGAGCGGCGCTGCTACACCAAGCGTTTCCTGGCCACGCCCGACGGCGACTTCCGCGAGTGGACGGAGCGCGAGTGGCGCATCCTCGCCCGCCTCGTCGGCCACGGCCTCAAGCCGGTGCCGGAGATCGTGCAGTTCGATCGCGGCTCGGCCGACCGGCCGGCGCTGGTGCAGACCTACGACGCCGGCGTCACCGTCGATCACTGGGCGACGCTGCTGCCGCTCGAGCGCGACGGCGTGCTGCTGCGCAATGTCTTCGAGGACTGCGCGCACTGGTGGGCGCTGGCCCGCCACGCGCTGACCGCGCTCGATGCCATCCATGAGCTGCGCCTCGTGCACCTCGACCTCAAGGCCGACAACGTCTGCATCCCGGTCGGCCCGGCTGGCTTCGATCCACGCGAAGGCGGCGAGCGCTCGCTGCATCCGCGCTTCGAAGACCTCACGCTCATCGACTTCGCGTTCTCGCTGGTCTCCGGCGAGCGGCTGAAAAGCGCGCTGCCGATCGCGGCCCAGCCCGACTACGAATATCAGTCGCCGCGCCTGTTGCAGGCGCTCGAGGTCGGCCGCAGCGGCGACCTCGGCATGACGCGCCACCTCGACTGGCGCTGCGACTTCTTCAGCCTCGCGGCCATGCTCTGGCGCTACCTGCCCGAGATCGAGCACGCCACCGACCGCGCCTGGACGAAGGCGCGCCATGCCAAGGCGAGTGCCCTGGTGCGCCGCCTGATCGAGGTCCACGATGTCGAGCTGCCGCTCGTGCGCCCGCATGCGCAGCTGATCACCCTGTGCGACGAGACGCTCGCCGCACCCGACCTGAAGCAGTCGCTGCAGCGCGGCTGGACGCTGGCCTGGGACGCGGCCGCACCGCAGCGTGCAGCGCCGACGCCGATCACCCGCATCGCACCGCCGCTGGTGATCGCCGCGGCAGTCGCGCCGGTGTTGGCAGCGAAGGCTGCGCCGCGCGAGGAGCGGCTGTCGCCGGTCGCGGCGGCGACGCCGGTGGCGCCGCCGGCCGCCGTCGAGGGCGAACGCGACGCCGCTTTCGTGCCGTCGTCGTTGCCGTCATCGCTGCCACCTTCGATGTCGATGTCGATGCCGATGCACGTCGAGCAGAGCGACATCGATGCCCGCGCCGCCGCGCATGCGCTGAAGACATCGAGGCGGCGTGCCGGCCGCTGGTGGTGGGCTGCCGGCCTGGCGACGGCAGCGGTGGCGAGCACGCCCTGGCTCCGCTCGGCCTGGACTGCGGCGCACGGCATCGACCCGGCATCGGTCGCAACGACGGTGGCGGCAACCGACCGGCCGGCGCGCCCGGCTTCGGTGGCACCGAAAGCCGCACCGCGGGACAGCGCGCGACCGGTTCCGGCGGAGGTGGCGCCTCCGGCCGCCACGGTCGCGACAGTGCCCGACGTGGCGCTACCGTCCGTGCCGCCGCCGGTGCAACCGTCCGTGCCGTCGTCCGTGCCGTCGTCCGTGCCGCCGCCGGTGCAGCAATTCGCGCAGCCTTCGCCGCGCCCCGTCACTGCTCCGCCACCACGACCCGTCATCGCCGCGCCGATGCGCAGCGCACACGATGCCGCGGCCGACGCTGCCGCCACCGCGCGTCTCGCGCATTCGGCGAAAGCGGAGGGCGACGCCGCCGCCTTGATGCGAGCGCGCGCCGGGCGCGGCATGGCGATCGCGGCGCCGGTGGCGGCACCGGCGATGCGGCCAGTCCCTGCTCCGACCGCGTTCCCCGGGCGCGCCGCCGATGACCCGACGCCTTGGGCAGTCACGGGCCGGCCGCCACCCGGGTCCGTCGCGACGCCGATGTCGATGCCCGTGCCGACGCCCGCGCCGGTTCCAGCCGCTGGCGCCGCTGCGCCGGTCCCTCTCGCCGCGGCGCCACAGGCTCGGAACGCTGCCGTCGAAGCGGCCATCGACGCCGACAAGCCCGACTTCGGCGCCCGTGCCGACGAGCTCATGGCGGCCTACGTGCCGCGCGTCGCGCAGCGTGTCGAACGCGCGGTGTCGCGCACGCTGTTTCTGGCCGGCCGCTCCGACAACGTCGTCGGCGACGCCGAGGTCTCGAGCTCGGCCGCACAACTCGGCCGCGCCGCCGGCGATGTTCCGAGCCTGGTGCTGGCGTTGCGCGAGGCCGAAGGCCTGAGCGCCGCGGCGCGCAGCGAGTTCGCGCGCCGTGGCGCCACCCGCGAGGCGACGCTGCTGCAAGTGCGCGCCTTCGGCGCCAACCCGATCGACCCGGCCGGTGCCGGCTACCTCGCCTTCCTGCTCGTGCGGCAGCGGCCGGCGCAGGCCGAGGCGGCACGCCAGCTCGCGCTCTACGCGCTGTCGATGCACGGTAGCCGCTATCCGCTCGGCCGCCCCGAGGACTGGTCGACGCTCGCGGTCGCCAACGCCTTGCTCGGCCGCCAGCGCGAGGCCCAGAACGCGCTCCTCGTCGGCCTTGCGGCGGCGCCGAACGTCGAGCGCCAGTGCCGTGCCGCGCTCGATCTCGTCGCCGTCCACGGCGATCGCCTGCGGGTGCCGGTCGAGACGCTGCTGCGCAGTGCCCAGGCCGCGAGCCCGCGGTCGTCGTCGCTTTGCGAGTGGCCGCCCTACTGGAGCGAGACGACGAGCACGCGCTGACGGTCGCGTCGCCTCAGGTCTCGGCGGCCTGCCGCAGCGTCTGCATGACCGGACGATTGAGCACTTCGCGCAGCCCCCACCAACCGGCGGCGAGTGCGAGCAATGCGCCGGCCACGGCACCACCGAGCGGCACCCACGGCGACGGGTTCCAGCTGAACTCGAACACGTATCGCGCCAGCGCCCAGCTCACCGCGATCGCCGCCAGCGACGCCAGCACGCCCGCGAGCGCGCCGACGCCGAGCAGTTCGGCACGTTGCACCTGCGCCAACAGCTTGCCGCTGGCGCCGAGCGCGCGCATCACTGCGAACTCGCGCGCCCTCGCCTCACGCGTGGCGCTCACCGCCGCGAACAACACGACGAGGCCGGCAGCGAGCGTGAAGCCGAACAGGAACTCGACCGCGCGCACGACCTGGTCGAGCACCCGCTGGACCTGCGCGATCGATGCCGAGACGTCGATCGAGGTGATGTTCGGGAAGTCGCGGCTGAGGGCGTTGTCGAAGCCCGGTGTCGAAGGCGCGCGGTAGGCGGCGATGTAGCTGACCGGCGCATCAGCCATCGTCGCGGTCGGAAACAACACGAAGAAGTTGACCCGCATCGACGACCAGTCGACCTTGCGCAGGCTGGTGATGCGACCCTCCGCCGTCTGGCCGCCGAGGTCGAAGCGGAGCGAATCGCCGAGCTTCAGGCCGAGCGTCTCGGCCAATCCCTCCTCGACGCTGAGGCCGCCCGGCTCGTTCTCTTTCCAGGCGCCGGCGGAGATCGTGTTGTGCGCCGGCAGGCTGGCGCTGTGGCTCAGGTTGAACTCGCGGTCGACCGTCCGCTTGGCGCGCAGATCGGCATAGTCGTCGGGCGTCACTGCCTTGCCGTCGACAGCGACCAGCCGGCCTCGAATCATCGGGAACCAGTCGTAGCGCTCGACGCCGGCGGCCTTGATCTTCTGCTGGAAAGCGTCGGCCTGCGGCGGCTGCACGTTGATGACGAAGCGGTTCGGCGCGTCTTTCGGCGTCGCCTGGCGCCAGCTCGAGATGAGGTCGGTGCGCAGGATCGTGAGCAGCACGAGCGCGAGCAGGCCGACCGAGAGCGCCGACACCTGCAGCACCGCGAACGCCGGCCGCGCCGCGATCTGCCGCGTCGCCAATATGAGCCAGCGCGGTGCCCGCGCTTCCGGCACCGATCGACGCAGAACTGCGAGCGCGAGCCACGACAAGAGCGCGAACACGCAGACCGCCGCCGCGAAACCACCGACGGCGATGAAGCCGAGCTTGAGGTCGCTCGAGACGGCGAGCAGCAGCGCCGCGAAGCCGAGCGTGCCGGCGCCGAGGACGGCCAGCGACGCCGGCTTCATGGCACCGACGTCGCGGCGGATCACGCGCAGCGGCGGCACGCGGGCGAGCTGCAGCACCGGCGGCAGGCCGAAGCCGAACAACAGCGTGAAGCCGACGCCGACGCCGAAGAGGGCCGGCCACCAGCCGGGCGGCGGCAGGGCCGCCTCGACGAGGCCGGCAAGCAGCCACACGAAGACGTAGTGGACGCTGAAGCCGATCAGCAGGCCGGCGCTGCTGGCGATGAGGCCGACGAGCGCGAACTCGGTGAGGTACTGCAGCGCGATCGTGCGCTGCGGCAGGCCGAGCACGCGCAGCATGGCGCAAGCGTCGAGGTGGCGGCTGGCGAAGTCGCGCGACGCGATCGCGACCGCCACGGCCGCGAGCAGCGCCGCCAGCAGCGCCACCAGGTTGAGGAATTTCTCGGCGCGGTCGAGCGTCTGCCGCATCTCGGGCCGGCCCGACGCCAGCGACTCGACACGGACGCCGCGCAACGACTTGTCCTTGATCTCCGCCTCCGCCCAGTTGACGAACTGCGCCACGCGAGCGTCGTCGCCGGTGCCCGGGCCGGCCACGGCGAGTCGGTACGAGATGCGACTGGCCGGCTGCACGAGGCCGGTGCCGGGCAGGTCGGCCTCGTTGAACATGACCCGCGGCGCCAGGCTGGCGAAGCCGGCGCCGCGGTCGGGCTCGATGACGATGACTTGCGCGATCGCGAGCGAAGCATCGCCGAGGAGCAGCGAGTCGCCGACCTTGAGGCCGAGCGATTCGAGCACGGCGGCATCGACCCACACGGTGCCGCGCGCCGGCGCGCTGACGACGTCGGCGGCCCGGTCCGGCGAGAAGGCGTAGACGCGCAGCTTGCCGCGCAGCGGGTAGTTGTCGCTCACGGCCTTGGCGCTGACCAGCCGCGTCGCCCCGCCCTGCCCGTCGCCGGCGCGGCCCATGCTCGGGAAGTTCGCGGTGGTGGCGGCGGCCAGGCCGAGCGCACGCGCCTTGGCCACGAACGACGGCGGCGCCGGCTGGTCGCTCGAGACGATGGCGTCGCCGCCGAGCATCTGACTTGCGTCGCGGGCAAGGCCGCCATTGATGCGATCGGCGAAGAAGCCGACGGCCGTGAGCGCGGCGACCGCGAGCGTCACGGCGACAACGAGCAGGCGCAACTCGCCGGCGCGGAAGTCGCGCAGCAGCTGGCGCCAGCCGAGCTGCCAGGCGGAGGGGACGTGGCGGTCGGCGTCGCGGGCTGGATTCATGCGGCGAACTTACACGAGACGGCAAAGCCGCGCCGGCGCAGGCCTCAAGTCGGCACCGGGCAAACCGGTATCGACGGCAACCGAAGGTCTGCCGTGACCTTCGCCCGACCGTCGATCGCCGCCGACTCCGCTGCTTCCTCCGGGAAGGTGCTCGCCGGCAGCACGCGCCTGGAGGTCAGGCGGATGCAGATCAGCGTGCTGCTGTTCTTCACGATCGATGCACTGCTGCTCACCGGCTACGGCGCTGCGGGCGCCGTCTCTCTTCACCTCGGCTGGGTCGACGGCGTCGTCGGCTGCACCGTCGCGGCCGCGATCTTCTTCGGCTTCTGAGGGCGCGGTGGCCGGGTCGCCGATCTCGATGCGCTCAGCATCTGGCAGACCAGTTTCGCGGGGCTGGTGATGCTCGTGGCCCTCGGCGTGGCGCCGCAGGTCGGCGGCATGATGCTGATGAGCACGATGGCGCTGCTGTCGCTCGGTGCCAACCTCGCCGATGCCATGCTTCAGCTCGCGGTCGCCGGGCAAGAGGCGACTGGCCGCGGCAGCCACGTCGGCGTCGCTCTCGTCGCGGCCGACGACGAAGACCGGGGCAACGGCACCATCCAGCGTGCCGATGCGGCCCTGTACGACGCCAGGCGCGCTGGCCGCGACCGCGTCGTGCTGTGGCTGCCGCCTCCGGCCGGCACCTGAGCAGCGACCGAACGGCGAGCCCGAACGCAGCATGCAGCGGCACTGAACGGCGGGGCGCCGTGCCGGTGCTCCAATCGCGGATGAACACGCTCCTGCCCTCGATCTTCGTCTCCCACGGCTCGCCGATGATCGCCGTCGAGCCGGGCGCCGCCGGTGCCTTCATGCAACGGCTCGGCCCGGCCATCGAGCGCGCCTTCGGCCGACCCGAGGCGATCGTCACGATCTCCGCGCACACCGCAGCGCGCATGCCGGTGGTTATGGCCGGTACGCGCCACGAAGCGATCTACGACTTCGGCGGCTTCGATCCGAAGCTGCGCACGCTGCGCTACGACGCCGCAGGCGACCCGACCCTCGGCGCCCACATGCTGGCCCTGCTGCAAGGCGCCGGCATCGCCGCCGAGTCGGTGCCCGAAGGCGGCCTCGACCACGGCGCCTGGACGGCGCTGCGCTTCATGTTCCCGCGTGCCGACATCCCGGTCGTGCCGCTCGCCTTCGTGGCCGACGATTCGCCGGTTGCCCAGTTCGCGCTCGGCGCCGCGATCGCGCCGCTTGCCGCAGAAGGCGTCCTGATCGTCGGCAGCGGCAGCATCACGCACAACCTGCGTCGCGTCTTCGCCGGCGGTCTGCGCGGACCGGTCGATGCGCCCGAGATTGCGGAGAGCGCGGCGTTTCGGCGCTGGTTCGCCGAGCGCGCTGCGGCCCGCGACTGGCCGGCGCTGTTCGACTACCGCACGAAGGCGCCGCACGCTGTCGACATGCATCCGACCGACGAACACCTGCTGCCCTGGTTCGTGGCCGCCGGCGCCGGTGGCCGCGATGCGGTGCCGGCCCGCCTGCACGACTCCGTCACCCTCGGCAGCCTCGGCATGGACGCGTATGCGTTCGGGCCGTCGGCCGGCCGCATCGCGGCGGCGATGAGTGCAGGCGAGACCGTCACCGCCTGAAGCGCTTCACGGTCGCGACGGCAGCGAGCCGATCACGCCTTCGACCAGCCAGTCCATCGACTTGATCGCAGCGTCGTCGAGCGCGCCCGCTTCGTTGCGAACGCGGCCGGCGTTGTCGAGCAGCCGGCCGCTGAACGGCTTGAACGTGCCGCCGACGATGGCGGCACGGCGCGCCTGCAGCTCGGCGGCGACGTCGGCCGGCAACGCCGGATCGACGGCGGCGATGTCGACCATGCCGCCGGCGATGCCGCCCCACACCGGCGCCGGCGTCCAGCGGCCGGCGACCACGCTCTCGGCGGTGCGCGTGTAGAAGCCGCCCCAGCGGTGGACGATGGCGGCGAGCTGGGCGTCGGGCGCGAAGGCGCGCATGTCGCTCGGATACGGAATCACGCGCACGTGCCTGCTCCGAAAGCTCGCCTGCGCGGCCTGCGCCACTGCCGTCGAGCCGCTGTGATGGGTGAGCACGTCGGCGCCCTGGTCGATCAGCGACTGCGCCGCTTCGCGCTCCTTAGCCGGGTCGAACCAGGTGCCGAGCCAGAGCACCCGCACCTGCGCGTTCGGGCGGGCTGCGCGCATGCCGAGCGTGAAGGCGTCGATGCCCTGCACGACCTCGGGGATCGGAAAGCCGGCGACGTATCCGGCCGTGCCGGTCGCGGTCGCCTTGCCGGCGAGAAAGCCGGCCAGCCAGCGCGCTTCGTAGTAGCGGGCGTCGTAGGTCGCCAGGTTGGGCGCCGACTTGTAGCCGCCGGCGTGCTCGAACTTCACCGCCGGCGCTTCGGCAGCAACGCGCAGGGCTGGCTCGAGGTAGCCGAAGCTCGTCGCGAAGACGAGGCCCGCGCCCTGGCGGACGAGGTCGCGCATCACCCGCTCCGAGTCGGCACCTTCGGCGACGCCTTCGACGGCGATCGTCCTGACCCGCGACCCCAGCGCCCGTTCCATCTCGCGGCGACCGAGCTCGTGCTGGTAGGTCCAGCCGGCCTCGCCGATCGGCGAGACATAGACGAAGCCGACGACAAGCGGCGGCGGCTCGGCGGCAGAAAGCGATGCGGTGAAGGCGATGGTGCCCAGGATCGCGAGCAGCGCACGCGCGCTGCCGCGGATGAGGTTTTTCAACATGGTTGACCTCGACATGGCCCCGATTCGAAGGCCGGCCACGGGGGCACGCGGACGACGGCTGAATCATAGGCCGGGAATCGTTTGCTCGCGGCGTTCGTGGCTATGATGTGTACTCATTCGCTAAAGATACACACTGTGCGTACAAACATCGTGATCGACGACAAGTTGATGAAGGACGCCCTTCGGACGACCGGTGCCAAGACCAAGAGGGAGGCCGTGGAACTCGGGCTCCGCACCTTGGTTCAGTTGGGCAGGCAACAGCAGGCCAGACAGCTGCGCGGGAAAATTGCCTGGGAAGGCGACCTGGAGGCCATGAGGACCGACAAGTGATCCTGGTCGACTCCAGCGTCTGGATCGACTTCCTCCGCGGATCGCGCACACCCCAGGCGGAAAAGCTCGATGCACTGCTCGGAACGACGCGCATCGCCGTGGGTGATCTGATTCTTGCCGAGGTGTTGCAAGGCGTCTGGGACGAGCGCGAGTTCCAGCAGGTGCGAAAGATGCTGGATTCGTTTCAGCAGGTCGACCTCGCGGGGAGCGAGATGGCGCTGAAGGCCGCAAGAAGCTCCCGCAAGCTGCGTGATCTCGGCTTCACGGTTCGCAAGACGACAACCACGTTCATCGCCACCCGTTGCATCGAGAGCAACTACGCGCTGCTCCACTGCGACCGCGAGTTCGACGTTTTCGAAGCGCATCTCGGCTTGCAGGTCGTGAGTTCGGCTCGGACGTGATCGAACACCGCGCACGGCGTCGCAGCGACGCCGGCTTGCGAGATGCTCTGCGCGACGACGCACTCGCAGGCCGCGTTCGAAGCGGCAGCGGCAGGCGCGTCGGTGCTCTGGCTGACGCCGTGGGTCCACAACACGCGCGCGCTGGCCTTCTACGGACGGCGCGGCTACCAGGATCACGGCCCGATCTGGTTCCGGTTCGAAGGCGAGGCGCACGAGAACCGGGTGTTCGCGAAGGCGCTGCCAAGCGCGGCCGGCTAGCCTCCGATCACGCGGCGCCGCCGCGCCCCTCGGCCAGCCACGCAGCGAGATCGCCCTTCATCTGCGCCAGGTCGGCCTCCCGCGTGTACATCATGTGGCCGGCGTCGTAGTAGTGGTGCTCGACGCGCGCCAGCACCTCGGCCGGCGCGTCGAGCTGGGCCAGCGACCAGTCGCTGGCGCTGTACGGCGTGCCGAGGTCGTAGCGGCCGCTGGCCACGAACACGCGCAGGTGGGCGTTGCGACGCAGCGCCCGCGACAGGTCGCGGCTGGTGCTGGCAAAGCTGTTGCCCTTGTCGTCGCCGCGATTCCAGTTCCAGGCCTTGTTGACGTCCATCGACAGCACCTCGTAGCGCGTGTCGGTGGCAACGCCGAGCTGCTCGCCGAAGTAGGCCATCGCCGCCATCGTGTACGGCCCGGCGATCGCTTCCATGCCCGGATCGAACTCCCACTCGTGGCTGCGGCTGGCGGCCACGCTGCCGGTCGCGCGCGCCTCCAGCCGACCGACGATGCGGCCGCGCGAACGCAGCGCTTCCACGAAGTAGGTGCGCTCGTCGATGCGCAGGTTCTTCTCCTCGACGAGCGCCTGCGGCAGGCCGGTGAGCTCGGCGATGCGGCGGGCGATGCGGCTGCGCCGCTTGCCGTCGAGGCGGGCGCCGGCGAGCAGCGCCGCCGCATAGTCCTCGTCGACGAAGCTCTCGGCCGCCGCCCGAGCCGCTTCGGGCGAGGCGCCGGTCGCGCCCTGCAGCAGGCCGTGGTACTGCGAGACATTGGCGAAGGCCGGCAGGAAGAGCGCGTAAGGCAGGTCGTTGGCGGGGGCGAAGACGAGGCTCTGCAGGTCCATCGCGCACGACACCAGGATGAGCCCCGAGAGCGCGACGCCGGCACTCTGCAGCTTGTCGGCCAGGGCAGCGCCGCGTGTCGTGCCGTAGCTTTCGCCGGCGAGATAGACCGGCGAGCCCCAGCGCTTGTGCCGGGTCAGCCACACGCGCACGACCTCGGCCAGCACGGCGACGTCGCCGTCGACCGAGAGCATCTTCTTTCGCGCCTCGACGCTCGCCGTCGTCGACCAGCCGGTGTGCGGCGGGTCGATGAAGACGAGGTCGAAGTGCGCGAGCCAGCTGTGCGCGTTGTCGGCCACGGCGTAGGGCGCGCGCGGCATGCTGGCGTCGTCGGGCACGACGACGCGCTTCGGGCCGAGGGCGCCGAGGTGCAGCCAGATCGAAGCGGAGCCGGGGCCGCCGTTGAAAGCGAAGCAGACCGGGCGCGCTGCGGCGTTGGCGCCGTTTGCGATGTAGTGCGTCGCCATCACCGCCGCAATCGGCTCGCCGAGGCTGCCGTCGAAGCCTTCGGCAACGACCGGCAGGAAGGCGACCTGGGCCGCGTAGTCGAGGCGCGTATCGCCTTGTGCGAGCGAGCCACTGCTGTCGCACGGCGCCTGCGCCAGCAGTTTGTCGACGCGCTCGCGCATCTTCTTGTCGAGGATCTTGGCGTCGCTGGCGTCGGGGTCGGTCAGGTCGGGCATGCGGATTCCTCGGAGCGGTGGCGGCCGCGCAAGATACTTCATCTCCCGAACAATGCTGATGTGCGCGGCCGGAAAATGAGGTCCACTCGGCGCCCGGGTGTCTTCTGCGCCCGCCCCGATGATCGACAAGTACGTCAACTTCGACCTGCGTCTGGCCGATCACGAGATGGCGGCGGGCGGCGAGCATTTCAGCGTCGTGGTCGAAGGCTCGGTCCTGGGGCCGGCGCCGGCTGCCGAGCGGGTCGCCGTCGCGCCCGGGTTCCGCGACCGCCTGCTCGCCCTCGAACGACGTGAGTTCGATCAGGACGACGAGGCGCTGATCGGCATCGGCATCGAGATCGGCCAGTTGCTGCTGCCGCCGACCGCCCGCAATTACTTCAGCCACTCGCGCACGGCACTCAAGCCGGGCGAGGGCCTGCGCATCCGCATCCGTTGCTCGGCGCTCGCGCTCGACCGCGTTCCCTGGGAGTTCGCGCACGTCGACCGCGGCCTCGACAGTGGCGGCGCCGCCGCCGGCAAGCGCGGCTTCCTCGCCGGCGACAAGACCTGCTCGATCGTCCGCTACGAGCTCGGCTCGTCACTCGGGCCACCCGTCGCGGCGCGGGCCGGCGGCTGGCGGCTCCTCGCCGTCGCCTGCGAGCCGGCCGATCGCCGCGACCCCGACAACCCGCTGCAGCTCGAGGCCGAACTCGCCAACCTGTACGCCGCGCTCGCCGGTTCGCGCAGCATCGACATCGTCGCCTGCCGACCGCCGACGCGCGCGGCCATGCACGACCTGCTCCTGCAGCCGGCCGAGATCTTCCACTTCGCGGGCCACGGCGAGTTCACGGCCGCGGCCGCCGCCAGCGAGCGCGACGCCGCCTGGCTGCTGCTCGAGCAGCTCGACGGCGCCTCCGACCGCTGGCAGGTCGACGAACTGGCGCAGCGCCTGGCCGGCCGCGGCATCCAGCTCGCCGTGCTCGGCGCCTGCCGCTCGGCCGAGCGCGGCAGTGCCAGCGCCTGGGCCGGCATCGCCCAATCCCTGGCACGCGAAGGCATCCCTGCGGTCGTCGGCATGCAGTTCACGGTCTTCGACCCGAGCGCGATCGCGTTCTCGCGGATGCTCTACCGTGCCTGGGCGGGCGGCGGCGAGCTCGAGGAAGCCGTGGCCGAGGCGCGCAGCGCCATCGCCGACATCCCGGGCAGCGGCCGCGACTTTGCGACGCCGGTGCTCTACCTGCGCGCCGAATCGTTGCGGGTCCCGGTCGCCGCCGGCCCCAACCAGACGCTGGCGCAGATCGCCCAGCTCTACGACTACAAACTCGTTCACGACGCCCTGCATTCGGCGCGCAGCGGTCCGTTCAGCCTGATCCAGCTGCGTTGCGAGCAGTTCCCGGCCGGCACGACGACGCGCGAGATCGGCCAGCATGCGCGCGATCTGCGGATGCGGCTGCAGGACGTGCGCCGCGTCGCCGAGCAGGGCCGCTGCGACGCGGCCGTGATGCAGGAAGTGATCGACGAGTTCGCGGCCGCGATCGCCTGCCTCGACAAGGCGCTGGCCGATCGCGCCGTCGAATCGCTTGAAGACGCCGTCGCCGCGTTCGACAGCCTGCTCAGCACCCAGCCGGCACGCATCGACGTGCTGATGACGATGCTCTCGAAAGGCCTCGCGCTCGAGCCGCTGGTCGAATTCCTGCGCGCCCTCGGCGTCCCGGTGAGCGCCCAGGCGGCCGACGAGATGGTCGTGCGCGGCGAGCGCCTGGTCAAGGGCGCGGCGATGCACTCGACCTGCCAGAGCATCGACAACCGCCTCGCACTCATCCGGCGCGCCGACGAAGCGAAGCGCTTCCGCGAGATTCGCCGGCAGTGGAAGGCGCTGTCCGACTTGCTGACCCGCATCCTGCCCGACTGGACGGCCGACGGCGGCGATCGCCTGCGCGCCAACACCCTCGTGCTCGACCGCGGCATCGCCGCCAACGACGAGGTCGCCACCGACGCGGTGTTCGACGACTTCTGCGGCGACTTCGACTTTGGCTTCTACACCGTCGACTCCGACTTCAAGCAGCTTTGCGGCGAGATGAAGGAGCGCACCACGGCGTCGCTCGCGGGCGCCGGCGCGCTCCGACTCGCAGCGCTCTGACCATGGCCGGCGACGCTGCATTCCAGACCGACGCCGAGTACCAGCAGGCGCACGAGCAGCTGCTCGCGGCCGTCGACCACGACGACGACGCGCCGGCCGGCGATGACGACGAGAAGCAGCGCCTGCTCGGAGCCCTCGACGCCATCCGTACCTTCCTGCGCCGCGGTGCGGCCGGCGGCGCCTATCTCGACGAGCCGAAGGAGCGGCGCGCCTGTCAGGCGCTGCTCGACTACTGGGCCAGCCAGTGCTACAGCCAGCAGCTCGACATCCCGCGGCCGCTGCTGGCGCCGCACGACGCGTCGCTGCTGCCGACGCTCGCCGACGACGCCTGCACCTACGTCGGCCTCGACGCCTTCGGCGAGAACGACGCCCGCTATTTCTTCGGCCGCGACGACCAGGTCACGGCGCTCGTGGTGCGGCTGCGCACGGAGCGGCTGATGGTCGTCACCGGTGCGTCGGGCAGTGGCAAGTCGTCGCTGGTGCTGGCCGGGCTGCTGCCGGCCCTGAAGCGCGGCCGCATCGACAGCAGCGCAAGCTGGCGCTACCTGCCGATCGTCGTGCCGGGGGTGGCACCGCTGCAGCACCTGGCGCAGTCGCTGGCCGCGGCAGCGGCCGCTGACAGCGGCGACCGCGCGGCATGGGTCGAGGTCCAGGTCACGGCGATGCAGGGCGATGCTGGCCACGCTGCCCGCCTGCTCGCCGCCGATCCGCGGCCGGCCGTCGTCATCGTCGATCAGTTCGAGGAAGCGCTGACGCTGCGCACCGAGCAGACCTCGCCCGACTACATCGCCTTCGTCGCCAACCTGCGCGGCCTCGTCGAGGTGGAGTCGCCGCTGCACCGCGTCGTGCTGACGATGAGGAAGGACGTCGAGCCGCAGCTCGCCCGCGAATACCCGGAGCTCAACCAGCGCTACGGCGCCGCCGCCTTCCCGGTCTACTCGATGGAGTCGGCGCGGCTGCGCGATGCGATCGAGAAGCCGGCGGCGCAGGCCGGCCTCAAGTTCCAGGACGGTGTTGTCGACGAGCTCATCAAAAGCGTCGTCGGCGAAGACGCCAGCCTGCCGCTGCTGCAGTTCAGCCTGATGGCGCTCTGGGAGCGCAGGAAAGGCAACCTCGTCACCCACGAGGCCTATCGTGAGGTCGGCAGCCCGCGCCATGCCATGGCCGAGGCGGCACGCCGGCTCTACGACACGCTGCCGCGCGAGCAGCAGCTGGCAGCGCAGCGGGTGTTCGTGGCGCTGTCGCGGCAGGGCGAAGGCGCGGCCGTGTTCCGCAACCGCGCCAGCCGCAGCCAGCTGCACGGCGTTGCCGAGGCGACCAACGTCGACGCCGTGCTCGACAAGTTCGCGGACGCCCGACTGTTGCGGGTCACGAAGATCAACGACGACCCGAGCGACGACGTCGCCGAAGTCGCGCACGAATCGCTGCTGCGCAACTGGGACCTGCTCGATCGCCTCTTCGCCGAGCAGCGCGTCGAGCGCGAGCGCCGCGCCTTCCTGAAGAAGCAGGCGGAGAAGTGGCGCGAGGCCGGCTTCGACGCGGCCTTCCTGCTCAGCGGCCTGGCCCTGCAGCAGGCGCGGGACGAGTTCAGAAACGACGCCGTCACCCATCTCGAGCGCGAGTTTCTCGACGTCAGCGACAGCGCCGAAGCGGCCCGGCAGCGCGAGCACGCAGAGGCCGAAAGGCGCGAGCTCGCGGTCCAGGTCGCACGCGTCGAAGTCGCCGAGCAACGCGCCCGTGTCGAGATCGCCGCCAACGAAGCGGCACAGCAGCTCGCCGAAGACCGCCGTGTCGCCAACCGCCACATCGCGACGCGGCTGCGCGTGGCGACGGTGGCCGCGGTCGTCGCCGTCGGCTTCGCCGGCGTCGCCGCGATCGCCTGGGTCCGCAGCCACCAGGCCGTGCAGGCATCGGAATCACGGATGCTCGGCATGAGCGCGCGTACGCTCGCTGGCGTCGACGCCGAGGCCAGCGTGCTGATGGCGGCGGAGGCGGTTCGGCGGCAGCCGTCGATGCTGGCCGAGATGGCGTCGGTGGTGGTCGACGCGAGCCAGTTCCGAGGCGCCTCGATGCGCATGACCGCAGCGCAGGTCGGCACCGCCGACGCGATCGCGCTGGACCCGGGCGGCTTGCGGCTGCTGGTGGCCAGCGTCGAGGCCGTCACCGAATGGACGCTTGCCGGCGGCACCGCCGCGGTGGCGCGAAAGCTCGCCTGGGATGCCCGCCCCCAGGACCTGAGCCTGCTGCAGTACAGCGCCGACGGTCGCTCGTTCGCGGCCGGCACCGATCGCGGCATGTCGCTCTGGAGCGGCGCCGCCACGACGGCGACGCACCTGCCCGGCGCCGAGCCGATCACCCGCTTCACCTTCAGCGCCGACTCCCGCATGCTCGCCGCCATCGTCGACGGCGGCCAGGGCGTGCGCGTGTGGTCGGTGCCAGACGGCCGCCTGCTGCTGTCGGCGGAGCCGAAAGACGATGCCGGCAGCGGCGGCGGCTTCTTCAGCGCCCTCTTTTCGCCGGAGTCCGACAAGCTCGTCGTCGTGCAGGCGCCGGCGCCGGCGACGGCCAAGATGCAGGTCCTGGTCTACGCCATCGCTGCCGGCGCCATCGACGCGGCGCCGACGCGGCACAGCATGCAGGCCTGCCCGCAGTTCGATTTCTCGTATGCGGCCGGCGGCAGCAAGGTCGGCCTGTCGCTGAACGCGAAGGTCTGCTCGTTCGACATCCGCCGCCTCGCCGAGGGCGACGCCGCCGCGACGACGGCACCCGGCCCACAAGGCGGCAGCGTCGACGACATCACCATCAGCCCCGACGGCAGGCTCGTCATCCGGCTGCTGCGCCGCGCCAACGAAGCGCAGGTGGCCAACCTCGCGACCGGCGAACTCTGGCGGCTCCAGGGCGCGTTCGACCTGCCGGAAAACACGTCGTACGAAGCGAGCATCGCGATCAACGGCAGCGGCGACCGGCTGGCGATGCGGGCACGCGACGGTGGCATCCGCATCTTCGATCTGGTCGGCGCCGGCGGTCCGGCAGCGCTGGCGCGCTGGGTCAGCGCCGACGAAAAGCTGGCCGTCGTTCCTGCAGGCGACGTCGACCGCCCGTTCTTCGAGCTGCGCGATTTCGAGACCGGTCGCGTCCTGCGCCGCCTCGACCGCGAGGGCCGCTTCAAGTCGATCCGCGACTTCGCACCGAGCGCCGACGGCAAGCGGCTGTTCGCCCAGGGAGTGCGGGCCGGCGACGGCGCGAAGTCGTTGCTCGGCTTCGACATCCGCTCCGACGCGCCGCCCGACGAGCGCCCGGTCGACCAGATCCTGGCGATCGACCACGACACCTTCCTCGTGCAGGAGGGCGCCGAGTGGGTCGTCTACTCGGGTGGCTGGAATGCGCCGGTGTACCGGATGCCGGCACCGGAGCGCGATATCGCGTACCGACCACGGGCCCGGCAGCAGAGTTCGCTCCAGTTCGGCAACGCCCGCCTGTTCGCGGTCCAGAAGTCCGACAGCGACAACACCCGCATCGAGATCTTCAGGATCGAAGCCGGCGTGGCCAAGGTGGCGCGGACGATCGTTCGGCCGGCATCGCAGCGCGTCGACACGGCGTTCCAGGGCGGCGGCCGCGTGATGCTGCTCAGCGATGGCCGCCGCACCGAGGTCTGGGATCTTTCCTCGCCTGCGGCTGCCGCCGCATTCGTCCTGCCCGACACCGAACCGCGCTACGTCTATGCCGGCCAGGGCAGCAGCCTCGTCATCGTCCGCCGGCCGGAGAAGTGGGAGGTCCGCGACCTCGGCGCCGCCGGCGCCGTCGTCGAGACCCTGGCGATGCAATACCACGTCGACACCAACGCGAGCTATGCCTGGGCGCCGCTGGCCAACGGCCGCGGCATCCAGGTCAGGAACCTCGCCAATCGGGCCGCGCCTGCCTTCGTCGTGGAGGGCGAAGAGGTCACGCCCGAGTTCAGCAGCAGCGGTGGCACCATGGCGGTGAGGTTGCCGCGCCAGAACCGGGTCCGGATCTACAAGCTGCCGGCGGCCACGGCCGCCTTCGAAGTCGACATGGGCGCGTTCGAAGCGTCGCGGTTGAGCGACAGCGGTCGCTACATCTTCTACCGCGACGGTCGCCTCATCCCGACCGACCCCGCGCAACTCGTGAAGTCGGCCGTGGCCAACGTCAAGCGCAGCCTGAACGACGACGACTGGTGCCAGGCACTGCGCGCCGACGCGTCGTGCCGGCTCGAGCGCCCGCCAGCGCCGGTCGCCGCGGCGGCTTCGACACCGCGCTGAGGACCAAGCGGCTGCCGGGTGGACGATGCGCACGGCTGTGCCCCCCCGGGACGGGTCCCGGGCGGCGCCGCCTCGATGGCGATCCCAAGCCCGCGGTGCTCCGATGGCGTCGCGCCTTGCAAGGGCGCAGCCGGGCCCGCACACTCGCGACACTTGCAACGGAGGAAGCGAAGTCCATGGCCACCACGAAGAAGACCGGCATCGTCGAGAAGGTCAAGAGCGCCATCAGCGGCTTCTTTTCGAACGATGCGCCGGCCCGGAAATCGCCGGAACACGTTGCAGCGGGCCAGAAGGCAGCGGTGACGACGAGCACGAAGAAGGCCGTCTCGGCCACGACGAAGTCGACCAAGTCGGCGACCAAGAAGGCGGTCCGGGCGGCCCGGCCGGCCGCGAAGAGGAAAGCGAAGCGCTGACGATCTACGCCGTCGCGACGGTCATCAGCAGGGCGGCGCCCGCGAAGGCGACAAGCGCGGCGGAGACGGCGAGCGCCGAGGCGCTCCGCAACGAGCAGCGATCGATCATGGTCAGCTTGCCTGTTTGACGGCGAGTTCAGCGTCGATCTTCGCGGCGCGCGCGGCCGCCGGGCGAGCCGAGATGCGGGCGACGTAGTCGGTGATCGCCGGTGAATCCGGAACCAGCTTGAACATCGTCGTCCAGCGGAGCGCGATGCCCCAGAGCACATCGGCCGCGGTGAAACGAGTGCCGAGAAGAAAGGGGCCTTCGGCGAGTTGCGCGGTCAGGGTGCCGAGCATCGTGTCCCAGTCCCCGTACGGCGATGTCGCCATCGCTGCCGGCTCGCGCTTCATCGCCCGGTCGACGATCGCCGGCTCGAACGACGAGCCGTAGAAGAACAGCCAGCGCAGGAACGGGCCGCGCAGCGGGTCGCCGATCGCCGGTGCGAGGCCGGCCTCGGGGTAGAGGTCGGCGAGGTACAGGTAGACCGCGCCCTGCTCGGCGACGAGGGCGCCGCCGTGCAGGATGGCGGGCACCTTGCCCATCGGGTTGACGGCGAGGTAGCCGGCCTGGCGCTGCTCGCCCTTCTTCAGGTCGAGAACGTGCAGCTCGTAGTCGGCACCGAGCTCCTCGAGCAGCACGAGGACACCCGCGGAGCGCGAGTTGGGAGCGTGGCACAAGGTGACGTGGCGGTCGGTGATGGCCATGACGGAAGCTCCGGGTGAAAGCTCAGATGAAGCGGGCGAAAGTCGCGTCGAGGCGAGCGGTCATGGCCCGCTTCGTCGTGGCATCGACGAAGCTGGCGTCGAAGCTGTTCTTCGCCAGCGTGTAGGCGTCGCCAGCGGCAAGCTGCGGCAGGGCTTCGAAGGTGGCGATGAAGTTGTCGACGACGTAGCCGCCGAAATAAGCCGGGTCGTCGGAATTGATCGTCACCTTCAGGCCCTCGCGCAAGAGGTCGGCGAGGTTGTGGTCGGCCATCGTGTCGAAGACGCGCAGCTTCAGGTTCGAGAGCGGGCATACGGTGAGCGCGATGCCTTCGCGCTCGAGCCGCCGCACCAGCGCCGGGCTCTCGACGCAGCGCACGCCGTGGTCGATGCGCTCGGCCTTCAGCACGTCGAGCGCTTCCTCGATGTATTCGGGCGGGCCCTCCTCGCCGGCGTGGGCAACGCAGTGCAACCCGGCCTCGCGCGCCATCGCGAACACCCGTGCGAACTTGGCCGGCGGGTGGCCGCGCTCGCTGCTGTCGAGGCCGACGCCGATGAAGTGCCGGCGATGCGGCAGCGCTGCTTCGAAGGTGGCGAGCGCGTCGTCTTCGCTGAGGTGGCGCAGGAAGCAGAGGATGAGCGATGCCGAGACGCCGAGCTCGCAGCCGGCGCGCTCGCAGGCCTTGGCGAGGCCGCCGATGACGGTGCCGATCGACACACCTCGCTCGGTGTGCGTCTGCGGATCGAAGAAGATCTCGGCGTGGATGACGTTGTCAGCGGCGGCACGCTCGAAATACGCCATCGCCATCGCCTCGAAGTCGCTCTCGTGGAGGAGAACGCTGGCGCCGGCGTAGTAGATGTCGAGAAAGCTCTGCAGGTCGCTGAACGCATAGGCCGCGCGCAGCGACTCGACGCTGTCGTAGTCGAGCAAGACGCCGTTTTTCTTCGCCAGCGCGAAGATCAGCTCCGGCTCGAGCGTGCCCTCGATGTGCAGGTGCAGCTCGGCCTTCGGCATCGCCCGCAGCAACTCGGGCAGCCGCTCTCTGGCGATGCCGGAGCCGTCCATCGCGTCGCGCCTACTTCTTGTCGCTGCCCGGCACCTTGCCTTCGACGCCCTTGACGAAGAAGGTGATGCCGCCCATGAACTTGTCGTCGGCGTTGGTTCCGGTGGCCACCATCTCCTTGCCGTCGTTGCTCGCGATCGGGCCTTTCCAGATCACGAAGCTGCCGTCCTTCAGGCCGGCCTTCACCGCCTCGACCTTGGCCTTGATCTCGGCCGGCACCTTGTCGGAGACCCCGACGATGTCGATGGCGCCTTCCTTCACACCCCACCACGACGCACCGCCGCCCTGCCACGTGCCCGAGAGCGCGTCTTGCGTGGCCTTCTTGTAGTACGGCACCCAGTTGATGATCGACGAAGCGAGGTGCGCGGCAGGCGCATAGGCCGTCATGTCCGAGTCCCAGCCGAAGGCGTACTTGCCGGCCTTGCCCGCCGTCTGCAGCACGGCCGAGGAATCGGTGTTCTGCATCAGCACATCGGCGCCGCCGTTGATGAGCGACTGCGCCGCTTCGGTTTCCTTGGGCGGGTTGAACCACTCGTTGACCCAGACCACCTTGGTCGTGATCTTCGGGTTGACCGA
>JAYVNL010000265.1:0-3477 GCA_043758495.1 Rhizobacter sp.
CGCGCGCCGGCTGGGTCTGCGCGGCAGCCGCGGTTCGCGTGGCGGGTGCGGCATCGAAGTCGGTCTTGCGCTGGCCGACGCGAATCGTCTTCGGCGCACCGGCCTTGGCGGCGAGCTCGGCGCGGATCGTCTTTTTCAGAGCGCCGGCCGTCGTCGACTTGCCGCTGGCCACGATCGGCGTCGCGTCGGCCAGCTCGAACAGACTTCCACGCGACGCGGTGGTCGTGGTGGCCGTGGCGCTCGTCGGCCGGGCCGGCAGCGACCACGCCGGCGGCGTCGCCGCCGTGGCTTGCTGCGGCTGTGCGTTCGCTGTCGCCGAGCCGAGCTGCGACGAGGCGCCGAGTTGCGAGGTGGCGCGCTGCATCTGTGCCGAGACGTTGCCGACCGCAAACAGGGCGAGGCAGAGCGGCGCGAGGCGGAAATGGGTCTTCTTCACGGAGGTTCTCCTGGAGTTCAAAGAAACGTTGCAAGGGAAATTCACGGCGTCGCGCCGAGGCTCGGGAATCGGCCGGCGAGCTCGATCACCGCCTGGTCGATGACCGCCCGCAGGGCGACATCGAGGCTTTCCTTTCGCTGCTGCTGGAGCTGCACGTCGGGCACGTAGGCAGTGCTCCTGCCCTTTTTCGCCAGCAACGTGCCGACCAGGTTGCCGACACCGGAAACGCCAACGCTGTCGCTGGCGACCGCTTTGCGCACGGTCACGACATCGACGACATCGCCGGTGGCGGCGTCGACGATGCGCACGTCGATGCCGATGACGTCCTTGTTGCCGCTGCCGCTCAGCTCCATGCCGGCGACACTGAAGCCGGCGCTGCGCTGCGTCTGGCTGGCGTTGGCTTCGGTGATCGAGCCTTCGAAGACGTATCGGGCGCCGGTCAGCTGTTCGGTGCCGGCCTTGCCGGTCGACAGGCCGGCGGCGTTGAGCTGCTTCTCGCGGACCACGCCTTCGTTCAGGCGCGCCCGCTCGACGACGCGGAACTGACCGCTCTGCACCAGCGCCGTCTTGAACATGTCGGTGCTGCCGCGGGCCGGGATCTCGCCGACGCTGGAGCGGAACTCGTAGATCGCGACGGCGATGCGCTCGCCGGCCTTGCGAGGCAGCTTCTTCAGCGCCTGCGTGCTGGCGGCATGGTCGACCTGCGGCGCTTCCGCGGTCGGCGTGCCGGCGCATGCCGCGAGGCAGGCGAGCGTGGCTGCGGCCGCAGCGTGCAGCGCGAGTCGGGCGGCGAACGGCGTGTGGAACGAGGCGATCATCGAGGGCTCCTGGCGTCTGAAGGACACGGGTCGCACAGTGCTTCCCAACTTGCATCACGAGGCCGCGGCGGAAAAGCGGACATCGCTGCCACCCATCGATGCGAGGGTCGGTGACGCCGGCCCTCGCGTCTTCCTGCGGTAGGATGAAAAAAGCAAGGAGCCGACACCCGCCAATGGGGGACATCACCCGCCTGATCGCCCGCGCCCGCGAAGGTGATCACGACGCTCTCGACGGCCTGTTCCAGGCGGTCTACCCCGAGTTGCGCCGGATCGCCCATACCCGCCTGCGGCGCGGCTTCCCGGACCCCGACCTCGGCACCACCGCGCTCGTCAACGAGTGCTACCTGAAGCTGCGCGAAGCCGAGCGGGTGCAAGCCGGCGACCGCGCCCACTTCTTCTCGTACACCGCGGCGGCGATGCGCTCGATCGTGGTCGACATCGCCCGCGCCCGCGCCAGCGAGCGTCACGGCGGCCATGCCCAGCACGTCACGCTCGACGACGAGCAGGGCGGCGACATTGGCGCCGAAGACGAGATCATCCGCGTCCACGAAGCGCTCGAGGAGATCGGCCAGCTCGACCCGCGGCTCGTGCGCCTCGTCGAGATGCGTTACTTCGCCGGCATGAGCGACCTCGAGATCGCGGCGGCCCTTGACGTCACCGACCGCACCGTCCGCCGCGACTGGCAGAAGGCGCGCGTGCTGCTCGCCGCCGCCCTGAGCTGAGCTGAGCTGAGCGGGGCGGGCGCGTGGCCGATCTGAAATTCCTCGTCGACGACTGGCCCGTCATCAGCCGCCGGCTCGACGAAGTGCTGTCGCTGCCGATCGCCGAGCGCGATACCTGGCTCGACGCCCTGCACGAGCCCGACGCGCTCAAGTCGGCGCTGCGGCGCCTGCTCGCCGACGCCGCCGGCAAGGAGACCGGCGACTTCCTCGAGTCGATGCCGCGGCTCACGCTCGCACCCGATGCCGGCCCTTCGGTCGGCGGCGACGATGCTGCCTCGGCCGGCCTGATCGTCGGTGCCTACCGACTGATCCGCCAACTCGGCGTCGGCGGCATGGGCACGGTGTGGCTGGCCGAGCGCATCGACGGCGCACTCAAGCGGGAGGTCGCCGTCAAGCTGCCGCGGGCGAGCTGGGCGCGCGGCCTCGGCGAGCGCATGTCACGCGAGCGCGACATCCTCGCCAGCCTCGACCATCCGAACATCGCCCGCATCCACGACGCCGGCCTCGACGCCCAAGGCCGGCCCTACCTCGCGCTCGAGTACGTCGCCGGCGAGCCGGTCGACGCCTACTGCAAGCGCCTGGCGCTCCCGACCCGCGAGCGGCTGGCGCTGATCCTCCAGGTCGCGCGTGCCGTGGCGCACGCTCACGCCCGCCTCGTCGTCCACCGCGACCTGAAGCCGGCGAACATCCTTGTCACCGCCGAAGGCCAGGTCCGGCTGCTCGACTTCGGCATCGCCAAGCTGATGGAAGGCGAGCTCACGCAGGAGACGGCGCTGACGATGCAGGCCGGTCGTGCCCTGACTCTCGACTACGCCAGCCCCGAGCAGATCCGCGGCGAGCCGATCGGCACCGCGAGCGATGTCTACAGCCTCGGCGTCGTCGCCTACGAGCTGCTCGCCGAGGCGCGGCCGTATCAGCTCAAGCGGCAGGGCGCGGCGGCGCTCGAGGAGGCGATCGCAACGGTCGACGTGCGGCCGGCGAGTGCTGCCGCCGCCGACGAGGCGGCCAAGCGGGCGCTGAAGGGCGACCTCGACGCGATCCTCAACAAGGCGATGAAGAAGGATGTCGTCGATCGTTACCCGACCGTCGAGGCGTTCGCGCAGGATGTCGAGCGCCATCTGGCGCGCGTGCCGGTGCTGGCGCGGCCCGACAGCGTCACCTACCGCACCCGCCGCTTCCTGAGCCGCAACACGCTGGCCGTGGCCGCGGCCGCAGCGGTGAGCGTGTCGCTGCTCGCAGGTATCTCCGCGGCACTGTGGCAGGCGCGCGTGGCCACGATGCAGGCCGAACGCGCCGAGCAGGTCAAGAGCTTCGCGCTCTCGATCTTCGAGAGCGCCGACACCGACTCGGGCGCCGGCGCCGCCACGACCGTGGCCGACCTGTTGCTGGCGGCGCAGGCACGCGTCGACAAGGAACTCGCCGGGCGGCCGGAGATGGCCGTCGAGCTGATGACGGCGATCGGCTACAGCCTGCTCGGGCAGAGCCGCACCCGGGACGCCAA
>JAYVNL010000266.1:0-10715 GCA_043758495.1 Rhizobacter sp.
GTCGGCTGGTCGCACAAGTCGACGTTGGCCAAGCTTGCCGGGATCGCCGGCACGCCACCCGCAGCGCGATCGGCAGCCCAGAGGGCTACGCTCGACGCCGCCAGTGCAGCGGCCGCCATGCTTGCCGTGCAGCGCGGCGCCAGCATCGTCCGCGTCCACAACGTCGCCGCCACCGTGGCCGCGCTGGCCGTCCTCCGGGCGGCCTCGGCGGGCACCGATAATCGCGTGGTGTCGACATGAAGCGCACCTACTTCGGCACCGACGGCATCCGCGGCACGGTCGGCACCGCGCCGATCACACCCGACTTCATGCTCCGGCTCGGCCACGCCGTCGGCCAGGTCCTGAAAAGAGCGGGTCAGCGCCGACCGACCGTGCTGATCGGCAAGGACACGCGCATCTCCGGCTACATGATCGAATCGGCACTCGAAGCCGGCTTCGCGTCGGCCGGCGTCGACGTGCTGCTCACCGGCCCGTTGCCCACCCCCGGCGTTGCCTACCTCACGCGGGCGCTGCGGCTCGACCTCGGCGTCGTGATCAGCGCCTCGCACAACGCCTTCCAGGACAACGGTATCAAGTTCTTTTCGGCGCGCGGCGAAAAGCTGCCCGACGCCTGGGAGCTCGAAGTCGAGGCGGCGCTGGCCAGCGAGCAACGCTGGGTTGGTTCGGCCGACCTCGGCCGGGCCCGCCGACTCGACGACGCCAGCGGCCGCTACATCGAGTTCTGCAAGAGCACGTTCGGCGGCGATCTGTCGTTGCGCGGCCTCAAGATCATCGTCGACGCGGCCCACGGTGCGGCCTATCACGTCGCCCCCGACGTCTTCCACGAACTTGGCGCTGCGGTCGCCGCGATCGGCTGCAGCCCCGACGGCCTCAACATCAACGCCGGCTTCGGCGCCACCGCACCGCAGGCGCTCGTCGATGCGGTGCGCGAGGGCGGCGCCGATTACGGGGTCGCCCTCGACGGCGATGCCGACCGCCTTCAACTCGTCGACGCCGATGGCCGCCTCTACAACGGCGACGAGCTGCTCTACGTCATAGCCGCCGACCGGCTCGACCAGGGTCGGACCTTGCCCGGCGTCGTCGGCACGCTGATGACCAATAAAGCTGTCGAGATGGCCCTGCGTCGACGCGGCCTCGAGTTCGTGCGGGCCCGGGTCGGCGACCGCTACGTGCTCGAGGAACTGGTCGCGCGCGGCTGGCAGCTCGGCGGCGAAGGGTCGGGTCACTTGCTCACGCTCGACCGCCACACCACCGGCGACGGCATCGTCAGCGCCCTCATGGTGCTGGAGGCGGCCGTCCGCTCGCAGCGGCCGTTGAAGGAACTTCTCGCCGGCGTCGAGCTGTTCCCGCAGACCCTCATCAACGTCCCCGTCGCACCGGGTTCGGACTGGCACGAGCAGCCTGCGCTGGCGGCACGGACGGCGGAAGTCGAGGCCCGGCTCGGTGACGATGGCCGGGTGCTCATCCGTGCCTCGGGCACCGAGCCGGTGGTTCGCGTGATGGTCGAGGCACGAGACGCCGCCCAGGCTCGCGAAGCCGCAGAAGCGATCGCGGCCACGCTCGCCTGAAGGTCGCCCGGCGGCAGGGCCGTCGGTCACGAAACCGTCATCCGATGTCATGGTCCTGTCACGGCATGTGCATAAAGTCCTGCGCATCGGACGCAACTCCAGGTGACCTCATGCACATCGTTTCCCGCTGCCTTCTCGCCGCCGCCACCGCCGTGGCCGCACTGCCCGCGCTCGCCCAGGACGTGACCGGCGCCGGTGCGTCGTTCCCCGCCCCGGTCTACGCCAAGTGGGCCGACGCCTACAACAAGGCGACCGGTGCCCGCATCAACTACCAATCGGTCGGCTCCGGAGCCGGCGTCAAGCAGATCCGGGCCAAGACGGTCGACTTCGCCGCCTCGGACGCGCCGTTGAGTGACGACGAGCTGGCCTCTTCGGGCCTGATTCAGTTCCCGACCGTGATCGGCGGCGTCGTGCCGGTGGTCAACATCGCCGGGGTCGCGCCGGGCAAGCTCAAGCTCACCGGCGCCGTGCTTGGCGACATTTATCTTGGCAAGATCACCAAGTGGAACGACGCCGCCATCACCGGCCTCAACCCCGGCCTGGCGCTGCCCGATGCCGCCATCGCCGTCGTTCGCCGCGCTGACGGCTCGGGCACCAGCTTCAACTTCACCAACTACCTGTCGAAGGTCAACGCCGACTGGAAGACCAAGGTTGGCGAAGGCACGGCCGTGAACTGGCCGACCGGCGCCGGCGGCAAGGGCAACGAAGGCGTATCCGCGTATGTGCAGCGCTTGCCGAACTCGATCGGCTACGTCGAATACGCGTATGCCAAGCAGAACAAGATGGCCTACACCCTGCTCCAGAACCAGGCCGGCAATTACGTCGCTCCCGACGATCTCACGTTCAAGGCCGCGGCGGCGAACGCCGACTGGAGCCGCACCTTCTATCAGGTGCTCACCGGCCAGCCGGGCAAGGACTCGTGGCCCATCACCGCGGCCACATTCATCCTGATGCACAAGGTCCAGGACAAGCCCGCCAACGCCACCAACGCGCTCAAGTTCTTTGACTGGGCCTATGCCAGCGGCGACAAGATTGCCGACGACCTCGACTACGTGCCGATGCCCGACGCCGTCAAGACGCTCGTCCACAAGCTCTGGGCCGATAACCTGAAGGATGCGTCGGGCAAGGCCGTCGCGTCGAAGTAATCGGGCCTCAGCGACCCGGCGCCGAACGATCGCGAACGCCATGGCTGCTACATTGCCGGCGAATTCGTATCGGGAGGCGACTTCGATGGATCGGGCTAAGCCGCACGGCCGGCCGCCGGCACCACGGCGCACCTTGCCGTGGGCCGATGTGCTGTTCTCGGCGCTCGCTCATGGCGCCGCCTGGCTGACGCTGGCGCTGCTCGCCGGCATCATCGGCTCGCTCGTCGTCGGTGCCGCACCGGCGATCAGGGAATACGGCCTCGGCTTCCTGTGGTCGACCGACTGGGACCCCGTGAAGAACAAGTACGGCGGCCTGGTGATGATCTACGGCACGCTGATGACCTCGTTCATTGCGCTCCTGATCGCCGTGCCGGTGAGCTTCGGCATCGCGCTCTTCCTCACCGAGCTGTCGCCGTCGTGGCTCAAGCGCCCGCTCGGGACCGCGATCGAACTGCTGGCAGCGGTGCCGTCGATCGTCTACGGCATGTGGGGACTGCTGGTCTTCAGCCCGGTCCTCGCCCGCTTCGTGCAGCAGCCGCTGCAAGCCGCATTCGCCGGCGTGCCGGTGCTCGGCTCGCTGGTGTCGGGGCCGCCGGTCGGCATCGGCATCCTGTCGGCGGGGATCATCCTCGCGATCATGATCATTCCGTTCATCGCCTCGGTGATGCGCGACGTTTTCGAGGTCACGCCGGCGCTCCTCAAGGAATCGGCCTACGCGCTCGGCTCGACCACGTGGGAAGTGATGTACCGGGTGGTGCTGCCTTACACCAAAACCGGCGCGGTAGGCGGCATCATGCTCGGCCTCGGCCGCGCCCTCGGCGAAACGATGGCCGTCACCTTCGTGATCGGCAACCAGAACCAGCTGAATTCGCCATCGCTGTTCGAGGCCGCCAACAGCATCACCTCGGCGCTCGCCAACGAGTTTGCCGAAGCGGGGGAAGGGCTGCACCAGGCGTCGCTGATCTACCTCGGTCTGGTTCTCTTCTTCATCACCTTCGTGGTGCTGGCATGCTCGAAGCTGCTGCTGGCCCGGCTGCGCCGCGGCGAAGGCACGCGCTCGTGAGTGCCGTGCTGTCGGACTCCGCGGTTGCCCACGAAGCGTCCCGCCGCCACAAGCATCTCGGTCGCAAACGCGTCAACGCCGTGGCCTTGACGCTTTCCCTGGCGGCCATGGCGTTCGGCCTGTTCTGGTTGTTCTGGATCCTGTTCGAGACCGTCCGCCTCGGCGTAGGCGGTCTCGGTCTGTCGCTCTTCACGCAGATGACCCCGCCGCCGCAGAGCGAAGACGGCGGCCTGGCCAATGCCATCTTCGGCTCGGTCACGATGGTCTCGCTGGCGACGCTGCTCGGCACGCCGATCGGCATCCTCGCCGGCGTCTACCTCGCCGAGTACGGTCAGAAGACCTGGCTCGGCAGCGTCACCCGCTTCATCAACGACATCCTGCTGTCGGCACCGTCGATCGTGGTCGGACTCTTCATCTATTCGGCCGTGGTGGCGCGGACCAAGAGCTTCTCTGCCATCGCCGGCATCCTCGCGCTGGCGTTGATCGTCATCCCGGTCGTGATTCGCACCACCGAGAACATGCTGACGCTGATTCCCAGCGGCCTGCGCGAAGCGGCCTATGCCCTCGGCACGCCGAAATGGAAGGTCATCGTCATGGTGACGCTGAAGGCGGCCCGTGCCGGTGTCGTGACGGGCGTGCTGCTGGCGCTGGCCCGCATCGCCGGCGAGACGGCGCCCCTCCTCTTCACCGCGCTCTCGAACCAGTTCTGGACAAGCAGCCTCACGCAGCCGATGGCGAGCCTGCCGGTCACGATCTTCAAGTTCGCGATGAGCCCGTACGAGAACTGGCAGCAACTGGCCTGGGCCGGGGTGTTCCTCATCACCATCGGAGTGCTGGCGTTGAACATCCTGGCCCGCGTTCTCTTTCGCAACAAGCTCTGAGACGGGACCCACGATGCCTGCAACGGCCCCAGCCACCACGACGCAGCCGGCGAAGATCTCGGTGCGAGGCCTGAACTTTCACTACGGCAGCTTCCACGCCCTCAAGAACATCAGCCTGGAGGTACCGGAGAAGAAGGTGACGGCCTTCATCGGCCCGTCGGGTTGCGGCAAGTCGACCCTGCTGCGAACCTTCAACCGGATGTTCGAGCTCTATCCCGAGCAGCGCGCCGATGGCGAGATCATTCTCGACGGCGAGAACATCCTGGTCTCGAAGCAGGACGTGTCCCTGCTGCGCGCCAAGGTCGGCATGGTCTTCCAGAAGCCGACCCCGTTCCCGATGTCGATCTACGACAACGTCGCCTTCGGCGTGAAGCTCTTCGAGACGCTGCCGCGCGTGGAAATGGACGAGCGCGTCGAATGGGCGCTCAAGAAGGCGGCGCTCTGGGGCGAGGTCAAGGACAAGCTCGGCCAGAGCGGCGCCGGACTGTCCGGCGGCCAGCAGCAGCGCCTGTGCATCGCCCGCGGCATCGCCATCCGGCCGGAGGTGCTGCTGCTCGACGAACCGTGCTCTGCACTCGATCCCATTTCTACTGGCAAGATCGAGGAACTCATTCACGAGCTGAAGAGCGACTACACCGTTGTCATCGTCACCCACAACATGCAGCAGGCAGCGCGCAGCTCCGACTACACCGCCTACATGTACCTCGGCGACCTGATCGAATTCGGCCCCACTTCCGACGTCTTCATGCGGCCGAAGAAGAAGGACACCGAGGACTACATCACCGGACGCTTCGGCTGAAGAAACACATGAACGATCGCCACCTCTCTACGCAATTCGATGCCGAGCTCAGCGGCATCTCCACCCGTGTGCTCGAAATGGGCGGCATGGTCGAGTCTCAGGTCGAGCGCGCCGTCTACGCGCTCACCCATTTCAGCAGCGAGATCGCCTCCGAGGTGCTCGAGGTCGAAGCCCGTGTCAACGCCACCGAGGTCGAGATCGACCACGATCTTTCGACCATCATCGCCCGGCGACAGCCGACGGCGCGCGACCTTCGCCTCCTGATCGCGATCTCGAAGACGATCGCGAATCTCGAGCGCGTCGGCGACGAGGCGGCGCGAATCGCGCGCACGGTGCAGCGGCTGGTCAACTCCGGCGTCTCGACGCGGCTGCGCCTGCCGGTCAATGATCTCGCCTACGAATCGGAGCTCGCCGTCTCGCAGCTGCGCAAGGCGCTCGACGCCTTCGCCCGCCTCGACGTCGAGCGCGCCATCGAAGTCCTGAAGAAAGACGACCTCATCGACCAGGAGTTCGAGGGCCTGCTCAGGAAACTCATCACCTTCATGATGGAAGACGCCCGCACGATCTCCTCGAGCATCGATCTGATCTTCGTCGCCAAGGCGATCGAGCGCGTTGGCGACCACGCCAAGAACCTTGCCGAGCAGATCATCTACATCGTCAAGGGCACCGACGTGCGCCACAACCCGATCGACACCGTCGAGGACATGGTCCGCTAGGTCGAGCCGCCCTGGGAGGGGACATGAAATGAGCAGCATCCTCGTCGTCGAAGACGAACCGGCGATCGCCGAACTGATCGCCCTCAACCTGCGCCACGCCGGCTTCGAGGTCACCATCGCTGGCGACGGCGAGTCCGCGCAGGCGGTGGTCGACGGCGCCTTGCCGAGCCTGGTGATCCTCGACTGGATGCTGCCCGGCCAGAGCGGCCATTCGCTCGCCCGCGCCTGGCGCGCGCAACCGCGCACGCGCGGCCTGCCGATCATCATGCTGACGGCGCGCGCCGAGGAAGCCGACAAGGTGTCGGGCCTCGAGGCCGGCGCCGACGACTACCTCACCAAGCCTTTTTCAGCCAACGAGTTGCTGGCGCGCATCCGCGCGGTCTTGCGGCGCCGCGCCCCCGATGCGCTCGACTCCGCCGTCGAGGTCGGTGGCCTTCTCATCAACCCGGCAACGCGGCGCGTCAGCCGCGGTGGCCGCGAGGTCAAGCTCGGCGCCACCGAATTCAAGCTGTTGCATTTCCTGATGACGCATCCGGAGCGCGTCCACAGTCGGGCGCAACTCCTCGACCGTGTCTGGGGCGACCATGTTTTCATCGAGGAGCGCACGGTCGATGTCCACATCAAGCGCTTGCGCGAGTCGCTGTCGCCGGTCGACTGCCAGCACCTGATCGAGACGGTGCGCGGTGCCGGCTACCGGCTGGCCAACCCGGTGTCGGCCGCGTCGACATGACGCTGCGGGCGGCGCTGCCATGAGCTGGCTGCTGCCGCGCTTCCTGGTCGGGCTGCTGGCCATCGCGGTCGGCAGCTTCGTCGGACTGGTCGCCGGCGGCGAGGGCGCTGCGCTGATTGGCGCGCTCCTGGCCGGACTCATCGGCTTCGCGACGATCGTCGCTTTCGATTCGTTGCGCGGCTGGCGCCTCATGCGCTGGCTGCGCGGATCGCACGACGGCATGGCGCCACGCGATGCCGGCTTCTGGGGCGAAGTGGCCTACCGCGTCGAGCGGGCGCTGCGCTCGCTCGAGCGCACGGCCGATCTCGAGCGCGACCGACTGGCGCAGTTCGTCTCGGCGATGGAGGCGTCGCCGAACGGCGTGATGCTGCTCGACGCTGCCGACCAGATCGAGTGGTGCAATGCCCGCGCTGCCGACCACTTCGGCCTCGACCCGCAGCGCGACCGCCGCCAGCGCGTGACCAACCTGATCCGCACGCCGGCCTTCGTCGGTTACCTGCAGGCTGGCGATTTCGCCGAACCGGTCACCTTCGTGCAGCCGCGCGGTCGCGGTTCGATCCAGGTCCAGATCCGCCGCTACGGTGCCGATTCGAAGCTGGTGCTGTCGCAGGACCTGACCGAACGCGAACGTGCCGACGCGATGCGACGAGATTTCGTGGCCAACGTGTCGCACGAGATCCGCACGCCGCTCACCGTGCTGTCGGGATTTCTCGAGACGCTCCGCAACCTGCCGCTGACCGAGGTCGAGCGCAATCGCGTCATCACGCTGATGTCGCAGCAGGCCGAGCGCATGGGCAGCCTCGTCGGCGACCTGCTCACGCTCGCCCAGCTCGAGGGCAGCCCGCGGCCGACGGCCGACCGATGGGTTCGGCTGGCGGGCGTGATGGCGAAGGTCGAGGCCGAGGCCCGGGCACTCTCTGCGGGCCGGCACGTCATCGTGTTCCACGACAGCGGCAGTGTCGAGATCGCCGGCTTCGAGAGCGAGCTGCAGAGCGCCGTCGCCAACCTCGTCACCAACGCCATTCGATATACGCCCGACGGTGGCAAGGTCGACGTCGCGTGGCAGCTGCTCGGCAATGGCGCCGGCGAGATCTCGGTCGTGGATACCGGCCGAGGCATCGCCCGCAAGCACATCTCCCGCCTCACCGAGCGCTTCTATCGCGTCGACGGCAGCCGGTCGCGCGAATCGGGCGGCACCGGGCTCGGTCTGGCGATCGTCAAGCACGTGATCCAGCGTCACGGCGGCGAACTCGATGTCGCCAGTGAGCCGGGGCAGGGCTCGACGTTCAGGCTCGTCTTCCCGGCGGCGCGGGTTCGCGTGCCGGAGATGCCGGACGATTCGGGCGCCGCGGTTGTGGCGATCGAGCTCGAGCGCCGCTGAGACGGCCTTGGTCGCGAAGAATCGCGCTCAGCGCGCGCCGGCGCGGCGATAGAGATCAGTGACGTCGTCGTCGTTGCGATTGCGACGTTCGCGGCCGATGTACTGCCACGGCGGCGGCGCCTTGCCTTCGGCGCGCGCGAGCAGAAGGAAGTCGCAAAGGCTGTCGGTCGCTGGCGTCACGGCGTCGATGCGGTAGCCGGCGAGGTACTCGAGTGCGACAACTTCCGCACGCGGCATGCCGGGAGCGGAGACGCAGCCTGTCACCGGGATCTGGCGGGCGATCCGCTGCACCATCGAGCGATAGCTGCGGGCGTTGTCGAGCGGCGGCAGCAGCAGCGTCATCACCAGCAGCCAGCACAGGCTGACACCGCCGGCCGGCAGCACGAGGCTCTTCCAGAGCGGGTGCCGGCTGCGCCCGGTGCGCCAGCGCACGAGCCAGAGCCAGGCCAGCGTGCCGAGGATCGCGAAGCCGAGGCCGATGGCGGAAAAGCTGCGCACGAAGCCCGGCGACAAGCGCGCGACGTTGATGCCCAGCTGCGCCGGCACGCCGGTCTGGATGGCGATGTAGAACACCCACCCGGTGGCGGCGGCGATGGTGAAGAAGAACACCGAGAACCAGTCGATCGCAGCAGCGGCGTCGCGCTCGAGTGTCGGCAGCGCAAAGGCGGCGAGGACGGCGAATGCCGGCAGCGCGAGCATGAGGGCGCGGTCGGGGCCGGCCATCGCGATCCAGATCGCAAGCAAGGTGGCGGTGCAGCCGAGCGGCACGGCGATGTGCTGGCTGAGCAGTCGCCGCCGCCATCGCCACAGGGTCCACAAAGCCAGCGGCCAGGCCGGCCACGCGAACCAGACAATCGATCGCGCCAGACCGAGGGCGTCGGCCAGCGAGTGGTACTCGCCGAGCCGGTTGCCCCAGGCGCCGAGCGCTGTCGCCGCAACGGCGCCGAGGGCGGCGCCGAAGGCGATGAACAGGGACAGTCGCACGGCGCCCTCGCGGCCCGACTGCACGGTGATGGCGATGCCGGTGGCGGCCAGCAGCATGGCGATGCTCGGCGCGCCGCTGGCTGCCAGCGCCAGTAGCGCCAGCGCCGCACTGACTCCGCCGATGCGAGGCTTGTGCGGACTGGCCGCCAGGCCATAGAGATACGCGGCGACGGCGGCGAGCTGCGCCAGCTCCGGCGTCGTCTCGTGGCCGAGCTGCAGCAGGCCGAGCGATGCGATGAGGGCGAGAACGGCGCCGTCGGCGATCGCGCGCGCGTAGTCGACCGGCGTCGCCTCGCCACCGAAGGCGAACGGCAGCGGCTGTGCGGACTCCGCGCGCGCGAGGTGATAGGCCGCGTACCAGGTCAGCGTCAAGGCCAGTGCCAGCAGCAGTGCGAACGGCACGCGGGCCGCGAAAGCAGGGTCGACCCAGCCACCGAGCGCCTTCACGAAGACGGCGCCGACCCAATAGGGCAGCAGGGCGCCGTCGGCCGGCAGGCCGCCGACCGTCGGTGCCAGCCAGGACGTCTTGCCCTGCGCGATGCCGACGATATAGCCGAAGGCGGTGATGTCCGCGCTCTTCCACGGGTCGCGGCCGAACAGGCCCGGCAGCACGTAGACCGCGCACAGAAGGAGGAGGCCGATGCGCGGCAGCGGCGCGGCTTCGCGTTGGCTGACAAGAGCAGGGTTGGGCGAATTCACGGGCGAGTCGTCGACAGACCGCGAATGATGCAGCAACAAAAAAGGCAGCCGAAGCTGCCTTTTAATGTTTGCCGAACTGCGCTCCGCTCTACTTCTTCGCGCTGAGGTGGGCGAACTTGTTGCGAAACTTTTCGACCCTGCCACCGAGCGAATCGACGCTCTTCTGGGTGCCTGTGTAGAACGGGTGCGACTCGCTCGTGGTCTCCAGCTTGTAGAGCGGCAACTCGCGGCCATCGTCCATCTTTACGGTCTCGCGTGTCTGCGCGCAGGAGCGGGTGACGAACTTGAAGCCGTTCGACAGATCGACGAAGCAGACTTCGCGATACGCGGGATGGATGCCTTCTTTCATACCCTGACCTCTATGAGTTTCGGAAGCCACGCCTCGCTGAACGCTTCAGCGGCGCACTTTCCAACAAAGCCTGCGATTATAGCAATCAGCCACCGCGCCGCATCATGTCGAAGAAGTCGCTGTTGTTCTTGGTCGCCTTCATCTTCTCGAGGATGAACTCCATCGCCTCGATCTCATCCATCGAGTAGAGCAGCTTGCGAAGGATCCAGCTTTTTTGCAGGATTTCTGGCTTCAGCAGCAGTTCTTCCCGCCGCGTGCCGCTCTTGTTGAGCAGGATCGATGGGTAGACGCGCTTCTCGCTCATCCTGCGGTCGAGGTGGATCTCGCAGTTGCCGGTGCCCTTGAACTCTTCGTAGATCACTTCGTCCATGCGGCTTCCGGTTTCGACCAGAGCCGTGCC
>JAYVNL010000267.1:0-10684 GCA_043758495.1 Rhizobacter sp.
GGCATCGCGCTGTTGATGCATGCGTCGGTCGAGGCCTTGCTCGAGGTGCCCGACGTGGGCCAGGTCGTGGCCGAGAGCGTGCACGGCTTTTTCAGCGAACCGCACAACGCGCAAGTGATCGGCAGGCTGGTCGCGGCCGGCATCGCCTGGGAAGAGCACGCCGGCGCGGAACGCGCGGCGCCGCTGGCGCTTGCCGGCAAGACCTTCGTGCTCACCGGCACGCTGCCGACGCTGGCGCGCGAAGACGCGAAGGAGATGATCGAGTCGCTCGGCGGCAAGGTCGCGGGCTCGGTGTCGAAGAAGACGGATTTCGTCGTCGCCGGTGCGGAGGCGGGGTCGAAGCGGGTGAAGGCGGAGTCGCTGGGGCTGGCGGTGATCGACGAGGCGGCGCTGCTGGCCTTGCTCGATGCGGCCGGTCGGCCGTCGTGATGACGAGCGCGCCGGGCTGGCTGATCGACGCGCGTGCCGAAGCAGATCGGCCGCCGGCAATCCCTCGCGATCCGCTTTCGTTCGACGGCCGTACCTTCGGAAGCGTCGAGGCCGGGATCGCGGCACCGATCGTCGCGGCAGGCTTGCCGCTCGCGCTTCGGGGCGAGGGCTGGGAGGTCCGTGGGCCGATCGATGCGTCGCTCGCCGAGATCGCGGCGTGGCTGCACGGAGAAGGCTTCGCGGCGCCGTGGCGCGGCGAGCTGCTGGCGGTGGCCGATGAGTCGGGCCGCGTGCTCGGTGCCGTCGAGCGCGCCGTCGTGCGCGTACTCGGCGTCACCACCTTCGCCGTCCACCTGACCGGCCGCGCGTCGGGTGGCGGCACATGGGTTCAACAGCGCGCATTCGGCAAGGCCACCGATCCGGGCCAGTGGGACACGCTGATGGGCGGCCAAGTCGCGGCCGGCGAGTCGACGCGCACCTCGCTCGCTCGCGAGACGATGGAAGAGGCCGGCCTCGACATCGCCGCGATGGTCGACCTGAAGCAGCGTGTTCGCCTCGCCTTTCGCCGGCCCGTGCCGGAGGGCTATCTCGTCGAGCACATCGACGTGTTCGCCTGCACCTTGCTCGCAGGCACCGTGCCGAACAACCTCGACGGCGAGGTCGAGCGTTTCGAGTGCCTCGACGATGCCCGGCTCGAGGCGCGGCTGGCGCGCCGCGAGTTCACGCTCGAAGCCACCTTGATCCTCGGCCACGAGATCGCGCTCCGCCGCGGCGTCTGAGGCCCTCAGCCGATGACGGCGGCCGGCGCCAGCGCGGCGCGCAGGGCGGCCAGCAGCGCGTCGGGTGCTTCGGTCATCAGCGCATGCCCGGCGGGCAGCGTGATCACTTCGGCGCGCAAGGTCCTTGCCAGATCGGTGGAGAGCTTCGGGCTCGTCATCTGGTCGCGCGCGCCGAGCACGAGGGTGCTCGGACACGCGACGCGCGCGGCGGCCTCGAGGCCGTGGCGAAAGCGGTCGCAAGCGGTGAAGTCGGTGAGGAAAAGGTTGCGCCCGGCGTCGCCGGCCTGCACGCGGCGCATGAGTGTGCGGTTGGCGCCGTGCAGCCACGTGCCCGGGCCGGGATGCGAAGGCTTACCGGCCATTGTTGAGTGCGAGTACGCGTTGACGTTGTCGATCGCCACCAGCGGCTCGCGCGCTGCCGATTCCAGCAGCGCGGCCGAGACGTCCATCGGATAGTTGGTTGCCACCATCACGAGACGCTTCGTGCGCACCGGCGCGATCGAAGCGGCCTCGAGTGCGACCAGCGATCCCATGCTGTGCCCGACGAGGCTGGCTTCGCGCACCCCAGCCGCATCCTGCAAGGCGAGCAGCCACGTGGCCATCGCCTCGACGCTTTCGAGCGCCGGCCCGGCACTGCGGCCGTGGGCCGGCAGGTCGACCGCGAGCACGCCCCAGCCGTGGTGCGCGAACCAGCGCGCGAGCAGCGTCCACACGCTGTGATCGTGCAACGCGCCATGCACGAACACGAGCGCGGGCAGCGACGCGTCGAACGGCTTGCCGCCGCTGTAGGCGTAGGCCTCGCGACCCTGCACCTCGAGCCTCATCGCGCCGCCGCTTTCAGGGCGCGCTTCAGGTCGTCGATGAGATCGTCGGCGTCTTCGAGTCCGATCGACAGACGGATCGTGGCCGGGCCGATGCCGGCCCGCACGAGCGCCGCGTCGTCCATGCGGAAATGGGTGGTCGAGGCCGGATGGATGACGAGCGAGCGGCAGTCGCCGACATTGGCGAGGTGCGAAAACAGCTTGAGCGCCTCGATGAACGTGCGGCCCTGCTCGCGCGAGCCGGCGAGGTCGAAGCTGAAGATCGAACCGCAGCCGCGTGGCAGCAGGCGCCTGGCCAGCGCATGGTCGCGATGCGACTCCAGTTCGGGATAGCCCACGCGCGCGATCTGCTTGTGGCCGGCGAGGAAGGCCACGACCTTCCTCGTGTTCTCGACGTGCCGCGCCATGCGCAGCGGCAGCGTCTCGATGCCTTGCAGGATGAGCCACGCGGTGTGTGGACTCATGCTCGCGCCGAAGTCCCGCAGCCCTTCGCGGCGCGCCCGCAGCAGGAACGCGCCGACCGTGCTCTCTTCGCTGAACACCATGTCGTGAAAGCCCGCGTAGGCGCGGGTCAGCTCGGTGTAGCGGCCGGTTCGTTCGGTCGCCCGATCCCAGTCGAAGCGACCGCTGTCGACGAGCACGCCGCCGATCACCGTGCCGTGGCCCGACAGGAACTTGGTCGCCGAGTGATACAGCAGGTCGGCGCCGTGCTCGAACGGCCGCATCAGCCACGGTGTGGTGAAGGTCGAGTCGACGAGCAATGGCAGGTCGTGCTCGTGCGCCAGCGCCGAGATCGTGGGGATGTCGAGCACGTCGAGGCCGGGGTTGCCGAGCGTCTCGCCGAAGAAGAGCTTGGTTTCGGGCCGGATGGCGGCGCGCCAGGCGTCGGCGTCGCCGGGCGGAACGAAGGTGGTGGCGATGCCGAAGCGCGCCAGCGTGTAGTGCAGCAGGTTGTGCGAGCCGCCGTAGAGCGCGCTCGACGCGACGATGTGCGAGCCGGCGCCGGCGATCGTGGCGATGGCGAGATGCAAAGCGGCCTGGCCGCTCGCCGTCGCGATGCTGCCGGCGCCGCCCTCGAGCGCGGCGACGCGTTCCTCGAGCACCGCGTTGGTCGGGTTCGAGATGCGCGAATAGACGTGCCCCGAGCGCTCCATGTTGAACAGCGAAGCGGCGTGCTCGCTCGATTCGAACACGAACGAGGTCGTGAGATGGATGGGCACGGCGCGAGCGCCGGTGGCCGGATCGGGCGTGGCGCCGGCGTGTAGCGCGAGGGTGTCGAAACCGGGGTCGGAGTAGCCGGGCATAGGGTGCAAGCCCTCCTCTTTGTCGAACGATTGTGGGCTATATTGAATCGCGAACGGGTCGCTGGATTGGCCCGGCGGAGGCACCATGAAAGTCACCGATATCCTGCGCGTGAAGGGCAGCACCCTCTACACCGTGGCACCCGACGAAGCGCTGTCGGTCGCGCTCGACATCATGTCGAAATACGACATCGGCTCGCTCGTCGTCATGGAGCGCGGCGAGCTGGTCGGCATGCTGACCTTTCGCGAAGTCATCCAGGCCGTCGTGAAGAACGGCGGCGCCCTCGGCAGCACGCGCGTTCGCAGCGTGATGGACGACGCGCCGCTCACCTGCACGCCCGAGACCGAACTCGACGAAGTGCGCCGCATGATGCTCGGCCGCCATGCCCGCTACACGCCCGTGCTCAATGCCAAGACGCTGATGGGCGTGGTCTCGTTCTACGACGTCGCCAAGGCGGTCGTCGACAGTCAGGACTTCGAGAACAAGATGTTGAAGGCCTACATCCGCGACTGGCCGGTCGAGAGCGCCGACGAGCTGCCGTCGTCGGCTGCGAAAGACACGGCACTTTGATTCGCGGCCGCGTGCCGGCGCCCTGGCGCTAGCATCGCTTTATGTCAGGCAGCACTCTCGGCCATCTCTTTCGAGTCACCACCTTCGGCGAGAGCCACGGCCCGGCAATCGGGTGCATCGTCGACGGCTGTCCACCCGGCCTCGCGCTCAGCGAAGCCGACATCCAGCCCGAGCTCGACCGCCGCCGCCCGGGCACGTCGCGCCACGTCACCCAGCGCCAGGAAGAAGACAAGGTCGAGATCCTGTCCGGCGTGTTCGAGGGCTTCACGACCGGCACGCCGATCGCGCTCGTGATCCGCAACACCGACCAGCGCAGCAAGGACTACGCGAACCTGCTCGACACCTTCCGCCCCGGCCACGCCGACTACACCTACCACCACAAGTACGGCCGCCGCGACCCGCGCGGCGGCGGTCGCGCCTCGGCACGGCTGACGGCGCCGGCCGTGGGCGCTGCCGCGATCGCGCGCAAGTGGCTGAAGCTGCAGCACGGCACGACCTTCTTCGGCCACATGACGAACATCGGCTCGATCGCGATTCCGTTCGAGGGCTTCGAGCACGTTGCCGGCAACCCTTTCTTCGCCGCCAACGCCAGCGACATTCCGCGCATCGAGGCCTACATGGACGAGCTGCGCAAGACCGGCGACAGCTGCGGTGCGCGCATCGCCGTGGTCGCGCGAGGCGTGCCGATCGGCCTCGGCGAGCCGCTCTACGACAAGCTCGACGCCGACATCGCCCACGCCATGATGGGCATCAATGCGGTGAAAGGCGTCGAGATCGGCGCCGGCTTCGCCGCCGTCTCGCAGCGCGGCTCCACCCACGGCGACGAGCTCACGCCCGATGGCTTCGCTGCCAACAACGCCGGCGGCGTCCTCGGCGGCATTTCGACGGGTCAAGACATCACGGTGTCGATCGCCGTCAAGCCGACCAGCTCGATCCGCACGCCTCGTCGCTCGGTCGACCGCGACGGCGCGCCGACGGCGGTCGAGACCTTCGGCCGCCACGATCCCTGCGTCGGCATCCGCGCGACGCCGATCGCCGAGGCGATGCTCGCGCTCGTCGTCATGGACCACGCATTGCGCCATCGCGCCCAATGCGGCGATGTACGCACGCCGACGCCGCCGATCGCCGCTCAGATTCCCTGAGGCACGACGGGGTCGTGCCATGACGAGCGCCGCGAAGCGCCCGAGCGACCCGCCGTTCGCTCGCACGAGCGACCGGCCATTCGCCGCGGTGTCGTTCGCCTACTTCGCCTATGCCGGCCTGTTCGGCACCTACGCGCCGCTCTGGTTCCAGAGCCTCGGCTACACGACTCTGGCGATCGGCGTGCTCACGTCGATGCAGAGCTCGACGCGGCTCTTCTGCCCCTACGCCTGGGGCTGGGTCGCCGACCACACCGGTCGTCGCGAGCGGCTTTTGATCCTGGCCGCGACCGGTTCGCTGGTGGCGTCGGTCGGCTTCTTCGTGGCCGGGCCCTACGCGTGGGTGGCCACGGTCACGGTCACGCTCTTCGTTTGCACTGCCGGCGTGATTCCGATCAGCGAGTCGCTGCTCTCGTACCGCGTCAGCAGCGAAGGCAAGCTCGACGTTGCCCGCTACGGTCGGGTCCGCATGTGGGGCTCGATCGGCTTCGTCGTCGCCGTGACGGCGAGCGGGTTCGCCCTGCAGGCGGCCGGCGTCGGCCGGTTCCCCTGGTTCGCGACCGGCCTGCTTGCCTTGCTGCTGATGGCCGCGTGGCGGTTGCCTGAAGTCCGAGAGCCGGTCCATGCCGAAGCCGTTGCCACCGGCGCGCTGGCGGTGCTGCGCCAGCCGGTCGTCGCCTGGTTCTTCGCCGGTGTGTTCCTGACCGTGCTCGCCCACACGAGCCTCTATGCCTTCTACTCGCTCTACCTGTCGTCGCTCGGCTACGGCAAGGGCGCGATCGGCCTGCTCTGGACGGTGGGCGTCGCCGTCGAGTTGGTCTGGTTCTACTTCCAGGGCCGTTGGACGCATCGCCTCTCGATGCACGCCTGGCTTCTCGTCGCAGCGCTCGTTTCGGTACTGCGCTTCGCTGCCATCGCCGCGTTCGGCGCATCGGTCGCGGTGCTCGTCGTCGCCCAGATGCTGCACGCGTTCACGTTCGCGGCCCAGCACTCGGCCTGCGTCGCCGTCATCAGCCGGCATTTCCCCGGCCGGCTGCGCGGCCGCGGCCAGGCGCTCTACGCGATCCTCGGCTACGGCGCCTCGGGCGTGGTCGGTGGCGTCGCTGGTGGCGCACTGAGCGACGCGCTCGGGTTTCCAGCTGTGTTCTGGGCGGCCAGCCTCGCAGCGCTCGGTGCTGCCGGTTGCTGCTGGCTCGCGATGAGGGCCGCGCTCGCTGCGCGCTGACGTCGGGCGGTCATCGCCCCGCGCTGTAACTCGCGCCTGCCGATCTGCAGTTCGTCGCAATGCGGGCTTCGCGCCGAGGGGCCGCCCTACACTCGCGGCCATGAAAAATTTGGACGATCCCGCGGCCCCGGCTCACAAGGCACGGCGCCGGTTCCGGGTGGGCGGCGCGGTGGCTCTGGTCGTCGTTGCGCTGCTCGCGTTCGTGTTCGTCCAGAAGGCCCGTGACAGCGCGGCGCTGGCTGCCGCCGAAGCGAAGGCCAAGGAAGTCGTGCCGCTCGAGTTCGCGGCTGCCGAGGTTGCGCAGCCGCAGCTGCTGAAGATGCCGCTGACGATCGAGTTTTCGGGGCCGCTGGTCGCCCCGCGCACGGCGATCGTGCGTGCCAAGGCCTCGGGAACACTGATCGCGCTCGGCGTCGGCGAGGGCAGCCGCGTCCAGGCCGGCCAGGTCATCGGCCAGATCGATCTCGCCGATCTGCAGAGCCGCGTCGCCGATCGTTCCGCGGGCGTCGAGTCGGCACAGGCCAACCTCGTCGAAGCCGAGCTCCAGAACACCGCCAACGTCGGCCTGGCGGCGCAGAACTTCATCTCGGCGACGGCGCTGCAAACCTCGCAAGCCCGCCTCGACACCGCCCGCGCCCAGCTGAAATCGGCCCAGGCCCAGCTCGCGACCTCGCGGGTCGGCGTCCGCGAGGCGGCGCTGTCGGTGCCGATCTCGGGCATCGTCGGCAAGCGCCATGTCGTGCCCGGCGAGAAGGTCAGCGCCGAGCAGCAGATCGTCACCGTCGTCGACCTCGGCGTCCTCGAGCTGGCAGGTTCGGTGGGTACGCACGAGGTGGCGCGGCTGCAGCCCGGCCAGCAGGTGGCGGTGCGGGTAGAAGGCGAGCGCGACGCAGTGCCCGGCCGCATCGACCGCATCGCGCCGGCGGCAGAGGCCGGCACTCGAGCGATCGGCGTCGTCGTCGTCCTGGACAACAAGGCCGAGCGCTTTCGCGCCGGCCAGTACGCGCAGGCCCGGGTCGAACTCGCCGACGCTGCCGAGCGCCTGACGGTGCCGAGTGGCGCCGTCGGCCAGGCCTCGGGGCAGGACTTCGTGTGGACGCTCGAGAAGGGGGCGCTCGTTCGCCGCATCGTCGTCACCGGTCGCCGCGATGCCGTGAGCGGGCGCGTCGAGGTCAGCAAGGGTCTGGCCGCCGACGCGCAGGTGCTGGCTGCGCGCTTCGACAACCTGAAGGAAGGCGCGCCGGCCCGGGTCGTGGTCACGCGCAGCGGCCCGGCCACGGCTTCGGCAGTACCGCAATCGCGTTCCTGAGAGAAGCCGGCAACCATGTGGTTCACCCGCGTCTCCATCGCCAATCCGGTCCTCGCGACGATGGCGATGGTGGCACTCTGCGTCCTCGGCCTGTTCTCGTATTCGCAGTTGCGCGTCGAGCGCCTGCCCGACATCACGCCGCCGGTCGTGTTCGTGAGCGTGGCCTACCCGGGCGCCTCGCCCGGCGCCACCGAGACCGAGCTGACGCGGCCGATCGAGCTGGCACTGAACGGCATTGCCGGTGTCAAGATGATCCGCTCGAACAGCCTCGAAGGCCGCAGCGAGACGGTGGTCGAGTTTCAGGTCTCGGCCGACATGAACCGCGCCGTCCAGGACGTCCGTGACAAGGTCGCCGTGGTCCAGCCGTCGTTCCCGCGCGACGCGAAACAGCCCTACGTGTCGCGCTTCGACGGTGACAACGCGCAGCCGACGGTCTACCTGTCGCTGCTCGGCGCCGAGCGCAGCGCCCGCGAGCTGTCGCTGCTCGCCGACCAGGTGGTAAGGAAGCGCCTCGAGCGCGCCAGCGGCGTCGCCCGCGTCGACGTCGGCGGGCTGACGGTGCGCCAGGTCCGCATCGACCTCGACCCGCAGCGCCTGCGTGCCTACCAGCTGGCGCCGGCCGACGTCTCGGCGGCACTGCAGCGCGCCAACGCCGACATGCCGGTCGGCCTGCTCAGCGGCACCAAGGAGGACGCGATCGTCCGCGTCGAAGGCAAGGTGAAGGACGCCAAGGCGTTCGCCGATGTCGTCGTCGCCGCGCGTCCCGGCCAGGTCGTGCGACTCGCCGACCTCGGCACGCTGGTCGAGCGCGAACGCGAGGCCGAATCGATCTCCCGAGTCGACGGCATGCCTGCGATCTCGTTCCAGGTCTTCAAGCAGCAGGACGCCAACATCGTCGACACCGGCGAGGCCATCAAGAGCGCTGCCGATGAACTGCGCAAGACGCTGCCGCCCGGCGTCGAGTTGCGCCTCGTCTATGCCGACAGCGACTGGGTCGGCCGCTCGCTCGACGGCGTCAAGCACACGCTGATCGAAGGCGCGCTGCTCACGATCGCGATCGTCTTCCTGTTCCTGCACAGCTGGCGCAGCACCGTCATCACCGGCCTCACGCTGCCGATCTCGGTGATCTCCGCGTTCATCGCCGTCTACCTGTTCGGCTTCACGCTGAACTTCATGACGATGATGGCGCTGTCGCTCTGCATCGGCCTCCTGATCGACGACGCCATCGTCGTGCGCGAGAACATCGTTCGCCACGTCCACATGGGCAAGGACCACCGCACGGCGGCGCGCGAAGGCACCGAGGAGATCGGCCTGGCGGTGATGGCGACGACCTTCGCGATCTGCGCGGTGTTCGTGCCCGTGGCGTTCATGAAGGGCATCGTCGGCAAGTTCTTCTTTCCGTTCGGCGTGACCGTCGCCGTCGCGGTGCTGGTGTCGCTGTTCGTGAGCTTCACGCTCGACCCGATGCTGTCGAGCGTGTGGCGCGACCCGCCGACGAACCGGCTGCTGCGGGTGCCCGTGCTCGGCCACCTCATGCGCGGCACCGATCGCATGCTCGACGTGCTGCACGGCATCTACGAGCGGCTGATCCGCTGGATTTTCTCGGAGCGGCGCTACCTGCGCTTCGTGTCGCCGCGCGCCATCGTCCTGCTGGCCGGCGCCGGCAGCTTCGTGCTCGCCATCGTGCTGGCGGTTTTCTTCGTCGGCACCGAGTTCATTCCCGATTCCGACAACAGCTACATCCAGCTCAACGTCGGCCTGCCGGTCGGCACCAGCCTCGCGCGCGGCAGCGACAAGCTGCTGCAAGTCGAAGCGGTGGTGAGAAAACTGCCCGAGGTGCGGATGGTCTCGGCGACGGTCGGCGACACCGGCAACGGCAGCCGCAACTCGGCGCAGCTATCGATCCAGCTCGTCAAGCCGGGCGAGAGGAAGCGCAGCCAGCGCGAGATCGAGACGGCGATCCGCCAGGGCCTGAAGCCGATTCCCGGCATCGAGGTCACGCTCGGTAACCAGCCGATCTACGTCGCCCTGCTCGGCCCCGACCCGGCGGTGCTCGAGACCGAGGTGCTCAAGCTCGCCGAAAGGATCGCCAAGGTGCCCGGCATCGCCGACCTGACGACTTCGGTGAAGCCCGGCCTGCCCGCCTACGCTGTGCGGCTGAAGCCCGATGCCGTTCGCGAGCTCGGCCTCACGACGACGCAGCTCGCGGCCGGCCTGCGCGCATTCGTGAACGGCGACGTCGCGACCTACTGGACTTCGCCCGACGGCGAGCAGGTCGACGTCGAGCTGCGGCTGCCGCAAGGCGCGCGCGAGAACGTGGCCCAGCTCGAAGACCTGCCGGTCGCCTACGCGAAAGACGGCACCCCGATCGCGCTCTCGCGCGTGGCCGACATCGTGCCGGTGACGAACCCGGTCGTCATCAAGCGCCAGGACCTGCAGCGGCGCCAGGCGGTCTATGCCGGCACCCAGGGGCGGCCGAGCGGCGATGTCGGCGGCGACGTGCAGAAGATCGTCAAGGCGACCCAGCTGCCGCCGGGCTACCGCTTCGACGTGGGCGGCCAGACCAAGGAGCAGGGCGAAGCATTCGCTGGCGTGCTGATGGCGCTCGGTGCCGCGGTGATCTTCATCTACATCGTGCTGGCGTCGCAGTTCGGCAGCTTCCTGCAGCCGTTCGCGATCATGGCCTCGCTGCCGCTGGCTTTGATCGGCGTGATGCTGGCGTTGCTGTTGACGCGCTCGACGCTCAACCTCTTCTCGATGATCGGCCTGGTGATGCTGATGGGGCTGGTGACGAAGAATGCGATTCTGCTGGTCGACTACGCCAACCACGCGCGCCGCACCGGCCTGGACGTGGCCGAGGCGCTGCTGCAGGCCGGCCTGGTGCGGATGCGCCCGATCATCATGACGACCGCCGCGATGATCTTCGGCATGCTGCCGATGGCGCTCGCGCTCGACGAGGGCGGCGAAATCCAGGCCCCGATGGGCCGCGCGATCATCGGCGGCGTGATCACCTCGACCCTGCTGACGCTGATCGTCGTGCCGGTGCTCTACAGCTACCTCGACCAGATGGCGGCCTGGGCGAAGCGGCGCTTCGGCGCGAAGCCCGAGGA
>JAYVNL010000268.1:0-3463 GCA_043758495.1 Rhizobacter sp.
GTCTTCGAGCGTGCGCTCCTGATGAGCAACGGCCAGATCAGGTTCCTCGGGTTCGTCAGCGTGCTCGGCGGCCTGATCGTGCTGTTCGTGTCATGGCGCTGAGCCGCGGCCTTTGCCGCCCCGGGGTGCTCGTACAATTCTCTTTTTGATACCCCGGCGTTTTCGCATGTCCTCTGCCTGGCTCTTGCCGGAGCACATCGCCGATGTCTTGCCAGCGCGTGCCCGCCATATCGAAGCGCTGCGACGTGGCCTCCTCGACGCCGCGATCGGCTACGGCTTCGAGCTCGTGATTCCGCCGCTGATCGAGCACATCGAGTCGCTGCTTTCCGGCACCGGCCACGCGCTCGACCTCCAGACCTGGAAGCTGGTCGACCAGCTCAGCGGTCGCACTCTCGGTCTGCGGGCCGACAGCACGCCGCAAGCCGCGCGCATCGATGCCCACATGCTCAACCGCGACGGTGTGACGCGCCTTTGCTACTGCGGCCCGGTGCTCCACACGCGCACAGAAGGCGGCGGCTCGACGCGCGAGCCGCTCCAGTTCGGCGCCGAAATCTATGGCCACGCCGGCCTCGAGGCCGATCTGGAGATCCAGGATTTGGCGCTCGAGTGCCTGCGCGTCGCCGGTGTCGGCGGCGTCGTCCTCGACCTCGCGGATGCGCGCATCGTCCGCTCGCTGCTGGCCGGCGTCGTCGCCGAGGCGGAGCGGCTGGAGGCGGTCTACGAGGCGCTGGCCGCGAAGGACAGCGCCGAGCTCGGACACCTGTGCCGGGCATTTCCCGAGGAAGCGCAGCGCGGCCTGCTGGCGCTCACGGGCCTCTGTGGCGACGAGTCAGTGCTCGTTGACGCACGCCGCTTGCTGCCCGACCGGCCAGCGATCGCAACGGCGCTTGCCGAGCTGCAGACGCTGGGATCGCATGCACGGCAAGCTCACCCCGGACTCACTGTCGGCTTCGACCTCGCCGATTCGAGCGGCTACGCCTACTACAGCGGTGCCCGCTTCGCGGCCTATGCCAGCGGTGCCAGCGACGCGATCGCGCGCGGCGGACGCTACGACGAAGTCGGTGCGATCTTCGGCCGCAACCGCCCCGCGGTCGGCTTCGGGCTCGACCTCAAGGATCTGGCGATGCTGGCACGGGGTCCATCGGCGCCACCGGTCATCCGCGCACCGTGGTCCGAAGCACCCGGCCTGCGCGCCGCGGTTCGCGAGCTCCGCGCCCGTGGCGAGATCGTCGTCGCCGACTTGCCCGGGCAGACCGAAGACGGCCTGGCAATGGTGGCAGACCGCAGGCTCGTCGGCGAGCACGATCGCTGGTCGGTCGAAGCGTGCTGAGCGCGAACGCGCTCGCCTCTTTCATTCCACGTTGCACCAGGATTCCGGCATGAACGCGAGCATCGCCACGACCAGCATCCCCGCGGCCAGCGGTCGCGGCCGCAACGTCGTCGTCGTCGGCACGCAGTGGGGCGACGAAGGCAAGGGCAAGATCGTCGACTGGCTGACCGATCATGCCCAGGCGGTGGTGCGCTTCCAGGGCGGTCACAACGCCGGCCATACGCTGGTGATCCGCGGCGTCAAGACAGCGCTGCAACTCATTCCGTCCGGGATCATGCGCGACGGCGTTGCCTGCTACATCGGCAACGGCGTCGTCGTCGATCCGCAGCATCTGCTCGGCGAGATCGCACGGCTCGAGGCGATGGGGCTCGACGTGCGCTCGCGGCTTCTGATCAGCGAGTCATGCCCGCTCATCCTGCCCTTCCATGTCGAGGTCGACAAGGCGCGCGAACTGCTGCGCGAATCGAGCGGCGTGGGCAAGATCGGAACGACCGGAAAAGGCATTGGCCCCGCCTACGAAGACAAGGTCGGCCGTCGCGCACTGCGGGTGCAGGACCTGAAGCATCCCGAGCGCTTCGCCGCCAAGCTGCGCGACCTGCTCAAACTGCACAACTTCGCACTCGAGGGTTACCTGCACGGCACGGCGCTCGCATTCGAGCCGATCTTCGAGGCGGCGATGAAGGCCGGCGAGGAACTGCGGCCGATGATCGGCGATGTCGGCTACACGCTCTACAACGCGCATCGGGCCGGCGCCAACATCCTTTTTGAAGGCGCACAAGGCACGCTGCTCGACATCGACCATGGCACCTATCCTTTCGTGACCTCGAGCAACTGCGTCGCCGGCAACGCGTCGGCGGGCTCGGGCGTCGGCCCCGACTACCTGCACTACATCCTCGGCATCACCAAGGCCTACACCACGCGCGTCGGCAGCGGCCCGTTCCCGACCGAACTGCCGATCGACGAGGCGGGCACGATCGGCCACCACCTCTCGACGGTCGGCCAGGAGCGCGGCACCGTCACGGGCCGGGCGCGGCGCTGTGGCTGGCTCGACGCGGCGCTCCTGAAGCGCTCGATCATCATCAACGGCATCTCAGGCCTGTGCATCACCAAGCTCGACGTCCTCGACGGCCTCGCCGAGATCAAGGTCTGCGTCGGCTACGAGTTGCGCGGCCAGCGCATCGACATCTTGCCGCTCGACGCCGACGACATCGTCGCCTGCGTGCCTATCTACGACAGCTTTCCCGGCTGGACGCAGAGCACCTTCGGCATGACCGACTGGAACGCCCTGCCGCTCAACGCGCGGCGCTACCTGGAGCGCGTGCAGTGCTTCATCGGCGCGCCGATCGACATGGTCTCGACAGGCCCGGATCGTGACCACACCATCCTGTTGCGCCACCCCTACCAGCCCGACGCCGCACCGCAAGCGGCGACGCGACGGCTCGCCGCCTGACCACGAGACTTCTTCCATGCTCACCGACGACGGCAAACACCTCTATGTCTCCTGGGACGAGTACCACATGCTGATCGAGCGCCTGGCGCTCAAGATCGACGCGTCGGGCTGGCAGTTCGATCAGATCCTGTGCCTCGCGCGCGGCGGCATGCGACCGGGCGACGTGTTGTCGCGGGTGTTCGACAAGCCGCTGGCGATCATGTCGACGAGTTCCTACCGTGCCGACGCCGGCACCATCCAGGGCCGTCTCGATCTCGCCAAGTACATCACCTTGCCCAAGGGCGAATTGGCCGGCCGCGTCCTCCTCGTCGACGATCTTTCCGACTCCGGCGTGACGCTTCGGGCGGTCGTCGATCGCCTGCGCGGCATGCCGTCGATCAGCGAGCTGAAGTCGGCGGTGATCTGGACCAAGGGCGTCTCGAGCTACACGCCCGACTACTACGTCGAGATACTGGCGACGAGCCCCTGGATCCACCAGCCGTTCGAAGAGTACGACGACCTCAGGCCGTCCGGCCTGGCGCGCAAGTTCCAGATTTGAAGATCCAAAGAAAAAGGCCGGCGAAGCCGACCTCTGTCTCGTTCTTTCTTGGTGCCCAGGAAGGGACTCGAACCCCCACGGAGTTACCCGCTAGTACCTGAAACTAGTGCGTCTACCAATTCCGCCACCTGGGCATCTCAGGCAA
>JAYVNL010000269.1:0-3463 GCA_043758495.1 Rhizobacter sp.
AAATGAGGAACCCCCGATTTTAGGGGCGACGGCGGCGACGGCGGCGACGAACTCGGCGCGACTTGGAAGCTTGGCGCCGGGGGTTGGACGCGAGCCGGCGATGGTCGACGAGCCGGCGAACTGTCTATGCCCGGGCCGGCACTAAACTGAAATCCCTTCCTCGCGGGCTGCACCATGGCCGATCCGATCCTCCTCGCCCGCCACGGCGCCACCGAGTGCTTCCTCCTGCCGGAGATGGCGAACCGGCACGGCCTCGTCACCGGCGCCACCGGCACCGGCAAGACCGTCACCTTGCAGACGCTTGCGGAAAACTTCAGCCGCCGCGGCGTGCCGGTGTTCATGGCCGACGTGAAGGGCGACCTCACCGGCATCACGCAGCCCGGCACGACGAGCCCGAAGCTGGCGGCGCTGCTGAAGGAGCGCGGCATCGAGCCGATGACGCCGGGGGCCTGCCCGGCGACGTTGTGGGATGTCTTCGCCGACAGCAAGTCGGCGCAGGGCCACCCTGTGCGCGCGACCGTGAGCGACATGGGTCCGCTCCTGCTTTCGCGGATGCTCGACCTCAACGAGACGCAGCAGGGCGTGCTCCAGCTCGTCTTCAAGATCGCCGACGACAACGGCCTGTTGCTGCTCGACCTCAAGGACCTGCGGGCGATGCTCCAGCATGTCGCCGACAACTCTGCGCAATACCAGACCGGGTACGGCAATGTCAGTGCTGCCAGCGTCGGCGCAATACAGCGTGGCCTGATGCAGATCGACGCACAGGGAGGCGACAGGTTCTTCGGCGAGCCGATGCTCGACCTCGCCGACTTCATGCAGACGACGACGATGAACGGCCACGTGATGGGCGTGATCAACATCCTCGCTGCCGACCGGCTGATGACGAGCCCGCGCCTCTACGCCACCTTCCTGCTCTGGATGCTCTCCGAGTTGTATGAGCGATTGCCCGAAGTGGGCGACCTCGACAAGCCCAAGCTCGTGTTCTTCTTCGACGAAGCCCACCTGCTCTTCGACGAGGCACCGAAGGTGCTGCTCGAGCGCATCGAGCTCGTCGTGCGGCTGGTGCGCAGCAAGGGCGTCGGCGTGTACTTCGTGACCCAAAACCCGCTCGACGTGCCCGACAGCATCCTGGCGCAGCTCGGCAACCGCGTGCAGCATGCGCTGCGCGCCTTCACGCCGCGCGACCAGAAGGCGGTGAAGGCGGCGGCGACGACGATGCGCGCCAATCCCGCGCTCGACATCGAGACCGCGATCACCGAGCTCGCCACCGGCGAGGCGCTCGTCAGCCTGCTCGACGAGAAGGGGCGGCCGAGCGTCACCGAGCGCGTCTTCGTGCTGCCGCCAGCGAGTCGCATCGGACCGATCAGCGACGACGAGCGCAAGGCGCTGATCGCCGGCTCGCTGGTCGCCGGCGTCTACGAGAAGGCGGTCGATCGCGAGTCGGCGTACGAAAAGCTGAAGGGCCGCGTCGAGGCTGCCCCTGCGGGCGCGGGCGCGCCGGCAGCGACGACCGTTCCCGGCCAACCGGCGGCGCCAGGCTCGAGCGACGGCGGCGGCATCCTCGGCGGCCTCAAAGACGCCATCTTCGGCACCACGGGCCCGCGCGGCGGCAAGCACGAGGGCCTGGCCGAGTCGGCGGCGCGTTCGGCCGTGCGCTCGATCGGATCGAGCGTCGGCCGCGAAATCATCCGCGGCGTGCTCGGCTCGATCCTCGGCGGCTCGCGGCGGCGCTAGGCGCTCGCGGCGCGTCGCTTCAATACCGCGTCGTCAGCTCCGTCAGCCAGGCCGGCGAGCGATCGACCAGCCAGGCCTCGACGTTCTTGTCGGCGCCGAGCACGATCAGCAGGCCGAGGCCCACGAGAACGATGCCGAGGACGCGCTTGACTGTCTCCGCCGCCGCCACCCAGCGCGGCCTCGAGCCGAAGGCGAAACGGCGCGACAGAGACCCGACCGCGACCAGCGGCGTCGCCGCACCGAGACCGAACACGAGCATCAGGAGCGCGACGGCACCGGGCTGGGTGCCTTGTGCTGCGAGCGTACTGGCAGCGCCGAGGGTCGGGCCGACGCATGGCGTCCAGACGACGCCGAGCAACAAGCCGACCGCGAACTGGCCGCGCCAGCCGCGCCCTTCGACGCGCGACAACAGGCGGTCGCTGCCGCCTGCGATGACCGCCGTGAGGGTCGCGAACGCGCGCTGAAGGGGCGGCATCGCCATGACCGCACCGAACCCGACGAGCACGACGCCGGCGATCCGATGCAGGACCGCGGCGTCGACGCCGATCGAAAAGCCGACGGTGGCGACGAACATGCCGACCGCGGCAAACGACAGCGCCAGTCCGGCGGCGAGCGCCCACAACCCGAGCCGGTGCTGCGCGAGGGCGCCGGCGACCAGGATCGGCAGGATGGGAACGACGCAGGGCGACAGCGTCGACAGCAGGCCGGCCGCATAGGCCAGCAGGAACGTGCCGGGGCCGAAGCTCAGAGCGCCTTGTCGAACAGCGCCGCGATCTCGGCGCGGTTCGTCTGCCCGGTCGAGCGGCCGACTTCCTTGCCGCCCTTGTAGACCACGAAGGTGCTTTGCTGCGAGACGCGCAGCTCCTTCTTGAGCGCCGCCTCGGCGTCGTAGTCGGCCGCGAAGAGCGTCACGTTCTTTCGCTTCGGTTCGGCGAGGAGCGCATCGACGATCGGCTTTTGCGCCTTGCAGGTCGGGCACCAAGACGCCTGGAAGTCGACGATGACCGGCTGGCCCGCCGCGACGGCCTTGTCGAACGCGGCTTTCGTGTAGCCGAGCTCGCCCGCCGATGCGACGACCGGCAACGCCAGGGCGAGCGCGGCCACGAGAGTGCGCGCGGCGCGGTGGATTCGTGTCATGTCAGATGCCTCCATACCATTCGTAGCCTTCGTCCTCCCAGTAGCCGCCCTTGCCGCCGCGAATGGCGTCGAAACTGGCGACCAGCTCGATGGCGCGGACGTACTTGGCCTGCTTGTAGCCGAGCTGGCGCTCGACGCGGCAGCGCAGCGGCGCGCCGTTGGCGACCGGCAGCGCCTTGTCGTTGAGGTCGTAGGCGAGGATCGTCTGCACGTGATGCGCGTCGTCGAGACCGATGCTCTCGTAGTAGCGCGAATCCTTGCCGTCGAGGCTCGGGCCGTCCATCGAGTCGTAGCAGCGAAAGAGGACGAACTTCGCTTCCGGCTTCGGCTTGACCTGGTCGAGGATCGGGCCGAGCTGCACGCCTTTCCACTTGCCGATGCAGCTCCATCCCTCGACGCAGTCGTGTCGCGTGATCTGGGTGCGCGACGGCATCGCCCGCAGCTGTTCGAGCGAGAACTCGGCCGGCGCCTCGACGAGGCCGCCGACGGTGAGCCTGTAGCCGGCGAAGCCAGCGTTGCGCAGCGCCACGTAGTCGGCGTCGCCGGGATCGAGAGTGCCGTTGGCGCGCATCGTCGGCGCGATGTCGGCTTC
>JAYVNL010000270.1:0-3455 GCA_043758495.1 Rhizobacter sp.
TCAGCCCGGCGGCGCTTCGTCGTCGACGATGCGGATGATCGCGTTCGGCGTCAGCGCGAAGCTCAGCGTGCTGACGCTGTCGACACCGATCGCCGACTCCGGAAGCTGCGACAGGCGCAGGCCGTTGCTGACATCGAAGCCGGCCTTGATCTCGACGCGCAGGTTGTCGACCAGAAAGGCCGTGCCGCCGACCTTGCGCGCGTCGGCATTGATCCGCTCGACGCTGCCGGAGAACTGCCGGACGAGGTCGTCGACCGCGATCTTCGGGCGATTGATGGTCACGCGTTCGAGTTGCTTGGCGAGATCGTCCCTGGCGGCCAGCAGGTCGGCGATCTGGCGATGGGCCGCATCGATCGTGGCATCGCGCCTGGCCAGGTCGGCCTTCGTCGCGTCGAGCAGGACCTGCTGCTTCGCGGTCTCGCCGCTGAGCGCGACGAGCTGCTTGTCGCGCTCGGCCAGGCCGTCGTCGCGCTGCTGGATCTTCACCGCCAGGTCGTTGATCTGCAGGCGGCTGAACTTCGGGTCGGAGAGCTGCCGGTCGGTGTAGGTCGGCAGCCTGAATCGCGGTGCAGCGAATGCCCTGACCCTGGCAGGCGCCGGGGCGGCCTTCTTCGCCGCACGTGCCGCGGGCGCGACAACTTTCTTGCTTCCGGCCATCGCTGTCTCCCTCGCTTCAGGTTTTCTCGGCAACGTGGGGCGGCACCGGCACGATGCGCAGGGTCAATGTGCTGGAACCGTCGGCCGTGTAGTTCAGCGCGTTGCGGTACTTGGCGTTGAACGGCGTCGCCCAGACCCGCACCGGGCCGCTCGCCTGGCTGCGCTCGTAGTGCACGGCCATCTTCAGCTCCACATGGGCCTCGGGAATCTGATACCAGGTCGGCTCGTAGCCGAGGTCGCGGAGCTCTGCCGGCAGCGCCTGCTGGCTCGCCAGTGCTGCCGCGTCGAGTTGCAGCTGCGCTTCGGCGACGCTCCTGCTCAGCTCGCGGATCAGGGTCGCCACCGGCGTGATCAGGATTTCGTTGACCTCGACTTCACCGCTCATGATGTCTTCTCCGGTTCAGCGTTCGCTGCGGGTCACGGTCGGCGGCGCCACCAGCGTGTTGATCGTGACGAGGTCCGGCAACAGCCGCGGCGGCGGCGGCACCGGGCGCATCGTGATGCGCAGCGTCGTCGAGCCGGTGGCGTCATAGCTGTAAGTGTTCTTGCTGCGGAAGTTGACGGGCGATGCGAAGGCGAGCACGCGCCGCTTGCCGAAGCCAGGTCGGCCGTTGGCCTCGGCGTCGGAGGTCTGCTTCATCGTGATCGAAAGCTTGACCTCGATCGTCGCTTCGGTGAACTGGTAGAAGGTCGGCAGGATGCCGGCCTGCAGCAAGGTGGTCGGTACCGGATCGGCCGGCACCGTCGTCATGCCCACCGAATCGACGGTGACGGTCGGCGCGCCGACCGCGTCGGACAGCGGCACCGTGTGCGTGACCTTCTGGATGATCTCCGACACCTCCGGGATCAGGTCGACCTTGTTGGTGGCGAGAAATTTCAGGGTCTCGATCGAGGCCTTGTCGAGCGCGAACTGACCCTCGGCAACGGCCGCCGCGAGATTGCGCACCATGTCGGCGATCGGGATGTCGAGCAGTTCCTGTCCGATGGCCATCGTCGTTCTCCTCAAAAATGAACGTTCGGGATCATGCGGCGCGCGCCGGTGCGCGCTCCCATGCCGCAGCCAGGGTCAGCGCCCGCAGCAGCCAGCGGCCGACGGCGGTCGGCTCGGCGCCGCCGCGACTCGTGCGCAGCCAGCCCGCCGCGCCGGCGTTCGCGGCCCAGCCGATGCCGGCTGCAGCGAGCCGGCAGAGCAGCGCGTCGTCGCCGATGCCGTGGCCGCGGCTGACGGTCCAGTCGGCGATGAAGCGGGGCAGGATGGCGCAGCCGATGTCGAGGCCGCGCTCCGGTGCTGCGTGATCGGGCTGGGCCGGCACGGTGTAGAGCAGATTCGGAATCGGCCGGCCATCGCTCACCAGGGGCAGGCCGTCTGCCGGCGCCGGCGCCAGGCAGAGCGCCCGCGGATGCAATGCGCGCAGTGGCGCCAGCACCGAGCGCAGGCGCCGCGCGTCGCGTTCGAGCGCCGTCTCCGGGCCATCTTCGGCCGCTGCCGCCGCCGGCAACATCGGCTCGAACAATACGGCCGGTTCGTCGGCGTAGCGTTCGGCGAGTGCCAACAGGACCGTGATGTCGAGTTGCTCGACCGCGCCCGGCCCGGCGCTCGACGCCGGCACCGGCGTGGCCAGGATCGTGTACGCCCCGGCGCCGGCCCGTGCCGCAACGCCGTCGTCAAGCGCCGCGAGGCCCGCTTCGTCGAGCCCGGCGGCGACGATCAGGCGAACGACATTCAGCGGCCAGTCGGCCGGAAGCGCCGAGGCAGCGTCGTCGGGACGCGGCCGCGACGGGTTGACGCCGCGCAGCACGAGTGCATCGCCGTCGACGGTCAGCAGCCGATTGCCTTGCGTCACGAGCCACGGCAGATCGGCCGAGAGCGTGCCGCTCGTGAATCGCGAGACCAGGATGTCGCGCGCGGGCGCGCTGGTCTCTGCGGCATCCTGGCGCGTTCGCTCGGCCGGCTTGCGGGCCAGGTCGGCGGGCCGCTCCGGCGGCCGCGCGGTCGCCGGACTGCGCGGCGACGGCGACGCGTTGCGGCCCGGTCTCGGCGACGCCGCTTCGGTCTTCGTTGCCGAACGCCGGCTGCGCTCACGCGGTGCCGGCGGCGGTGCCGACATGCGGCTGGGGCGCGGCAGCGCGGGGCCCGACCGCGGCACCCGCGTCGAGACCGGCGCGGCCTTGCGTTCCGGCTCGCGGCGGGCTGGACGCATCGACGTTTTCTCGAGCGCCGCGGACGGACGCGAAACCTCGTCCCTGACAGGGCGCAGCGTCGCCTGCCGTGGCCGATGCCGTACCCGCTCGCTCGGCGGCCGCTTTTCCGATTTGGGCTTCTTCGGGGTCGCGACGCGATGCATCGATGGCGAGGCCGCATCGCTCGCGATCGGCGCCCGCGCCGTCGTCGGCAGCGGGCGCTGCGGCGGTCGCAATGGCCGGCGCGCGGCAGCCGTCGGCGTTGCCGACTCTCGGCGCTTCACACGCTCGGACTCGGCCCGGCGTGCTTCGTCGCGGCGCGCCAGGCGTTCCAGTTCGCGACGCGCCTCGGCTTGCTGCCCCGCGGCGTCTTGGCGCCGTCGCTCGTCGAGCCGGGCGCGCGTTTGCGCCTGCGCGCTCGCAGCCTTGCGCTCGGCGCGACGGGCCAGGGTGGACGACGTGGTCACGGGTTGCTCGGGTCCGGCTTGGCCGCTGCGTGCCGCCTCGCAGCGGCCCGCGACAGTGCGCTCGGATCAGGCGTTGAAAGTGACTGTCGGCGGTGTCTTGGTCGCGTCGATGGTGACGATGCGCGGCACCAGGCGCGCCGGCGGCGGCAC
>JAYVNL010000271.1:0-3454 GCA_043758495.1 Rhizobacter sp.
CTGGGTCGCCGAGAACGCGAAGACGACGCGCGCCTTCCTGAAACGGGTGGATGCGGTGCAGGCCTTGGCCGTGCCGCTTCAATCGATGTCGATCATCGAATTGCCCCGGCCGCAGAAGGGCTCGGCCGGCGCGGCGCCGCCGTCGCTCGACGGCCTGCTCGTGCCGGCGCGCGACGGCCGTGACATCGGCCTCATCAGCGAAGCCGGCCTGCCGGCCGTGGCCGACCCCGGCGCCGCCCTGGTGCAATGCGCCCACGCGATCGGGGTCGAGGTTGTCGCCCTGCCCGGCCCGAGTTCGTTGCTGCTGGCGCTGGCGGCGAGTGGCCTGAACGGCCAGAGCTTCGCCTTCGTGGGCTACCTGCCGGTGGCTCAGAGCGAGCGCGGCGCACGCATCCGCGAACTGGAGACGTTGTCGCGCCGTGCGGCGCAGACGCAACTGATGATCGAAACACCCTACCGCAATGCGGCGCTGATGACGGCACTGCTCGCCCACCTGCAGCCGACCACCCGAGTGTCGGTGAGCTGTGGCCTGACGCTGGCGGAAGGGTTCAACCGTACCGACACCGTGGCCGGGTGGAAAGCCCGGCCTGCGGCGCTGCCGGCAGATGTGCCCGCGGTGTTCTCGCTGCTGGCCCACTGAGCGCGACGCAGCGCACCACGCGTCGATCAGGGTTCGACCGGCTCCGGCAGCTTGGCCCCGAACAGCGCGGCGACGCGCTTCTTCGGCTTGATGTTCGGCGACATACCGCGCGGCGCCGCTGGGACCTTGCGCTCCCACGCCGGCTCGGCCTCGGCTGCGCTGGCCTCATAGGGCTTATCGAAGAACGGGTCGCTGCTCGCGCGTGGCGCCGCAACCACCGTCGCGCTGCGGGGCACGAACGAGGCACGCGCTTCCGAGCGGCCTTCGTCGCCGTCGTGGCCGTCGTGACGTACGCGCTCGCGGAACTCGCGGCGCGGCGGCGGCGTGCCGTCGTCGAACTCCATCGGCTCGAGCTCGATCGTCTTCTTGATGAGCTTCTCGATGTCGGCGACCAAGCGCGCATCCGACGGCGACACCAGCGTCACCGCCAGCCCCGACGCGCCTGCGCGGCCGGTGCGGCCGATGCGGTGTACGTAGTCTTCGGCGTTGAACGGCACGTCGAAGTTGAAGACAGCAGGCAGGTCGGCGATGTCGAGGCCGCGGGCGGCCACGTCGGTCGCGACCATCACGTCGACGGTGCCGGCCTTGAACGCATCGAGCGCCTTCAGGCGTTCGTCTTGCGACTTGTCGCCGTGCAGCGCCGTGGTGCGCAGGCCTGCGGCCTCGAACGAGCGGGCGAGCCGCGCGCAACCGAGCTTGGAGTTCACGAAGATCAGCGCCTGCGTGATGCCGCGATCCTTCAACACCTTGAGCACCGCCGCCCGCTTGTCGTCGGTGGCGACGCTGTAGAAACGCTGCTCCACATTCGTGGCCGTGGCATTCGGGCGCGCAACTTCCACGAGCAGCGGATCTTGGAGGTAACTTTCGGCGAGGCGCTTGATCTCGGGCGAGAACGTGGCCGAGAACAGCAGTGTCTGGCGCGTCTTGGGCAGGTGGCTCAGGATGCGCTGCAGGTCGGGCAGGAACCCGATGTCAAGCATGCGGTCGGCCTCGTCGAGTACCACGTACTCGACCTGGTTCAGCACGCAGTTCTTCGCCTCGATGTGGTCGAGCAACCGGCCCGGCGTGGCCACCAGCACCTCGACGCCGGCCTTCAACTCCAGCGTCTGCGGCTTCATGTCGATGCCACCGAACACCACCGCCACACGCAGCTTGGTCTGCGCCGCGTAGCCCTTGATGTTGGCCGCCACCTGGTCGGCCAATTCACGCGTCGGCGCGATCACGAGGGCGCGCACCGGGTGGCGCGCCGGCGACATGCTGGCGTTTTCGTGGCGCAGCATCTTGTGCAGCAGCGGCAGCGAGAACGCTGCGGTCTTGCCGGTGCCGGTTTGCGCGGCCCCCATCACGTCGCGGCCCGCCAATACGATGGGGATGGCCTTGGCCTGGATCGGGGTCATCAACGTGTAGCCTTGCGCAGCCACGGCGCGCTGCAGGCTTTCGGCGAGGCCGACTTCGGAGAAGGCCAAGTCTTCGGGGGATGCGGCCTCAGCCACGCTAGTGTCCGCTTCAATCGGCGCAGGCGGATTTATCACGATTTCGGTCATTGCATAATTATCGCCCACGCACGAGCTCGCTGCATTGCTGCACGTGGAACCCGTGGCCTGCAGCAGATTCCCGAAACGCTGCCGAGATTCGGCAGTCGATCAAAAGCCCCGTTGAAGTGCCACGCCTTCGCAAAGAGCGACGACACGCCAGTAGCTGCCCGTGGCGACGACGATCGTGAGGACAAAAACTGCCGCGTTCGGCCACCACCTTGGAGCACCAGCGATGACGAGCGCACCGGTACTGCGAGCAGGCGGCCGAGGGACGTGTCCGCTGGACGAGCAAGGCATCACCTTGCGCCGAGTCGGGCAAGGATGGATTGCACCGTCGCGACCGGGCTGAAGACTTCTCGCGCCCTGACCAACGACTGACGATCGTCCGTACGACGATCAGGTCGCTCGATGAGCTTCAGCAATGCCTGCTGCACAGCTTGCTCGTCCGATGCATGCACGTAGCACCCGATGTCCATCTGCTCGACGGTTCTCGCCAGAGCGGCGTCGCGCGGGCCGATCGCGAACACCGGGATGCCGGCCGCCAAGTAGGTCAACATTGTCCCGGGGATGTTGTGTGTTTGCATGTCCGGCGACAGCGTGACTACGCCGAACCAGGCTCCGGCCGCTTCCTTGATGAATCGCGGCTCGGGCATCATCGGGAGGATGTCGATGCGCTCCATGGCGGTGCGGCCCAGCGCCATTGCATCAATCTCTGTTCTTCCGCGGTCATCGCAGTAGACCTTCAGTCGCGCGCGCGGATGCCGGAGCCGCGCGAACGCGCGAAGAAATCGATCGAAGCCTTGAACCTGCCCGACCCGGCCGCCGTAGATGAACGTCACGTCATCAGAGGCTGGAGGCTCCACGTAGACGCCGTTGCGGAAGTCGCGCCAGTTGTGAAGGATGCTGATTTTGTCGCGGAAGCGCTCCGGGAAGAAGCGCATGTTCTCCAGGCATTCGATGCCGACGTGATCCGCATGCCGGAGCGAGAAGTGCTTCAGCGCGTAGAGCGTTTTGACGGCAACTCCGGACTTGGCCCTGCCGGACTCCACCAACCAATCGGGAACGATGTCGCGCTGAACCATGTACAGCGGGCACGCGCTCGCTGCCTTGACGGCCGCCGCGGGCAGGCACAGAAACAGGGACGGCGTGAACAGAACGATCCCGCAGGGGCGTTCGAGGCGCCCAGTCGCGAGCCCCAGCACGAGCCGAACACCCAACCACAGTGAAGCACCGAGTTCCGCCAGCACCCGAACCGTCAACCGGTTGGACTTCAACCCAG
>JAYVNL010000272.1:0-3437 GCA_043758495.1 Rhizobacter sp.
TTCCTCGCCGACCTCAACCTGCTGCTGTTCCAGAAAGCCTGGCCGAGCGGCGTTCGCGAGCCTGGCCAAGCTCGCTACGCGATCGGCGGCGCGGCCGCATCGTGGCCGGTATGGCAGGCCTCGTCGTTGCTCGGCATCTTCGTCTCCTCGCTGGTGCCGACGGCGTGGGGGCTCGGCTTCGCCGGTACGCTGGCGATGCTCGGTCTCGCCTATTCGCTGCTCACCGATCGCACCGCCTGGCTGGCGGCGATCGTCTCGGCGGCCGCGGCGATCGCCGCCTATGCGCTGCCGCTCAACATGAACATCCTGGTCGCCATCGCCGCGGCGGTGGCGGTGAGCCTGGTCGCGACGCGCGTGGGCGGCACCACGCCGGCAACGGCTCGGCAGCCATGACGACGCTGCCGTTCGCCGAGACGGCATTCACCATCGTCGGCATGGCGGTGGTGACAGCGATCGCGCGCGGCTTCTTCCTCTACGCGAACCGCGAGCCGAAGATCCCCGAGCCGCTGCAGCGGGCGCTGCAGATGGCGCCGCTGGCAGCAATCGTCGCCGTGCTGGCGCCGGAGATCTTCATGGTCCACGGGGCGCTCGTCACGACGTGGCGCGACGCCCGTTTGTTCGCCGCCGTGGCCGCCACCGTGTACTACGGCTGGCGGCCGGGCATGCTCGGGCCACTGCTCGCCGGCTTCGCCGTCTACCTGCCGCTGCACCTGCGCTGGGGCTGGTGAGCGGGGGGCGGTGGCCGAGCACGTATTCTCTGGCCATGCACCTTGCGCCGATCGCCCGGTCACGTTGGCCGCATGCCGCAACGCTCGCGGTGCTGTCGCTGGTGCTGGCGGGCTGCGATGCGGCACTGCTCGACCCGCGCGGTACGGTGGGTCGTGCCGAGAAGACGATCCTCATCGACTCGCTCGCCATCATGCTGGCGATCGTGGTGCCGACGATCGTCGCCACGCTCGCCTTCGCCTGGTGGTTCCGCGCTTCGAACACCAAGGCGCGCTACCTGCCGACGTGGTCGTTCTCGGGCAGCATCGAGCTCGTCGTCTGGTCGATTCCGGTCATGGTCATCCTCCTGCTCGGCGGCGTCACCTGGATCGGCTCCTACCAGCTCGACCCGGCGCGGCCGATCGAGTCGAAGGCCGAGCCGATCGACATCGAGGTCGTCTCGCTCGACTGGAAGTGGCTCTTCATCTATCCGGGGCAGGGCGTCGCGACGGTCAACGAGCTGGTCGTGCCGGTTGGCGTGCCGCTGCACTTCACGCTCACGTCGGCGAGCGTGATGAACACCTTCTTCGTGCCGCAGCTCGGCAGCATGATCTACACCATGAACGGCATGGCCAGCGAACTCTGGTTGCACGCCGACGAGCCCGGCACCTACCGCGGCATCTCCGGACACTTCAGCGGCGAAGGCTTCTCCGACATGCATTTCGATGTTCGGGCACTGCCGGCCGACCAGTTCAGCGCCTGGGTCGCCACGACGCGCGGCGCCGGCGGCGCGCTCGACGGCACCAGCTATGCGGCACTGGCGAAGCAGAGCGTCGCCTTGAAGCCGTCGAGCTTCGGCAGCGCCGAGGCCGGCATCTTCAAGAAGATCGTCGCCCAGCAACTCGCCCCCGGTCCCGGCCCGGGGACCGAACGCAAGGGCATCGCCCAAACCAGCAAGGTTTCCCAATGAAGCCGTCGGCATGAGCCTCTTCGGCAAGCTCAGCTGGGAGGCGGTGCCGCTCCACGAGCCGATCGTCATGGTCACCTCGGGCGTCGTCGCCGCGGTGCTCACCGGCATCCTGGTCTGGATCGTCGTCAGGGGCCACCTGCCCTACCTGTGGAAGGAGTGGTTCAGCAGCGTCGACCACAAGCGCATCGGCGTGATGTACATCGTGCTCGCGTTCGTGATGCTGCTGCGCGGCTTCGCCGACGCGCTGATGATGCGGGCGCAGCAGGCAGTGGCGATGAACTCCGCGGGCTTCCTTCCGCCCGACCACTACAACCAGATCTTCTCGGCGCACGGCACGATGATGATCTTCTTCGTCGCCATGCCGTTCGTGATCGGCCTCATGAACTTCGTGGTGCCGCTGCAGCTTGGCGCCCGCGACGTTGCCTTTCCGACGCTGAATTCGGTCGGCTTCTGGCTCACCGCCACCGGCGCGCTGCTGGTCAACATCGCGCTCTTCGTCGGCGAGTTCGCGCGCACCGGCTGGCTGCCGTATCCGCCGCTCTCCGAACTGCAGTACTCGCCCGGCGTCGGCGTCGACTACTACCTTTGGGCGCTGCAGATCTCGGGGGTCGGCACGCTCATCTCGGGCATCAATCTGGTCACGACGGTTCTCAAGGTGCGCGCGCCCGGCATGAGCTACCTGCGCATGCCCATGTTCTGCTGGACGACGCTGGCGTCGAACCTGCTCATCGTCGCCGCCTTCCCGATCCTGACCGCGACCTTCGCGATGCTGCTGCTCGACCGCTACCTTGGCTTTCATTTCTTCACCAACGACGGTGGCGGCAACGTGATGATGTTCATGAACCTCATCTGGGCCTGGGGCCACCCGGAGGTCTACATCCTGATCCTGCCGGCGTTCGGCATCTTCTCGGAAGTGGCCTCCACCTTCTCGGGCAAGCCGCTCTTCGGTTACCGCTCGATGGTGGTGGCGACGATGGCGATCTGCGTCATCTCCTTCATGGTCTGGCTGCACCACTTCTTCACCATGGGGGCGGGCGCCAACGTCAACGCCATCTTCGGCATCGCCACCATGGTGATCGCGGTGCCGACCGGCGTGAAGATCTTCAACTGGCTGTTCACGATGTACGGCGGCCGCATCCGCTTTCCGGCGCCGATGCTGTGGACGGTCGGCTTCATGGTCACCTTCGTGATCGGCGGCATGACCGGCGTGCTGCTGGCGGTGCCGCCGGCCGACTTCGTGCTGCACAACAGCCTCTTCCTCGTCGCCCACTTCCACAACGTCATCATCGGCGGCGTCGTCTTCGGCCTCTTCGCCGGCTACGAGTACTGGTTCCCGAAGGCATTCGGCTTCAAGCTCCACGAAGGCCTCGGTCAGGCCGCGTTCTGGTTCTGGATCGTCGGCTTCTACCTCGCCTTCATGCCGCTCTATGTGCTCGGCCTGATGGGCATGACGCGGCGCCTGCAGCACTACGACGTGCCCGGCTGGCAGCCGTGGCTCTGGGCGGCGGCGGCCGGCGCAGTGCTGATCGCCATCGGCGTCGGCCTACAGGTGGTGCAGCTGGTTTGGAGCATCCGCCACCGCGAGGCCCTGCGCGACCACACCGGCGACCCCTGGAACGGCCGCTCGCTCGAGTGGTCGATGCCGTCGCCACCGCCGATGTTCAATTTCGCGGTGCTGCCGAAGGTCGAGGGCGAGGAAGCCTACTGGACCATCAAGCAGCGCGCCATCGAGCAGCAGAAGCTGCGCGACGAGCCCGAGTAC
>JAYVNL010000273.1:0-3433 GCA_043758495.1 Rhizobacter sp.
GCTCCAGAACGTAGTTGGCGACGTTGTTCTCGACCACCAGCCCCTCGACCTCGGCCATCCGTGAGCGGTCGCTGAGGTACCAGCGCATGACCTCGCCTGGCTTCTCGTAGCTCTGCGCCATCTCCTCGATGTGCGCCTGCAGCTGCTCCGGCTTGGCCTGCAGCGATTCCTTCCTCACCAACTCGCCGACGACGAGCCCGAGGCGAACGCGCTTTTCCGCCTGCGCGCTGAACATCTCGGGCGGGATCGGCGCCGTCTCGGCGTCCTTGACGCCGCGCTTCTTGAGGTCGGCGCGCATCTGCTCGACCATCCGCTCGACCTCGCCCGCGACCAGCGACTTCGGCACCTCGAGCTCCGCCGTCTTGGCGAGCGCTTCCATCACGTTGGCTTTGTTGCGCGCTTGAACACGAAACTTGACCTCGCGCTCGAGGTTCTTGCGAACGTCGCTGCGCAGCGCCTCGACGGTGCCGCCGCCAATGCCGAGCGCCTTCGCGAACGCCTCGTCGACGGGAGGCAAGTGCTGGGCCTCGATCTTCTTCAGCGTGACCATGAAGTCGGCTTCCTTGCCGGCCACGTCCTTGCTCTGGTAGTCGGCGGGGAACTGCAGCGGAAAGGTCTTCGAGTCGCCGGTCTTCATGCCGCGCAGGGCAGCGTCGAACTGCTCGAGCATCTGGCCTTCGCCGATGATGAACTGGAAGCCCTCGGCCTTGCCGCCTTCGAAAGGCACGCCGTCGACGGCGCCCGCGAAGTCGATCGTGACGCGATCGCCCACTGCAGCCGGCTCGATCGCCGGGCGCTGCTGGAACGTGCGCCGCTGCTTCCTCAGGATCTCGATCGTCTTGTCGACGGCTTCCTCGCCGACCTCGGTCGAGACGCGCTCGACCTCGGCCGCGCTCAGGTCGCCGATCTTGATCTCGGGGTAGACCTCGAACGTTGCATCGAAGGCGACCTCGCCCTCCGGCGCGCCTTCCTTCTCAGTGATGCGCGGCGGGCCGGCGACGCGCAGCTTCGCTTCGGTCACGGCCTGCGAGAAGACCTGGCCGACCTTGTCGTTCAGCACCTCGCTGTGCACCGAGTACCCGTAGCGCTGCGAGACAACGCTCATCGGCACCTTGCCGGGCCGAAAACCATCGGCCTTGACGGTGCGCGAGAGGCGGCGCAAACGCTGCTCGACCTCGGAGGCGATGGTCGCCGCCGGCAGCGACAGGGTAATGCGGCGCTCGAGCTTGTCGAGGGTTTCAACTTCAACGGACATGGTGAGCCTTCTCTTGGATCTGGTGCGCGGGGTCGGACTCGAACCGACACGCCGGTGAAGGCGTCAGGACCTAAACCTGGTGCGTCTACCAATTTCGCCACCCGCGCTCGGGGCAGCCGGCTAGTTTACCGGCTCGCGTCGGACCCGGAACCAGGCCGTCATCGCGATGCCGGTGTTTCGCGCTTCACGCGAAACCATGCGGCATACATGGCCGGCAGCGACAGCAGCGTCAGCGCCGTGGCGACGATGAGGCCGCCCATGATCGCGACCGCCATCGGCCCCCAGAAAACGCTGCGCGAGAGCGGGATCATCGCCAGCACCGCGGCGGCGGCGGTCAGCATGATCGGCCGGCAGCGCCGCACCGCGGCCTCGACGATCGCCGTCCAGGTCGCGACGCCGCGCTCGCGGTCGTGCTCGATCTGGTCGATCAAGATGACCGAGTTGCGCATGATCATGCCCATCAGCGCGATGACGCCGAGCAGCGCGACGAAACCAAACGGCCGGTTCAAAAGCAGCAGCGCCGCGGCGATGCCGAAGATGCCGAGCGGCGCCGTCAGGAACACGAGAACGGAGCGGCTGAAGCTGTGCAGCTGCAGCATCAGCAGCGTGAACATGATGAAGAGCATCAGCGGCGCGCCGGCCGCGATCGAGCCCTGGCCCTTGCTGCTCTCCGCGACGGCGCCGGCAACCTCGATGCGATAGGCCGGGAGCATCTTCGCGCGCAGCGGTTCGAAGAGCGGGTCGAGCTGGGCGGTGACGGTCGCTGCCTGCAGGCCTTCGACGATGTCGCCCTGAACGGTCGCGGCGTAGTCGCGGCCTTCGCGCCAAAGCACGCCCGGCTCCCAGGCGAAGCGCGGCACCGCGATCTGGACCAGCGGCACGCTCTTGCCCGAGGTCGTCGGCACGTAGCCGTTGGCCATGTCGGAGATGGCGCTGCGCTCGTCCTGCGGCTGCCTGAGCACGATGTCGATCAGCTTGTCGCCGTCGCGGAACTGGCCGATGTTGCTGCCGCCGTTGATCGTGTGTGCGGCCTGCGCGAGCGAGAAGCTGGTGACGCCGAGAGCGCGCGCCTTGTCCTGGTCGATGTCGAGGTGGAGCGACTTCACCGACTCGTTCCAGTTATCGTTGACGCCACGCATGTTGACGTTGGTGCGCATGATCGCCTTCACCTCGTCGGCATAGGCGCGAACGTGCGACGGCTCCGGGCCGACGACGCGGAACTGCACCGGATAGGCCACCGGCGGCCCGTTCGGCAGCAGCTTGGCGCGGCCGCGCGCTTCCGGAAACTCGGTGGCGAGGAGGGCCGGCAGCGCCGTTCGGATGCGTTCGCGGGCCTGGATGTCCTTCGGCATCACGATCATCTGGCTCACGTTGCTCTGCGGGAAGACCTGATCGAGCACGAGCACGAAGCGCTCGGCGCCGCTGCCCACCCACGTGCTCACGTCGTCGACGCCGTCGAGCTTGAGAAGACGCGCTTCGACCCGCTTCGTCACCTCTTCATTGGCGGCGAACGAGGTGCCTTCCGGATACCAGAGGTCGACGACGATCTCGAGCCGGCTCGAGTCGGGGAAGAACTGCTGCTGGACGCTGCCCATGCCGACGATGCCGAGCCCGAGCGTGGCCACGGTGGCGCCGATCGTGATCCAGCGGTGCTGCACGCACCAGTCGACGGTGCCGCGAAAGCGGGCGTAGAACGGCGTGTCGAACAGCTCGTGGTGCTCGCTGTCGCCAGCCCTCCTCTCGCGCAGGAAAAGCGTGCCGAGGTACGGCACGAAGTAGACCGACACACACCACGAGATCACGAGGGCGGCGGCCGTCACCGCGAAGATCGCGAAGGTGTATTCGCCGACGGTCGATTGCGCCAATCCGATCGGCAGGAAGCCGACCGCGGTGATGAGGGTGCCGGTGAGCATCGGCATCGCCGTCGCTTCATAAGCAAAGGTGGCTGCAGCGGCTTTGTCGAAGCCTTCTTCCAGCTTTCGCACCATCATCTCGACGGCGATGATCGCGTCATCGACGAGCAGGCCAAGGGCGATGATCAGGGAGCCCAGCGAGATCTTGTGCAGGCCGACGCCGGCGTAGTACATCACCACGAAGGTGATCGCGAGTACCAGCGGAATCGTGATGGCCACGACCAGACCCGGCCGCCAGTCGAGCCGGATCGACTTGAACCAGGCC
>JAYVNL010000274.1:0-3418 GCA_043758495.1 Rhizobacter sp.
AACTTCGCCTCCAGGAAACAGATCTTGTCGCGCTGCGCCTGCAGGGCATTGCTGCGCCGGGCCGGGTCGTCGGTGCCGAAGCGCAGGCGGATGGCGAGCGTCTCGAGCGCGAGCGTGAGCGCCGGTGGCGACGACACCGCGGCGAACTCGTCGGCCGGCGAGACGGCGACGTGCTGGGCGTCGTCGGTGCCGCGCAGCCTGGTCCAGCCGGGATCGCCGTAGCACTGGTAGGCCGACCAGGTGTTGCCGCCGGCACCGGCTCGCCACGCCGCGGTCCGCGCCGCGGCGACGGCATCGATGAAGCGGCCGCCACCCAGCAGCGTCTCGTAGAAGGTGGTTGCGAAGGTCTCGGCCGGCTTGTCCTCGACGGCCCAGCCGGCGGCGACGACGCAGCGCACGCCGATCTCGATCAGCGCCTCGGCGATGTTGGCGGCGAACTCGGCGCGGTCGAACGGCGCCAGCGCCGTCTGCGCGTCGCGGGCAGCGAGGTGGCAGCAGTTCAGGAAGACCAGCTCCGGTACCCGGCGCATGGCGTTGACCTCGGCGGCGCCGAGGAAGGTCTGGCCGGAAAGCACCACACCCCCACGCGCGCCGGGCGCGCCGTGGCCGGCGATATGGACGATGCGATACGGCCGCTCGAAAAGCGCGTTGATGATGTTGCGGGCATCGTCAGCGCCGCTCGCGAGCAGGCGCACACGCGCCGCGTCGACGCCGTTGGGCCCGTCGCCGAGCCGCGCCGCCACGGCCACCGCTTCGGCGCGGGCGCCGGGCAGCGGCGGGTACATCGTTTCGTCGACCAACGGCTCGCCGATGACGAGGATGTTGCTGTCGGCACTGGCGTCCGAGACCTGCGAGCGGAACTCGCGCGTGCGCAGCTTTCGCAGCAGCTTGCTGCGGATCGCCCACGGCCGCGGGTCGCCGCCCGAGAGCTGCGGCGACGAGGTGTCCAGCACCTCCCACGGCAGCGCCGCGGTGCCGGAGTCGAGCTCGATCACCATGTCGCTGGTGCCGCCGAGGAAGGGCTCCATCTCCACCGGCACCAGCAGGTCGAACAGGGTGCGGCCGATCTGCGGATCGCGGTTGGCGTCGTTCGACGCCTTCGCCACCAGCTCGCGCACCAGCGAGCCCTGCGTCTGCTGCGCGCGCACTTCGGTGCGAGCGCGCTTGGTGTCGAGGTTCCAGGTGATCGTCGGCTCGCCGTTCAGCAGCGGCCCGGTGACGGCGCTGACGAAGTCGTAGGCGGCGCCGCGGTAGCTCGAGTCGAGCGAGCGCCTCAGTGCTCCAGCACCCGACAGCACCGGGCCCACGACCTTGAGCTGGTTCGGCGTCGCCGTGGCCTGCACCTGCAGAGCGCGCCAGGCGTCGCTGGCGCGGTCGAGATAGAACTCGACGAGGATGAGCTGGCCGACTTGCGGCCAGCCGTTTTCGTGCAACTTCTGGTTCGCTTCGTAGGTGCCCTGCGCGACGAGCTGCGCCGACATGCCGGCACTGACGCCGGTGCCGCCGCTGCCGATCAGCGTCGCCGCGAGCTCGAACTCGGCGGGCGCACCGGTCGGCTGCTCGGCGAGCCGCTGCGCATACGCGATGACGGCCTGTCGCACCGTGTAGGCGAGGTCGACGGCGCGCAGCTTGCCTTCCTCGCCGAGGCCGGCCAGGACGACCGCCAGCGGCCGCGCCATCGCCAGCACGTTGTTCGGGTCCTTGCGGATGTTGCCGAAGATTTGGTGGGTGCCGACGCTGTCGGGATAGAGCCCGACCGCCAGCGACTTGCTCATCGCCTTGCCGACCAGGTTGTCGACGACCGCCTCGGTGCCGGTCAGCGCCAGCGAGCGGTAGTGGCCGATCACCAGCGGCTGGTGCACGAACTTCAGGTCGGCGTTGAGCACCGTGACATGCAGCGCCCGCGACGACGCGCCGGCGCGGCCGCCACCGTCGTCGGGGCCCGTGGCGATGGCGAGGACATCGGACGGACTCGACGGCGGTGCCGACGGTTGCCGGCTGCGCGAGGGGCGGCTTCGAGCGAGGCCCGGGGTCGTTGCAGCCGAACTGCCGGCCGCCCCGTCGACGCCGCTCGACGGCGCACCGCGCGATGCCGCTGCCGCTGCCGACACCGCGGCGACCGCACGCGCCGGATCGAGCGCGGCGAGCAGACGGGTATTGCCGCCGTCGAGCAGTTCGAGGTAGGCCGCGAAGGCGCTGTTCGTCTGTGGCAGGTCGCCGTGCGTGGCGGCCAGCGTCCAGGTGCGAACGCCGGGCAGCAGCGCGCTCGACAGCGGCACGCGGCCATCGCCACCGCCGGCAGCATCGACGTATTCGAGGCCGGCGTCGGTGAAGACGATGCCGCCCGGCGTGAACGGGGCCCGGCCGACGACGAGCAGCATCTTCTCGGCATCGCTGCCGAGCGCGGCGGCCTGCGCATCGAGGCGGCGGCGCAGCGCCACGGCGCGATCGAGCACGTCTTGCGGCGGCGCGCCCCACTGGTAGATCGTGCGCTGCGCGCCTTCGTCGTGCCAGAGGCTCTGCCTGGCGAGCCGCGCCATGTCGTCATCGGCGAGCTTTTGCCAAGTGGCGGCGCGGTCGAGGCCGAGCGCGGGGTCGAGCAGCGCCGCCTGCAGCTGCATAAAGCCGGGCATGCCGGCCATCGTGGCGCGGGCGCCGCGGTTGTCGAAGAGCGAGCCGAACGCAGCCAGCGCGTTGCCCATGGTGTCGTCGCCGGAGAGCGTCTGCATCGGCGACCACGAGCCGCCGTTCGGCGTACCGAGCATGAGCAGGCGAGCACCGTCGCGCGCCATCATCCGCCGCCAGGTTTCGGGGGCCTCGAGCGCCATCACGCGCGCGACCAGGCCACCCATCGAGTGGGCGACGATGCGGACCGGCTGCTGGCTGCCGGCCCGCTCCGTGAGGGCCGCCTCGACGGCGCTGCCGAGGCGGCGCGCTTCGTCCTCGATCGGGCGGCGCCAGTCGAACGCGAACGGGATCACCTCGTGGCTGTCGGCGAGGCGGTCGATGAGAGCGCCGTAGACGCTGCCGATCGGCCCGTCGGGCTCGACGCTGGTGGCATCGGCCTCGCTCCAGGCGAGGTCCTTCAACGCATTCACGAACCTCGCTGCCAGCCAGATGCGCTCGCCGCCCTTCTTCAGGTTGGAGCCGAGGATGCCGGGGATGACGAACACCGCCGGGCGCTGGCCAGTCGTCGCGGCATCGGCATCGGCCGGGCCGCGCGAGCGCGCGACGGCGAGCGCGGCGCGCGTGCCGCTGGCGTCTTCGCCACTCCACGACAGCGGCCCGATGGCGGCGAAGTCGTCGGGCCGGTCGTCGAGCAGCGCCGCCGCGATGGCCTGCACGCTGCGGTCGTTGGCGAAGTAGCTGAAGTGCGAGACCTTGCCGCCGCGGTCGAGCAGGAAGGTGGCGCCGCTGC
>JAYVNL010000275.1:0-3415 GCA_043758495.1 Rhizobacter sp.
TTGAGCTACGAGTACGCGGCCGTGGATCTGGTCAGGAACGAGCAGCTCGGCGACGGCTTTCGCACCGTCGTGCCGTCGCAGCTGGTGCCGGCGCTGGAGGTCGGCGAGGGCGCCGACAAGCTGACGCTGATGCAGTCGCTGGCGATCATCGAATACCTCGACGAGGCGCATCCCGAGCCGCCGCTGCTGCCGAAGGACGCCGCCGGCCGCGCCCGTGTCCGCTCACTGGCCCTCGACATCGCCTGCGAGATCCACCCGCTCGACAACCTGCGCGTGCTGCGCTATCTGACCGGCGAGATGAAGGTGAGCGAGGACGACAAGAATCGCTGGTACCGGCATTGGGTCGAGGCCGGGCTCGCGGTCGTCGAGCGGCAACTCGCAAGCCGTCCGGCGACGGGGCGCTTCTGCCATGGCGACCTGCCCGGCCTGGCCGATTGCGTGCTGGTGCCGCAGATCTTCAATGCCCGGCGCATGGACTGCCGGCTCGACCACGTGCCCGCGGTGATGCGCGTCTTCGACGCCTGCATGGCCGAGGCGGCGTTCGCGAGCACGCAGCCTTCGAGCTGTCCCGACGCGACGTGACGGCGCCGGCCGCCTGGCTGCGGCCCGACTGGGGCCTCGACAGGGTCGGCGCCCTGATGACCACGCGCACGGGTGGCCGCAGCACCGGCCCGTTCGCGTCGATGAACGTGCACTCCGGGGTCGGCGACGATCCCGGGGCGGTCGCTGCCAATCGGGCGCTGTTCGCGGCGGCGATCGGCGCCACGCCCGTGTTCCTGCATCAGGTCCACGGCACACGCGTCGCCCGCATCGGCCTCGCCGACAAGCTGCCGGGCACGACGATCCACGACGCCGACGCCGCCGTCACCAGCGAGCCGGGCGTTGCCTGTGCGGTCATGGTCGCCGACTGCCTGCCGCTGCTGTTCGCCGCGGGCAACGGCGGCGCGGTCGGCGCCGCCCACGCCGGCTGGCGTGGCCTGGCGGCGGGCGTCGTCGAAGCGACGGTGCAGAGCGTCTGCGACGCGGCGGGTTGCGCGCCGGCCGACGTCGTCGTCTGGCTCGGCGCCTGCATCGGGCCGGCGGCGTTCGAGGTCGGCGCCGACGTGCTCGAGGCTTTCGGCGCCGACGCGTCGGGCCACGAAGCGGCCGTTGCAAGCGCAGTCGAACCGCCACGGTTCAGGCCCGGCCGGCCCGGAAGATGGCTTGCCGACCTGCCGCAACTGGCGCGCGACCGCCTGCTCGCCGCCGGCGTCACGCAGGTGTCGGGCGGCGGCTTCTGCACGGTCACCGAGGCGTCACGCTTCTTCTCGTTTCGTCGCAGCGGCGTCACCGGCCGGATGGTCGCTGCCGTCTGGCTCGACAGCATCGGTCGTGCTCGCGGCTGAGGCCCGCATCCGCGCGGCACGTCGCGACGGCGTGCCGAATAGGTAGAGCACGATGCCGAGCGGCAAGGCGCCGTAGAGCAGCAGCGTGACGCCGGCGCCCAGCCACGAGCCGGTCTCGGAAACGCCCTCGGCGAGGGCCATCAGGACGACGACGTAGAGCCAGGCGATGGCAACCAGATACATGATTTTCCCGAGGGGCTCCCTGCCCTGCGCCGCGATAATGCCCGGATGACGAAAAAGACGCTCGCAATGCAGTCGGCGGCGGCCGAAGCTCCGGCCGCGGCGACCGACCCGCTGGCCTCGGCGACGGCGATGACGGCCGCCCTCGGCGAGGCCTTCAAGACCATGGCGGGCGTCTCGATTCCGCCGACCGCGCTCGGCGAGATCCAGACCGAATTCCTTCGCGATGCGCAGGCGCTGTGGAACGGCGTGCTGCAGCCGGCCAACGCCGCCGCCGCCGCCTCCACCGCCGCATCGGGCGACCGCAGGTTCGCGAGCGCGGAGTGGGCCGCCAGCCCGGGTTCGTCGTTCACGTCGGCGATGTACCTGCTCAATGCGCGCACCCTCGCAAAGATGGCCGCCAGCGTCCATGCCGATGAGAAGACGAAAGCGCGTATCCGTTTCGCGGTGCTGCAGTGGGTCGACGCCACGTCGCCTTCGAACTATCTCGCGCTCAATCCGGATGCGCAGAAGAAGGCGCTCGAAAGCCACGGCGAGAGCCTGCTGCACGGCGCTTCGCAGATGTGGAACGACATGCAACGAGGCCACCTTTCGCAGACCGACGAAAGCGCCTTCGAGGTCGGCCGCAACGTCGCTACCACCGAGGGCTCGGTGGTGTTCGAGAACGAGCTGTTCCAGCTCCTCGAATACAAGCCGCTGACGGCCAGGGTGTTCGAGCGGCCGATCCTGTTCGTGCCGCCTTGCATCAACAAGTTCTACATCCTCGACCTGCAGCCCGAGAACTCGCTCATCCGCTACACCGTGGCCGAAGGCCACCGCGTCTTCGTGCTGAGCTGGAAGAACGCTGGCGACGATCTGGCCCAGCACACCTGGGACGACTACATCGAGAACGCGGCGATCCGCGCTATCGGCGTGGTCCAGGAGATCACCGGCACGACGCAGATCAACACGCTGGGGTTCTGCATCGGCGGCACCATTCTTTCGACGGCGCTGGCGGTGCTGGCGGCGCGCGGCGACAAGCCGGCCGCGAGCGTCACGCTGCTCACCACCTTCCTCGACTTCGCCGACACCGGCATCCTCGACATCTTCATCGACGAGAACTCGGTGCGGCTGCGCGAGATGACGATCGGCGCCGAGAGTCCGGGCGGCGGGACGCTGCTCAAGGGCCAGGAACTGGCCACGACCTTCGCCTTCCTGCGGCCCAACGACCTGGTCTGGAACTACGTCGTCGGCAACTACCTCAAGGGCGAGACGCCGCCTCCGTTCGACCTGCTCTACTGGAACAGCGACGGCACCAACCTGCCCGGGCCGATGTACTGCTGGTACCTGCGCAACACCTATCTCGAGAACAACCTCGGCAAGCCGGGCAAGGTCAAGGTGTGCGGCGAGAAGATCGACCTCGGCACCATCAACGCGCCGTCGTACGTGTACGGCTCGCGCGAGGACCACATCGTGCCCTGGCAGGGCGCCTACCGCAGCGTTCACCTGCTCGGCGGCAAGCGCCGCTTCGTGCTCGGCGCTTCCGGCCACATCGCCGGCGTCATCAATCCGCCGGCGAAGAAGAAGCGCAGCCACTGGATCGGCAAGGGCGCGGCCCTGCCCGACTCGGCCGGCGAGTGGCTGGGTGCCGCCGCCGAACACGCCGGCAGCTGGTGGACCGACTGGTCGGCCTGGCTGGCACCGTTCGGCGGCAAGCAGATCGCCGCGCCCAAGGCACCGGGGAATCGCCAGTACCGGGCGATCGAACCGGCGCCGGGTCGCTATGTCAAAGAGAAAGCCTAAGGAGATCACCATGAACGACATCGTCATCGTCGCCGCAGCCCGCACGGCTGTCGGCAAGTTCGGCGGCA